>CADCWL010000020.1 GCA_902806405.1 uncultured Thermomicrobiales bacterium | reverse complement strand
GCGTCGTCCCCCAGGCCGCAGCCGACGACCAACGCCCGGCTTCGGGGGGGCCGTGGTCCCGCCCGCTCAAGCCACCCGACGAGGTGCGGGTTGGGCACCTCGTCGGCCCACGGCACCGCCCCTTCGTCGCCGCCCGCCGCGGCGTACAAGGCCTCGAACCACCCGGTCGGGTCGCCGCGCTCGATCGACTCCCGCGCCAACCGCCGCGCCCGCTCCCGCGCCTTCTCCATTCGCCAACCCTCCCGCTCGATCGGTGCCCGGCGCTGGCCTTGCGGGGCCCCCTTCGGGAGCCGGCGCGTTACCGCGTCATCGCGAAGGGAGGGCCCCCGCTCCACCGAGCGTGCCCCGACGCTGCCGCCACATTCTGAGGGGTCAGACCGGCGAGACGGCACCCTCGCGAACCGAGACGCCCGGGTTTCCCCAACGGTCCTACCCGTCCTCGTTGTGACGCCCTCCCACCCAGAACCTTTTGCGTCCGTCCCGCGTTCTCCTCTCCGATTGCGCGTGTCCGGATCAGGAGGGGCGCTTTGCCCGCACCTTGCGAGACGTCCACCAGCGCCAACCCCGTGCCGCCGGATGACGAAGCCGCGCAGATCGCGCTGGCGCGCGAGGACCGCCGCGCCTTCGCCCCGCTCTACGCCCGCTACGCCGTCCCCGTCTACCGCTACTGCTACCGCCGGCTCGGCTCCCACGAGGCGGCCGAGGACGCGACCGCCCAGACCTTCGCCCTCGCCATCGCCGCCCTGCCCCGCTTCCGTGGGGGCCCGTTCCGCGCTTGGCTCTTCACCATCGCCCACAACGTCGTCGTCGACGCCCACCGCCGCCGCCGACCCGCCCTCGCCCTCGACTCGGTCGCCGAGCCAACCGACGCTGCACCGTCCCCGGAGGACCACGCCCTCGCGGCCGAGGAAACCCGCTCTGTCCAGGCCGTGCTCGCCCGCCTCCCGCCGGACCAGCGCCGCGTCGTCGAGCTCCGCCTCGCCGGTCTCACCGGTCCCGAGATCGCCCGCGTCCTCGGCAAGCGCCCGGGGGCGGTCAAGAGTGCCCAGTTCCGCGCCTACGGCCGGCTCCGTCGCCTCCTCGGCGGGCCCGACCACGAGGAGACCCGCCGTGCCGGCTGACGACGCCCTCGACCACGACCGCCTCGACCGCTTCCTCGACGACCTCGTCGCCGGATCGCCCCTTCCTGCCGACCGTCTCGTGGACCACGACGTCGGCGTGACCGCCCGGCGCCTGCACGCCCTCGACGCGGCCGACCCGGCGCCCAGCCCCGATCCGCTCTACCTACAACGATTGGAGGCGTCGCTCATGGACCACGTCGCCCTCGCCCCGCTGAGGAGGCCCCGCGCCCCGCTCGCCGCCTCGTTGAACGGCCGGTCGCGGTGGGCGTCTCTGCCGCGGCCGACGCGGCCCGACCGACCCGCTCGGTGGTGGCCGGCACTGGAGGTGGCCGCTGCCTGCCTGCTCCTCGCCGTCGTCGGCGGTTACGTGGCCGCGAATCGGACCGCGCCGCCTTCCCCGTCCGTGACACCGCCGAGCCGGCTCGTGGCGAGCGATGCCCCGGTGGGTACGCCGACGCCGACGCCGGCCAACGTGCCCGTCCGGCTCCGGATCGCCGCGATCGACGTCGATGCGCCCGTGCAAGCCGTCTCCGCCGGGGGCGGGGTCCGCCGGATCCCGTCGGCCGGACCGGATGTCGTCTCCTGGTACGACGACACTGCCCCACTCGGCGCGGGTGGCAATACCGTCCTCGTCGGCGACGTCGATCATCCGGATACCGGCCCGGCGGTCTTCTGGGGCCTTGACGATTTGATGCCGGGGGACTCGATCGAGGTGGCCGCCGAGGACGGGACTGTCTTCTTCTACGACGTCACGTCCACGCGCCACTACGCCGCCGATGAACTCGGCACCGGCATCGTCGGGTCCTCACCCGGGGAGAAGTTGACGCTCGTTACGGAAGGGGGGGAGTTCGATTACGACACGGGCGAGTACCTCGAGCGGTTGGTCGTCGCGGCGACGCGGCTATCCGGCTCCGCGGCGTCGACCCCCGCCGCCGGTCCGGTGCTTGCCACGTGCCCGGTCACCCTGCCGAGAGAAGGCACGTCTTCCCCGGGGCAGCGTTCCGGCAACCACGGCACCGCCAAGCTTCGGACCATCATCTACGACGACGGCGTCGTCCCCATCCCGCCGCATTGGGTGCTTTCCGGTGGCGAGCTGGCCATGAAGTTCCCCTGGTACTGGGACCCACGCGCCGGGACGCGCCTGGTGGTCGAAGGGCGGCGTCTCGACGCACCGGCCACGCCCCTCCGGGCGGAGCCGCTAACGGGAGCCGCAAGCGAGGGGGTGCTCGCGTTCCAAGCGCTCCGCCTCATCTTCCCGACCGCCGGTTGCTGGGAGGTGACCGGTCGCGTCGGGGAAGAGACGATCGCGTTCGTGGCGGTCGTCCGTCTCGAGCAGGCGCCGACCGGACCGAGCGCGACCTCGACCTCGGTCGCCACTCCCGCCTCTCCGCCGTTCCCCTGCCCGGTCACCTTGCCGAACGGCGACACCCCTCCCACCGAGAACCCCTCCCCCGACCACCACGGACGGGACGGGGTCTGGACCGCCCTCTGGCCCGAGGGGCGGGTAGTGTTCCGACACGGCGGCTCGGGCAGCATCAGGGCGGACGGATCGCTCGCGATGAAGTGGCCGTGGTGGTGGCTCGCCCCCGGCCAGCTCAGCGTCACCGGCCGCCGCCTGGACGCCGTCGCTCCGCCGCTGATCGCCCTCGCGGGGGACGGTCGCCGCCTTGACCGGCCGCTCCCGGTCTCGGGCGAGTCCCCGGTTTCCGATACCACCCGTCATGGTTTCCTCCCTGCGAGCCTGGTATTCCCGAGCGCGGGTTGCTGGGAGATCACCGCCCGTGTCGGCGAGGCGAGCCTGACCTTCGTCGCCCTGGTCGAGCAGGGCAACGCCGGCGTGACCGGGACGCCCGCCACTGCCGCGATCCCCGAGCCAACCGAGTGCATCGTGGTGCCGCGTACCGTCGGCGAGGTCCGGGCGTTGGAGAAATTGGCAAGGGAGCGGCGGTCGTCACCCGTCGCGAGCCTCACGGCCGTCGACCCGAACGAGGGGAAGCCGGCCGATTCCGGGACCGTCTCGGCCGTCTCGGCGACGCTGCGCGAGTGGACGGCGTGCGGCAACGCCGGCGACAGTCTCCGCGTGTTGGCCCTGTACACCGACCGCCTGATCCGGGAATCGTTCGCTCCCGCCGCCGGGTCCGAGCCCTGGGGCCAGGACCCCGCTGCTTTGGAGGCCACGCCGGCGACGCCGTGGCCCGAAGCCGACCGCGCCGCGGCCCCTGCAATCCGAGACGTCCGCCTCCTGCCCGACGGCCGCGTCGTGGCGCGGATCGAGACCCGGCCCCCCCACCAAGGGCCCGTCCCGCTCCTCGTCGTCTTCTCCGAGGTGGACGGCCGGTACCTGCTGGACGAGATCGCCTGGGAGCCCGGCCCCGCTTCGCCGTCCCCGTAGCGCGCGCGGTCACGCGGTCGTCGCCTCCCGGACGGTCGAACCAGAACGGAGGGCGAGGTCACGGCTCCGCTGGAGGCGGCGCGCCCCCTTTCCGCTCGCCGGACCCAACCCGGAGGCGAGGCAAACGGCGCGCCGGACGCAAGCCCCCTCGGTCACGGCCGTCCCGTCGTTCCCCCGCACCCCTGAGGGAACGGGGTTCGATGGCCCGCGATCGTGGCGAGGCAGGCGATCCGCCCGTTGGGAGATCAGCATGCGACGACCCTCGATGCTCGTCCCCGTCGTCTTCGCGGCGCTCGTCACCGGCTCGGCCGCCGCCCGGCGACGAGGGTGACCGCCCAGGACGCGACCCCCGCCGCCACGGCCGCCCACCCGACCGTCGGCCCCTGGCGCACGCAGGGCAACCACGGCCGCCTCTCCACCTTCTTCACCGACGCCGCCGCCCTCGCGACCGACGCGGACGGACTTGCCTACCCGGCGCCTGGCATACCGTTGGCGGCAACAAGCTGGCCTTCGTCTTCGAGGCCATCTCCCCCGGAGGCGGCGGCGAGGGCTTCGCCCGGCGCCTGAACGTCGAGCCCGGGGACGACGAGACGCGCGGCCCGGACGAGGAGACGATCCGACGGATCCTACCGCCCGCGGTCTCCGACCTTTCGGCCCCGAGCGGTGCGGGCACCCCCGTCACGGGCGCCACCCCCGACGCGGCGCCGCCGACCGAGTGCCGCGTCGCGCCTCGGCCGGCCGCCGACCTCGCAGCGCCGTCGGGGTCGCCGCCGGCCACCCGGAGCCCCCCGCAGCCACCCCCATTCCCCGCGCCGCAGGGGAGTCGGCCGACAACGCGGACGGTCGTCGCCGTGGTGGCGAACGTCTGCGAGTACCACCCCTGCCTCAACGCCTATGACCTCCGCCGGGAGTTCGCCCTCGTTACGGACAACGGCCTGCACCGGTTCGCCCTCCGCTTCGGGATCACGATCCGCGGGAACGCCGAGATCGCGATCCCCGCCTCCCTCGCTGAGGGGGAGCGGTTCCTCCCCCGCCGCATCGACGACGTCCGGGTCCTTCACGATGGTCGGGTCGCGGCCGTCGTCGTTACCAGCAACCAGCCGCTCGAAGCGCAGGGCTCCCTCGACGACGGGTTCCTCCAGCCAACGACGTTCCTCTTTGTCGCAGACGATGTCGGTTACCTCGTGGACGACGACGTCGCCCCGTTCACCACCAACGGTGCTCCGACCCCATAGCCCTTCGCCCCTCCTCCCCACCGGGAGGCGACCGCCAATCCCGGCTTCCCTGGAAATACCGAGAGATCCGCCGGCTCCAATTGTTGCCCCGCCGGAACCGTCCCCGCGAGAGGCGTGACAAAAACGAACGCATGGTCTACTAATGAGGCAAGCGGCACGGCCGGCGTCGGCTTCGGGCCTTGGCAGCCCGGGGCCGCGCCCGTGTCGGCTCCCCCGTCAACCAAGCCCCCGGAGCGCCCACGTGGGTCATCCCGAGCCCGTCTTCTCCCAGCGACCAATCGGGCCGCCCCCGACCGCGCCCTGCTCCACCCCCCCGCGGGAAGCGCCCGCCCTCGACCGACCGCTCCAGTACCCTTGAAGGGGCTTCGTTCTTGTTGCCCGGGGTTTTGAACCCCGGGTGCCCAACCCGCTCCGTTCCCGTCTCGAATCCCGGACCTCAAACCCCGGGCGGCGAACGCGCCGCGCCGCCGAGACCGTCACCTGAGCCGGTCGACAACCGGCAACCCGCGAGCTGCTTCCTGCCGCCGAGGCATGCTCCCGCCGCCTCTGGAAGTGCCCCCTTCTCCCCTTGCGGTGAAAAGGGGCCGGGGGTGACGGCCGACCCCGCCTCGGAACCTTTACCGTCTCCTTAAGGGGGTGTACGTCCACCCTCTCCCCGTGGTACACTCGCCCCTTGCGATCGCATGTTCGGGTTGCCTCCGCGACACCCCCGCCGCGTGCCCGAACCGCCCTTTGAGGGAAGGGACACCCCCCGATGCCCCAGCACGACCGGATCAGCGTCCGCGGTGCCCGCGAGCACAACCTGAAGAACGTCGACGTCGACATCCCCCGCGACAAGCTCGTCGTCCTGACCGGCCTCTCCGGCTCCGGCAAGAGTTCGCTCGCGTTCGACACGATCTTCGCCGAGGGCCAGCGCCGCTACGTCGAGAGCCTCTCCGCCTACGCCCGCCAGTTCCTCGGCCAGATGGAGAAGCCGGACGTCGACCACATCGACGGCCTCTCGCCCGCGATCTCGATCGACCAGAAGGGGACCAGCCGCAACCCCCGCTCCACGGTCGGCACCGTCACCGAGATCTACGACTACCTCCGCCTCCTCTTCGCCCGGATCGGCCACCCCCACTGCCCGACGTGCGACCGCCCGATCGTCGCCCAGTCGGTCCAGCTGATGGCCGCTCAGCTCCTCGCCCTCCCGAGCGACACCCGGCTCATGATCCTGGCCCCGGTGATCCGCGACCGCAAGGGGGAGCACCAGGGCGTCATCGACGAGATCCGCCGCCAGGGCTTCGTCCGGGTCCGCGTCGACGGCGAGGTCAAGGACCTGGACGAGGTGACCGCGCTCGCCAAGACCCGCAAGCACACGATCGAGGTCGTCGTCGACCGTCTCGTCGTCCGCCACGAGGAGGGGGTCGACCCGGCCGACCACCCGGATCGGGTCCGCGTCATCGAGTCGATGGAGACCGCGCTCAAGATCGCCGGCGGCCTCGCCGCCGCCCAGATCGTCGACGGCGAGCAGCTGGTCTTCTCCGAGAAGTTCGCCTGCCCGGTGCACGGGGTCGTCGGCCTGAGCGAGATCGAGCCGCGCAACTTCTCCTTCAACTCCCCCCACGGCGCCTGCCCGGAGTGCACCGGCCTCGGCACGACCCGCGAGTTCGACCCCGACCTGATCCTGCCGAACCGCGGTCTGACGATCGCCCAGGGCGCGATCGTCCCCTGGCTCCGCGCCGGTACGGAGGGGACCGCCTGGTACGCCGCCCTCCTCGACGCGGTCGCCGAGCGCTACGGGATCGGCCTCAACGTCCCCGTCCGCGACCTCGCGCCGGAACTGATCGCGACCCTCCTCTACGGCTCGAACGGGGAGATGGTCACCGTCCGCTACAAGTCGAAGAACGGCCGGATGCGCTCCTACGACGTCGCCTACGAGGGGGTCGTCCCGAACCTGAGGCGCCGCTACGAGGGGACCAACTCCGACTACGTCAAGGAGGAGATCGAGCGGTACATGTCGGAGCGCCCCTGCCCCGTCTGCCTCGGTGCCCGCCTCAAGCCGGAGGTCCTCGCCGTCCGCGTCGGCGAGCGCTCGATCGTCGATGTCACCCGGCTCCCGATCCGGGTCGCCCGAGACTGGTTCGCCGACCTCGCCCGCGATCCGGCCGAGGACGCGTCCGCCCCTCTCTCCGAGCGGGAGTTCCTGATCGCCCGCCAGGTCTTCAAGGAGATCAGGGAGCGCCTCGGTTTCCTCGTCGACGTCGGCCTCGACTACCTGACCCTGGAGCGGTCGGCGAACACCCTCTCCGGCGGCGAGGCGCAGCGGATCCGGCTGGCGACCCAGATCGGCTCCTCCCTGATGGGGGTCCTCTACATCCTCGACGAGCCGAGCATCGGGCTCCACCAGCGCGACAACGCCCGCCTGATCCGGACGCTGGAGCGCCTGCGCGACATCGGCAACACCCTGATCGTCGTCGAGCACGACGAGGAGACGATGCGCGCGGCGGACTGGATCGTCGACGTCGGCCCCGGCGCCGGGCAGCACGGCGGCCACATCGTCGCCGAGGGGACGATGGAGCAGATCGCCCACCACCCCGACTCGGTGACCGGCCAGTTCCTGAGCGGCCGCCGCGCGATCCCGACCCCTGGCCGGCGCCGCCCCGGCAGTGGCAAGGCGCTGACCCTCCGCGGCGCCACCGAGAACAACCTGCGCGACGTGACGGTCCGCTTCCCGCTCGCCACCTTCACCTGCGTCACCGGCGTTTCCGGCTCCGGCAAGAGCTCCCTGATCACCGACACCCTCTACCGCCGTCTCGCCCAGGAGCTGCACGGCGCCCGGACCAAACCGGGCACCCACGTCGCCCTCGACGGGATCGCCCACCTGGACAAGGTGATCGACATCGACCAGGGCCCGATCGGCCGCACCCCCCGCTCGAACCCCGCCACCTACACCGGCCTCTTCACCCCGATCCGGGAGCTCTTCGCCTCCCTGCCCGAGGCGAAGGCGCGCGGCTACCTGGCGGGCCGCTTCTCCTTCAACGTCAAGGGAGGCCGCTGCGAGGCGTGCCGCGGCGAGGGGATCATCCAGATCGAGATGAACTTCCTGCCCGACGTCTTCGTCCCCTGCGAGGTCTGCCACGGGCGGCGCTACAACCGGGAGGCGCAGGAGATCCTCTACAAGGGCCGCTCGATCGCCGACGTGCTGGAGATGACCGTCGAGGAGGCGGTCGTGTTCTTCCAGAACGTGCCGGCGATCAAGAACAAGCTGCAGACCCTGTTCGACGTCGGCCTCGGCTACATCCACCTCGGCCAGCCCGCCACCCAGCTCTCCGGGGGCGAGGCGCAGCGCGTCAAGCTCGCTACCGAGCTCTCCCGCCGCGCCACGGGTCGCACCCTCTACATCCTCGACGAGCCGACCACCGGCCTCCACTTCGCCGACATCGAGAAGCTGCTCCTGATCCTCCACCGCCTCGTCGACGGCGGGAACTCCGTCCTCGTCATCGAGCACAACCTCGACGTCGTCAAGTCGGCCGACTGGCTGATCGACATGGGCCCCGAAGGGGGCAACGGCGGTGGCCTCGTCGTCGCCGAGGGGACCCCGGAGGAGGTCGCCCGGGTCGAGGCATCCCACACCGGCGCCTACCTCCGCCCCGCCCTGGGCGAAGCGAGCCTGGCCGCGGACTAGGTAGCTGGCGGCCGGTCCGAGCGGCGGGCGTGCCCGTTGGGATGGGAAGGAGGACGCCGCCGGCGGCCCAGGCGGCGGCGCCGAGCGCGGTGCCGCTGTCTCGCCCGCTTGGGGAGGGGACGGGAGAGCGGCGTTGGCCCCTGTCCCCCCGCTCATCGCCGGGGGGGAGCCAGTGGCCTCCCCGGCGCGGCATGGCGGCTGAGCGAGCCGTCGGTGCTCGGAGCGAGGGAGCCTTGGGCACCCCGCGGAGCTCGTTTCGGACGCCGTCCGCCGGGGTCAGCAACCGTAGCGCAACCGGCTCGCTCGCGGTCTTGTCCGGCCCAAAACCGCCATGCTAAGATCACATAACGCCGACGCAATCGGCTCGGCCGCCCGACGGTGCCGGGGCGGTCGGCGGCGGCGCCGAGACGATCGCTCCGTACGGTTGCGTTGGAGCCTGGTGCGAGGGTCACCCGCGGCAACCCTGAGACCGGCGAGACCGGTTTGAGGAATCGGCAGGGTGCACAAAGCCGTCCTGGTCCTGAACCAGAACTACGAGCCGCTCAACGTCTGCAACGTCCGCCGCGCCATCGTCCTCGTCTTCGACGGCAAGGCCGAGGTGCTGGAGACCCACCCGACGACGGTGACCACCCCGTCGCGGGCCTTCGCGTCGCCCTCCGTGATCCGGATGGTCTACCTGATCCACCGACCGCGGCCGCGGGTCAAGCTGACCCGGCGGGAGGTGTTCATCCGCGACCACTACACCTGCCAGTACTGCGGCCGGCAGGGGAACGACCTGACGATCGACCACGTCGTCCCCAAGTCGAAGGGCGGCTCCCACACCTGGGAGAACCTGGTGTCGGCCTGCAAGCCGTGCAACCACCGCAAGGGGGGCAAGTCGCTGCGCGACTGCCGGATGACCCTCCGCTCCCAGCCGCGGGAGCCGCGGGCCGGACAGTACTACACGATCGAGCGCCGGCTCGACGAGACCGTCACCGAGGGTTGGACCAAATTCCTCCCCGGCTTCGAGCCGGTCGGCCGGATGCACGGCCTCAACCACGGACTCAGTTTTAGCCCGAATTGAGCGCCGACCGCGCGCGGCCCGTGCCGCCCGCCCGTGCGACGCCCCGCCTCACCCGCGGGGCGTCGCCGCGTTTATCCCGACCGGCGGGTGGCCGCCCATCCCGTCGCGGGATCCGACAAGGAGACCTCGCGTGATCGACCTTCGTCTCATCCGGGAGCAGCCGGAGCAGATCAAGGCGGCGTTGGCGACCCTCGACGCCGACGCCCCGATCGACCGGATCCTGGCGCTCGACGGGCGCCGCCGCGCCCTCGTCACCGAGAACGAGGCGCTCAAGGCCGAGCTCAACCAGGGCTCGAAGTCGGTCGGCCGGACGAAAGACGCCGAGGCGCGGCAGGGGATGATCGTTCGGATGCGGGAGCTCGGCGACCGGATCGCCGCCCGCGACGAGGAGGTGAAGGGGGTCGACGCGGAGCTCCACGAGGCGCTGCTCCGGGTGCCGAACCTGCCGCTGCCCCACGTCCCGGTCGGCCCGGACGAGTCGGCCAACGTCGTCGTCGCCGAGCACGGCGCGATGCCGGCGTTCTCCTTCCCGGCCAAGCCGCACTGGGAGCTCGCGGAGGCGCTCGGCATCATCGACTTCGAGCGGGGGATCAAGATCTCCGGCTCGCGCTTCTACGTGCTCCGGGGCGACGGCGCCCGCCTCCAGCGCGCGCTCATCGCCTGGATGCTCGACCTCCACACCCAGCGCCACGGCTACCAGGAGGTCTATCCGCCTTATCTCGTCCTGGAGCAGACGCTGGTCGGCACCGGCAACCTCCCCAAGTTCGGCGACGCCCTCTTCCGGGACGCCGAGGAGGACAAGTGGCTGATCCCGACCGCCGAGGTCCCGGTCACCAACCTCTACCGGGAGGAGATCCTGGACGAGGCGCTCCTCCCGATCTACCACGTCGCCTACACCGCCTGCTTTCGCCGCGAGCAGCTCTCCGCCGGGCGCGACGTCCGCGGCATCAAGCGGGGCTACCAGTTCGATAAGGTCGAGATGGTCAAGCTCGTCCACCCGGACCGCTCGAGCGAGGAGCACCGCCGGCTGCTGGGCGAGGCCGAGGCGGTCCTCCAGGGGCTCGGCCTGACCTACCGCACCCTCCAGCTCTGCACGGGTGACCTCGGCTTCTCCGCCGCCGACAAGCTCGACCTGGAGACCTGGGCGGCCGGCTCTGGCGAGTGGCTGGAGGTCTCCTCCTGCGGCAACTTCCTCGACTTCCAGGCCCGCCGCGCCAACATCCGCTACCGCCCCGAGGGTGGGGGGCGGCCCCGGTTCGTCCACACCCTGAACGGCTCCGGCCTCGCCCTGCCGCGGACGATGATCGCCGTCATGGAGCAGTACCAGCGCGAGGATGGGACGATCGCCGTGCCGGAGGTGCTCCGGCCCTATCTCGGCGGGCAGGAGGTGATCGGGCCGCAGCCGCCGATCGGGCCGGCGCGGACGGGATAGGCGCGGGCGGATGGGCGGGGAGCCGCCGACCTTGGGGAACGGGGTATGGCACCGACGGCGATGACCGAGGATCAGCGCGGGATGGCGATCGCGCTCCTGGCGAACGCGATCCGGAAGGAGGAGCGGCTCCGGGTACGCGCCGCGGACGGCGCGGAGCGGAGCCCGCTCCCGGTCCCCGCGTCGCGGGGACGGGCCGACGCCTCGGGCCGCTACGTCCAGGGGATGCGCGACCTGATCGCGGTCCTCTTCGTCGACGGCCGCGCCGCCGCCGACGAGTGCTACCGGATCGCGCGGGCGCAGGCGCTCGGGGAGCAGGAGGCGCCCTGACGGCCGAGCGGGGCGGAGGGCGCCTCCCGACGTGCGGCGGGGAGAGTGGGAATCGAACCCACGAGGGGCGATGAACCCCTACCCGTTTTCAAGACGGGCGCGATCGGCCGCTCCGCCATCTCCCCGGGCACGGGCGTTGCCCGGAGGCACCGCCCAGGCTATAGTTTAGCCGATGCTCGGCGGCGGTTCGGCGGGTCCACGCGTAGACGGACCACCGATCGGGCGCCACAACCGAAGAGACCAGACCACGGGGAGGTGCCAGAGTGGTCGAATGGGGCCGCCTGCTAAGCGGTTGAAGGCATTATATGTCTTCCGAGGGTTCGAATCCCTCCCTTCCCGCCAAAGGTGGCGTCCCGTTCCGCGCCGAGCCCCCTTTTCCCACCATCTCCCGCCGCCGTTGCCGTTCGAGGTCCGTGCCGCTTGCGATCGTCCCGGGCCGGGCGGGAAGGCCCCGGGCGGGCGCGGAATCCGGACGACAGGGGGGCGCCGATGACGACCCCGCGACGGCGCAGCGC
>CADCWL010000019.1 GCA_902806405.1 uncultured Thermomicrobiales bacterium | reverse complement strand
CGATCAGCGTCAGCGCCACGACGCTCTCGCCCCACCGCCCGGCGTCCCCCCCCTTGGGGATCTCCTCCGAGATGTCGGCGATCCGCACCTGGCGCGTCACCGGCTCGGCGTCGAAATCGACGTCCTTGAAGGCGACCACGGCGCGGGCCGCCCAGGCGCCCCACAGGTCCCCGGCAAGCCGGTGCCCGCTCCGCGCCTCCGCCGCGCCGTCGCGCCGGATCTGCCGGTCCCGTGCGGAGACCTTCAGGCTCCAGTGCCGCCGCGGCGCCGGCGCGTCGTCGATCGCCCAATCCGCCCACACCCCGGAGAGCACGGGCGCCCAATCGGCCACGGAACTCCACCGCGCCCGCAGCTGAAGATGTCGGGACGACGTCGCCGCCGGCAGCGCGGCCGAGAGCACGAACGACCGCCCCGGCGTCACCGTCGCCGCCGCCGCCTGCACCCACGTCGCGCCGGCGTCGGTCGACCAGTCGAGCGCGATCCCGACCGGGTCGACGGAGCCGGTCGCGCCCCGCACCTCAGGCGACGCGAACAACGCCCCGACCACCAGCCACCCCTTGGCCGTCGACGGGTCGCCCGCGTCCAGCAGCGAGCTCCGCCACTCGCCGGCGTCCGCGTAGGCCGGCAGCCCCGCTCGACCGATCAGCCGGTAGAGGTCGTACGTTGCCGAGCCCGAGCGGAACACGAGCAGGTCCCGGTTGCCGACCCCAGCCAGCGCCGCCGGCCACAGCTGCACGATGCCGCCCGGAGCCTCCCGTCTGATGCGCCACCAGCCGGCCCCATCGTGGCCCCACAGCTCGGACGCCCCGTCGTGCGCCACCAGCGCCACCACGAGCCAACCGGCGGCCACCGCGGCGCCGTAGCAGGCCCGCCCCTCCGGCCCGATCGGCGTCAGCCCCTGCGTCTCGCCCCTTTGGTCGAGCACCACCACCCGACCGCCGAGCCAGGTAAAGACCCGGCCCAGGTAGGAGAGCATGAACGTGAAGTCGTCTTCGGCCGTCCAGCTTCCGTGGGAGACGATCGGTTGCAGGTCGCCGGACCAGGACGGGTTGACCGCCGGCGTCGCCGATCCCGGGTCCCATTCGCCGTTGAAGAACAGCAGCGCCGACCGCGACGCCGCCACCACCCCGCCCAACGCCGCCGCCATCCGGACGATCGGCGCATCCGTGTTGCGCTTCTTGAACTGGATCGCCCCATCGTAGCGGTCGAGCGAAAGCCGGAGCTCCTCCTTTCTTTGCGCGATGCCGGGACCGAACAGGAACTGACCCTTGTAGCCCACCCCGACCATGCCTTGCTCGCCGGTGACCCATACCCCCGTGGCGTTGGTGCCCACGTTGTGGATCCGCATATCGAAGTTGGCGCCGCCCGGCCCGTGGAGAAGCATGAGATTGTCTTTGTACCGGAGCAGATCGAGGATCGGGATAGCCACCGGAGGCGTCGCCGTCGTCTGGATGGTCGCCATGAGCGCCAGAGCCTGCCAGTTGGCCGCGGTCAGCCCCGCCGTCCGGTACAGCCGGTTGCCGATCGCCACGTAGACCCGATCACCCGCCACGACCGCGCTCGCCCGCTGATCCGGCGCCGGCAGCGCCACGATCGTATCGACAAACTCGGAGCGAGCCGGCCAGGGCTCGACCCCCGCCCCGCCGTAGACCGAGCGGACCCCGAGACCGTCCCAACCGCTTTCGAGCTCCCCCCCGAGCTGGAAAGGTTGGCGCCCCCCGCCCCGGAAAGCCGTCTGCTCCACCCGCCCCGACCGACGGGCGAAGGCCCCCGCCTGGTGCCGTCGATAGCTCTTGTCGCCCGGGGCCAGCATGTAGCCGGCGCCGGCGATCTCCACGTCGCTCGCCTGGGGCATCGTCTACCGGCCCCCTTCTGCCGTACCGGAGCCAGAGAGCTCGTGCATGCGCTCCAACGCGGCCCCGAGCCGGCGCGCGAGCGGAAGCGCCTCCGGGCTCCACACGAGGCCGTCGAGCAATGCCGCGGTTGCCGCGAGCAGCTCTTGGAGCGCGGCCCGGAGCTCGTCGCGCGTAGGGGCCGCCGCCGCCCGCTCCACTACGAGGGACCCGCGTCGTCGGGAACGGGGTTCGCCCCGCCAGACGCCGGCGCCTTGCCGATCGCCGGGATCGCGCCCCGGTCCTCGGCGTAGTTCTGCGCGAAGGTGACCGCGACCGTCAGCGCCGCCGTCACGAGCATCCGGTTCGCCCCGGCGATCGCCCACTCGTCGGCGTAGGCGTTGACGACCTCGGCGAGGCCCCCCGCCAGGACGAAGCCGATCCCCACCTGCAGGAGCGTCCGCAGCGCCCGCCGCGTTGCGTCGTTCATCGCCCTAGCCCCTTTCCCGCCGGCGGCGCCCGACGTCGCCGACGAACGCCTCCCACCCGCCCTCCTCGGCCAGGATCTCCTCCGGGCAGAACTTGCCCGCGCACGCCTGGTGCGGCTTCAGGCTCCCGATCCCGGCCGCGTCCATCACCTCCGCGCAGAGGATCGCGGCGTTCTCCCGCGCCTTGGGACCGTCGATGCCCTCGTGCATGCAGAGCTCGCAGGCGATCCCCCGCGTGTTGCACGGACCGCCCTGGTCGCCGCCGTGCCAGGCCACCTCGTCCAGCGGGATCAGGACGATCGCCTTCCGGTCGTCGACGGTCAGGTGGTAGGAGAGCTGCTGCGAGGCGCCGGCATCATCCGGCGCCCCGTCCTCGAGGTACGTGCGGTGATGGTCGGCGTCCGCGCCCGGACGCCGGTTGCCCGTCTGGTGCTGGACGTAGCGGTCGGGCCGCATCGCGATCCCCGGCCGCTGGTTCGTCTGGCCCTTCCCGATCAGGGCGACCTCGAGCGGGAAGGGGAGCGCGATCGGCCGCGGTAGGCCGGGCACGTCGTAGCGGGTCCAGCCGGCCGGGATCTCGCCCGCGCCTTTCGCGCTCACCGGGCCTGGTGCGGCGTCGCGCCGAGGTTTCTCGGCCACGGCCTTCGCGCCCTTCCGAGCGAACGCCGCCTGCTCGTCGACAAGCGCCTCGGCACAGGCGACGTAGCCCGCCCGGGTCGTCCCCGTCTGCCGGTCGTCGCCGGGGAAGTAGACCGCCCCGAACCCGCGCTGCCA
This sequence comes from uncultured Thermomicrobiales bacterium, assembly GCA_902806405.1. Taxonomy (GTDB): domain Bacteria; phylum Chloroflexota; class Chloroflexia; order Thermomicrobiales; family UBA6265; genus CADCWL01. The sequence goes on along the minus strand of CADCWL010000019.1, from coordinate 41,131 downwards.
GGTGCCGTGCTCGGCCGTCGCGTCGGCCATGATCTTGAAGCCGAGGCGGACGTTGTCCCGGAGCTCGTAGGGGTCGCAGCCGGGGAGCCGCCACGCATGATGTGCCGGCTTCACCTGCATACCGCCCACGGCCGGGTTGGCGTCGTAGTCGTCGGCCTTCCGGACGACGACCGTGCCGTCCGCCCGCTGGTGGGTGGCGTCCGATTCAACGAGCCAGATGCCGATCATCACCTCGAGCGGGAAGCCGAACTCCTGCTCGGCGTCGCGGAAGATCCCCACGTGGCGGTAGGCGCCGTCCCAGTCGGTGCCGAAGGGCTGCCCGTTCGGCCGGATGGTCTCGATCGGGCCGCTTGGCAGAACGCGCGTCGACGCCGCCCCCGCAGGTACGGCGTCGCCCCCACCGTCACGGCCATCCCGATCCCCGTCGCCGGCCCCGCCGCCCGCTCGGCCGGTTCGCCGATCCTCCCGTCGCACCCGTCGCCGTTCCCGCCGGCGGCCGCGCTGCCCGGCCTTCTCCGCCCCAACGTCGGCCGCGGAGCCGCCGGTCACCGAGCCGAAGCAGACGACCCAGACGTTGTGCGGGTGCCCGTTGCCCGCCGTCCCCGCCGCGAAGCCGACCCCCATCGCCCGGAAGACCGGCTGCCGCAGGCTCCCGTCGTGCGGCGGGCTCTTCCGCCACACCGCCATCGCGCCGGCGAAGGTGTCGGGCCCCCACGCGACGATCTCGCCCCAGCCCGGCGAATCCGGCGGGTAGCCGTGGTCGGTCTTGTTCCGCTCGGCGCTCTTGCCCCCCGCCCCGTGGAGCGCCGGTCCGTCCGCGTCGGCCGCGGCCATCCGCAGGATCGCCTCGGCCTTCCACTGGGCGGCCGCTTCGAGGATCGGGTGCCGCTCGAGCAGGGCGAGGCCGGCCCCCTGGGCGGCCCGGTACCGGTTGACCTCGCCGACGGGTCCGGTCGCCTTGACGCCCACGGTCAGACCCCTTCCGTCGCGTCACACTCGTCGGCGGCCGTCCCGGGCATGCCCGGCGCCGCCGGCGAGGGCACCCGCGAGGCGACCAGGGCGAGGAAGGCGGTCAGCCCGGCCATCACCCGGATGACGAGCTCCCGGACGTCGAAGCGCAGGTCGCTCCCCGCGGTCAGCGCGACGGCCGAGTACCCCAGCAGCGCCAGCCACCAGAGCTGTCCCGAGAAGACCCACCCGAAGCACCACGGCCGCTCCGCCCAATGCCGCCAGCCGGCCAGGACCGCCCAGGCGAAGTAGGCAACCCCGAAGCCGGCCCACGCCCAGATCACCGCCGTCCGCCCCGCCGGGCCGGTGTCGGTCCGCAGCCACCGGAACGGCCCGAACCCCTCGCCCCACCCGACCCACGCCGACGTGGTCGCCCCGGCCAGCAGCAGCCAGGCCAGGCCGACGACCCCGACGATCAGGAGGTTGCCGATCGGCGCCCCGCCGACCTTGAACCGCCCCGCCCCGGCCGTTCGCCGGGCACCCGCAGCCCTCGTCGCCATGGCCCTAGACCCCCTTCAACCCGGTGAGCAGGGCGATCGGGTCGGCGGCGCCGCCCTCCCGCCGAGCCCGCTCGTCACCCCACCCGACCGTGGCCACCGCCGGCGTGGCCCGGGCGCCGCCCTTGCCCGGGCGCCGCGCGCTCGGCGTCCCGAAGAGGGCGACGCAGACGCCCCACATCGACCCCTGGCCGTCCTCACCCCCGATCGCGATCGCCCGCATCCGCTCGGTGACGACGATCCCGAACCGCGCCGCCCCGTCCCGCCAGGTGTAGGAGCGGACCGCCTCCGGGCCACGCCCCGCCGTCCCGGCCACCTCGAAGGACCCGCCGCCGATCAGGTCGCCGCCGTCCCCAAGCGCCGCGGGCAGGGATGCGGGTCCGATCGCGTCGACGGGAAGGACCGCCAGGGCGGGAAGGCCCCGCTCGGCCCGGAGCGCGTCGACGGACGCCCCGAACGACGCCACCCAGGCCGCGGCGGCCACCTCGGCGGACTGCACCGCGTCATCCATCCCCGCGCTCCTCCCCGGCGGTGCGCGACCGCGGCTCCCGCTCCCCCTCGTCGGCGGCCCCGTCCTCTCCGCCGCCCCGATCCTCGCCGCCTTCGCCGCTTCCCTCCTCCGCCGCCCTCCGTGCCTCGGAAGCCGGAGGCGCGACGACCGCCGAGAGCAGCCGCGCCTCCTCGATCACCCGCGCCAGTTCCCCGTCCGCGTCCTCCTCGCCCAGGTCCGCCGCCACCGAGCGCCGCGACCGGATCATCGCCGCGGCGAGCTGCGCCCCGACCCGCGCCTCCGCCTCCCGATCGCTCGGCAGGATGGCCGGCCAGACCGGCACCGTCCGCCGCAGGCCCCCGATCGGCGCCCCGCCGAAGCGCTCCTCGAGGTCCAGGAGCATCGCGTTCCGCCGGCGGTGGAGCGCCCCCATCCCCCGCCGCTTGCGCTTGACCTTCTGGACGAGGGGCTGCAGCTCGACCTCCAACGCCGCGCCCGCGATCGCCCGGCCCCCTTCCCCGAACGCCGCCCGCGGCGTCTCCGCCAGGGCGTGGAGCGAGCGCAGGAGCTCCTCGACGTACTGGATGTGGAGCCCCACGCCACCGCCGGAGAGGAGGTCGAGCAGGTACGCCTTCGCCCCCTCGGGTAGCTCCCACTTGGCACCCGGCCCGACGCTGACGCCGTCGGTCCCGTCGACGTTCTCGAGGACGGCGATCGGGGCGCCGGACAGGTCCAGGAGGTCCGCCAGTACCCCCATCCGGGTGTTGAGCTGGCGGCAGATCGGGACCAGGTCGACCAGGTCGCTCTCCCCCCAGAAGGCCGAGGCGCTCTGGTTGTTCGGCAGGACCAGGTACGGAAGCCACCCGTACGGGTTCTCCCCCTCCCGCGCCGTCTGCCCGGCGACCGTGACGGTCCAGGACTCGGCGGTCCAGTCCTCGACGACCGGGAAGAGCTTGTCGCGATCCAGGGCGCCGGGCCTTGCCCAGCCGAGCCGCTCGATCGCGTGGCCGGTGAGGCCGTAGTGCTGCGCGACGCGGTAGGCCTCGGTCGGCGTGTCCGGGCTCCACCAGGCGATCAGGGTCGCGGGGTCGACGGCGGCCATCCGCGGCCGCTTGGCGGCGGTGTCCCAGGTCACCTTCATCGCCCCGTCGCCGAGGACGGAGGAGTCCATCAGGAGCGCGAAGTCGAGCCGGTCGGCGTCGAGCTCGTCGAGCCGCTCGGCCAGCCGCCGCTCGACCCGGTTGGCGAGCGCGGCGGCGGGGGTTTGCCCGGTCCGGGGGACGTCCGGCGCTTTGGGGCCGCCGACCGGCCCGGCCCCCGTCCCGCCGTCCCCCGCGGACCCGGCGTCGTCCACGGCCTCTCCCTCGGCCCCCGTCCGCTCCGGCGCCGGCACCTTGAAGGTGACCGGGTCCGGCAGGGCGTAGCTGACGACCTTGCGGAGCAGGGCGCGCGAGTAGTTGACGACGAGCCGCGTCTCCCGCGGCCGCCGCTTCGCGCCCTCCCACTGCTCCCCCTCGAAGAAGGCCCGCATCGCCTCGTAGGAGTCGCGGCGCGACCTGTCCCGCTCGAACGGGTCGCGCCCGCTCGGCGGCGTGCTCGGGATCGGCGTGGCTGTGCCCACGGGGGCGGCCGGCGACCGGGCCGCGACGCCGGGGGAGACCCCGGTGCCGCGGAGACCGGCCTAGGCCGCGATCCCTTCCAGCCGGGCGACGCCCAGCTCGGAGAAGAGGGCCAGGCCCGCGTACCACTTGATCCGGTGCCGGGTCGCGTCCTTGGTCTCGAGCTCGCCGATCTCCTCGATCTGGATGCCGCCGTGCTCCAAGCCCATCAGCCCGACGCCCTGGCCGAAGCGCAGCGCGTAGATGCTGGACAGGTTGGTCCCCGTCCCCTTCGCCTCGGTGTCGGGCACGAAGTCGTCGACCACGATCGGGATGCCGTCGTAGAAGAGCGCCCGCTGCCCGAAGTCGTTGACGTCGGTCTCGAGCAGGTTGCCGCTCGCGCGCCGCAGCGCGGAGAGCTTCCGGCGGGACCGCTTGCTCATCATCAGGACGTCCGGCCGGCCCGGCTTGATCAGGTCGACGGTCGCGTCCATCAGGTCGAGCGTCAGCGCCCCGCCGTTCGCGCCCGGGGAGACCGTCTGCGCCGCCGGGATCGCCCGCACCAGCCCGTCGAACATCTTCGGGTTGGTCGTCGCGTTGCCGGTCACGAACGACTCGCTGTAGAGGTGCGCCACCGACTTCGCGCGGCTCGCGATCACCTCCGCCTCGAGGTCGTTCGGGTCGGCGTAGGTGGCCTGCAGGAAGTTGTCGACGTCGGCGTCGCCGCCCATGATCTTCAGCGCCGCGGTGATCGGCGTGAAGGTCGGCGTCGCCTCGGCCCAGGTGTCGCCGACGTCGTAGAACTGCGCCGCGGGCATCGTCGCCTCGCGGTTGTAGGAGACCGCCGTGCCGGTCACCTGCATGAAGGGGAGCAGCTGGAGCAGCTGCGACTCCTTGACGACCGTCTCGATCACGCCCCGCAGGAGCATGTCGTTCGTCAGCTTGGCCGCCTCGGCCTTCGTCATCGCCATCGCCCTGGCCCTCCGTCCCCCAACCTACCGGCCGGCGCCCCGCCGGCAGAGATACCGCGCCCGTCCTACCGACCGGCCCCGCGCTGCCGCCGCTGCGCGACCCCCCGCCGGATCTTGTCCGTCGCGGGGATGTCCGCCGGGTCGACCACGCTCGCCGCCCCGCCGGCCGGCACGACCGGCGGCGCCACGACGACCGGCACCACGGCGCCCACCCCGGGCGTCGCCGCCGCCGTCGCCGCGGCGGCGACCGCGTCCGCGGCAGGCTGCGCCCCCTGCCGGACCCCGTCCGCGATCCGCTGATAGGCCGACCGCGCCGGCGCGACCGAGGCGACGATCTCCGCCACGGTCGCGCCGGTCACGAGCTCCGGGACGACGTCGGGGTGCGCCCGGAGCGTCAGTTCCCGCACCGTCGCCAGGTCCTCGGCGCCGATCGCGACCGGCTGGGGCTGCTCGACCCGCGTCTCCGTCGCCGTCACGGTCGTCCGGGTCGTCTCCGCCGGCTGCTCGCCGCCCTGTTGCGCCGGCTGGCCCTCGTTGCGCTCGCTCATCGCCCGTTCCTCCTGCTCCGCTCGTCGATCTCGACCAGATCGTCCTCACGCGCCCACGGCCGCACCCCCTCCCACCGCGCCGGCTCCGGCCGCTCGCGCGGCACCAGCGCCCGAACCGACAACAGCAGCGCCTCCGCCTCGATCGCCCCCGCCGCCCGCCCGTTCGCCCGCGCCCCCAACGCCGCCCGGATCGCGCCGGTCGGCCCGCCCCCGATCAACTCGCCGGCCGACAGCGGACGACGCTGGCACCGGCAACGGTTGTGCAGCTTCCCCCCGCCGGAGCCGGGGCCGACGCCGGCCGGCCAGAGCGTGCCGTGGAGGTAGCGGCACCCCTCGCAGAGCCGGGAGCCGAAGGTCGCCACCTCCCAGACCTCCGCGCCCACCATCAGCCCGCCCCGACGATGCGCATCACGACGTCGAGGAGGACGGCGCCGAGCACGACCCCGATCAGGGCGTTGACCCGGCCTTTCACCTCGTCGAGGTCGCCGCCGAGGTCGGTCACCATCTGCCGCGTCAGCGCCTCGTGCGCCGACTTCGGCGTGAGATCGATCGAGGCCACCGCCGAGGCGCCACCGCCGAGGCCGGCGTTGTCGATCGCCCGCCGGAGCCGGTCGGCGCGGGGGTCCTTCGCCATCGCCCTAGCCCCCCGCGTCCAGCTCGGTCAGGATCGAGGTGATCGCGTCGGTCAGCCCCTCGGCGAGCTGGCCCGAGATCGCGCGCTGCGCCCGCTGCGCCTGGATGCTGACCGACGCGATCCGGGCCACGCTCTTCGCCAGCGTCACCGGGTCGTCCTCCTCCGCCAGCAGCCGCGCCATGACGAAGCGCAGCGCGCCGAGCTCGTCGCCGACCCCCTTCTCCTCCGCCGCCTGCGCCATGAGGCCGCCCAGCTTGCCGCCGAACAGCTCGCGGTAGTTGCCCCCCTCCACCCGATCGCGGAACGCGGCCGCGGCCCGCCGCCGCCGCTCGCCCTCCTCCCGCTCGGCCCGCTCGGCGAAGGTCTCGCCGCCCCCGCCGTCGCCGCCCGCCTCCGCAGCCAGGCGCTTGTGCGCCAGGCAGAAGCCGGTCGTCCCCCGGGCGAAGTTGGTGCAGCCGGCCGCGGCGCACCGGGTTCGCGGAACGGCCACGGCTGACCCTCCATCAGGCCGGAACCACGACGCCGGAGCGGAGCCGACGCCTGCGGGCGGCGATCAGCCGCTCCGCCTCGGACCGGAAGTCGGCCGCCAGGCCGGGCAGCCCGACCGGCCTGCTCCCCCGCTTGGCGTCCTCGACGGCGCGCCGCTCGACGGCCGCCGCGCACGCCAGGGCGACGACGATCGGCTCATCGCCGGCCCCGATCGGCTGGGCGGAGACGTCGTCGGCGACCGCCTCCCGGCCGGCCCGGTACTCGACCGTCCAGGCGCCGGCCTCCCCCGCCCGGACCGGCCGCCGGAAACGGACGGCGCCGGCCCAGACCCGCCACCCCTGCTCGACCCCGGTGCCCGGGGCGAAGCCGGGGCCGTCGAACCGCTCCACCGCGCGCCCGGACGGGTCGACCACGCCGGCGACCCCCTCCTCCGGCACCGCCGCCGGCAGGAGCACCGACAACGCCCCGGCGGCCACGGCGGCGGCCAGCGCCTGCGCCGTCCGGGGGAAGCGGGCGCCGTAGGCCGCGACCGCGTCGGCGAGGAAGCCGTTCAGGGCGGCATCGCTCCACAACGGCGGGGAGGCGGTGTCCTCCAGCCGCTCGCGCGCCGCGGTCCTCAGCTGCGCCCGCGTGGTCACGCCAGCACGCCCCGCTCATCCGTTCGGAAAGTCAGAACCCCACACTAGGGGAAGGAAGGGGAAAAAGCAAGGAAATCGCGATCATCGGTAAATTGAAGTAGGACTAAAGAGCATCTGAGCGGACGTATGGACCGTCCATCGGTGTGACGTTATCGAGACTTGGCGAACCATAATGGCGTGTCGGCTAACGTGATACCCAACGATGACCACGCCACCTTCCCCATTCCACCATCAACGCATGGCAAGACGCCCTGTCCGGATGCCATGTACACTACCGACGCATCGAAGGTAGTCGAACAGGGGGGAGGGCCGTGGCCGACCACGCGGGCGAGCAGCTCCTGACCGTTGCCGACGTCGCCGGGCGCATCGGCGCCCACGAGAAGACCGTCCGCGGCTGGATCCGCGCCGGCGAGCTCAAGGCGATCCGGTTCGACAGCCGGATCGGCTACCGGGTCAAGCGCGCGGACTTCGACCGCTTCCTCGATCGCCGATCGCTCGCCGGCGCCGTCTCCCGGCAGCTCCTTGCGGCAGCGATCTCCGACCCCACTGGCCCCGACGCCGGGGCCGATGGCTGACGCTGAGCGTGGCCGCGCCGTGGCCGCGCCCGCCGCGCCCATCCCCAACCAACGCCGGCTCTGCTACCATGCTCGGGTGGGCGTCAGCAGCGCCGCCAGGCGTCGATCGACCGCCAGCACGCGGCCGAACACACCGGAGGAGACGGGGTTGGAGACGTATAACGTCTACATGGACGAGGCGCCAGCGGGCGGCGAGATGGACGGCGAGGAGGGGTACGAGGTCGAGTTCCGCGTCGTGCCCAACGGTTCCGACGACGGCGACCCCGAGAACAGCGCCGTCCTCGCCGGGCTCGACCTGGTCGACCTGATCAATCTCCGCGACGCCCTCCAGCAGGAGATTGACAACTTCGCCTTGAGTGCGCTTGAAGCCCAGGGCATCGATGGTGACGACGGCGAAGAGCTGATGCCGTAGGCATTGAGGAAAGGGGGAAGTGGGAAGGACGGGAGCGTGCCGGCTGAGTACGCGACCGACCCTGCCGCGATTCTCCTTTTTTCTCCCATTTCCCCGTTCTGCTTCGTCATCCCCGGAGGTCCCCGACCTGTGACGGACTAGCGTTCCCACCGGCCCGTGAACGGCTTCCCGCCGGCGTGGCCGTCCGCCCCGACCGCATCGCTCCCCCATGCCTCTGCGCGAAGGAGCGATCCGCTCGAGCCACGGGGGAACGCGTGCTCACCGTCAGCGACCTCACGAAACGCCATGGCGACCGCCTCGTCCTCGACCACGTTTCTTTCTCCCTTCAAGCGGGGCATCGCCTCGGCCTGGTCGGCCCGAACGGCGCCGGCAAGTCGACCCTCCTCTCCCTCATCGCCGGGTCCAATACTCCCGACGCTGGTGCGATCTCCCTCGCGCCGGGCGTCCGCGTCGGCTACCTCCGCCAGGGCTTCGCCGATCTCCCGGAGGGCACACTGGCGGACCTGGTCGGGCAGGTAAGCGACCGACTTGGTGCCTTACTGGACGCTGAGGCGCGGGTGGGTGACGCCGCTGCTCGAATCGCCGATGGAGATCCCACCGACGCCTCCGTCGCTATCGCAGCCTATGAGGCGACGATCGACGACCTTGAGGCGCGAGGCGGTTTCGCGGCGACCGAGGAGGTGACGATTCTCCTGGCGACACTGGGCCTCGCCGGCGTCCCCCTCTCCGCCCGGCTCGGGACCCTCTCCGGCGGGCAGAAGACCCGCGCCGGGCTGGCCGCGATCCTCGCCGATCGGCCTGACCTGCTCCTCCTTGACGAGCCGACGAACCACCTCGATGACAACGCGATCGCCTGGTTGGAAGCTTTCCTGGCGGCATACCGGGGCGGGGTCCTGGTTGTCTCCCACGACCGCGCCTTCCTCGATCGGACCGTGACCGGTATCCTGGAGCTCGACGACACGATCCATCGGCTGAGCGCCTACCCAGGGGGCTACAGCGACTACGCAGCGGCGAAACGGAGCGACGCGGCGGTCCGCGCCGACGCTTACGAGCGGCAACAACGCCGGATCGCCGAGATCGAGCGGGACATGCGGTCGGTCGCCGCCCGGGCACGGCGAACGGAGGGGGCGACGCAGCACGACTTCTACCGGGGGCGCGCTAAAAAGGTGGCCCGCACCTCCAAGGTGCGGGAGCGCAAGCTGGAGCGCCTCATCGTCTCCGAGGAGCGCGTCGACAAGCCCGCGCGGCGGTGGGGCCTTGCGGTCGACTTCGGGGAGCGCACCGATGGAAGCCGCGACGTCGTGGTCGCGAGCGATGTGTACGTCCGCTTCGGCGAGCAGGCGGTGCTGGAGGGGGTCGACCTTCATGTCCGCTTTGGGGACCGCATCGCCCTGATCGGGCCGAACGGGGGGGGCAAGTCGACCTTACTCAAGGTCCTGGGCGGGGATCTCCTTCCCTCTGCAGGGCGAGTCCAGGTAGGCCCGGACGTTGTCATCGGCCGCTACGCCCAGGAACTGGAGACGGTCGATCCGGCGCGGACGGTCCTGGAGCAGGCGCGGGCGGTGGCTCCCGTCTCCGAGACGGACGCCCGCTCGTTCCTCCACCGCTACCTCTTCGGCGGGGAAGCGGTCTTTCGCCTTGGCCGGGAGCTCTCGTACGGCGAGCGTGCTCGTCTGGCGCTGGCGCTGCTAGACCTTCGCGGCGCGACGTTCCTGCTATTGGACGAACCGCTCAACCACCTCGACCTCCCGTCGCGGGAAGGCTTCGAGCAGGCGCTGGCCGCTTTCCCTGGCACCGCGCTGGTGGTCCTCCACGACCGGTACGCCGTCGAGCGTCTCGCCAATCGGGTCCTGGAGCTGCGGGACGGGCGCGTACGGGAAAAGGGGTAAAGGCTCCAGATTACCCCAACTTGGGAAACGGGGCAGCCGTTCCAGAGAGACAACGCCGTGGCGCGCCGACGATGCCCGCTTCCCTGAATGGGCGACTGCGGCCGCGATAAGATCACTGAACGGGGTCGAGAGGTGTCCGTTCAGGTCCCAATCACCGTTGACCGCTTGTGTGATTGCAGAACGTACGCTAGTCTAGCGTCAACGTCCCGCCGATCAGGATCGGGACGGCGCTCCGGGGGGGAGGTGCCCAGATCGGCGCCCTCGATTCCACGACCGGCGTTCGGTGCCGAAACGGCAAGGGGGGGAAGCCACTGCCGCACCGATTCCGCGCCTGAGAAGGTGCCCATGACGCGTGCCAGAGGGAATATGCGACAGCGACAGGAGTTCACACTCATGCGGACCTCGTTCATGACGATCGTTGCAGCCCTGCTGCTCTCCTTCGGCCTGGTCACCGGCGTCGGCGCCCAGACCGACATCGTGGAGACCGAAACCGGCACGACCGTCACCGCAGGTGACGTTAGCGCCACGGCGAACAACGACGGCACCAACTCGGCGACCGCCGGCGACGCCACCGCCGTCGACGATGACTGCACCGACACCGCCACCGCTGGCGATGCGGTCGCCGTCGACGAGGACGAGGAGTGCGAGGTCGTCACCGTCAACCCGACGCCGCGGCCGGCCGTTCCGGCCGCGCCGGCGGCCCCGAAGCCGGCTGCACCGACCAACCTGCCGCGCACGGGCATCGGCTCCGATGCCGGCACCTCCGCAGCTAGCATGCTGCTCGCCGTCCTCGGCGTCGCGGCGATGGGCGCGGCCGGTGTTGCCGCTCGGGTCCGCAAGGGCTAGATCGTTGCCAGCGCCGCTCGCGCGGCGCTGCAACGTGACCCGAGAGGGGCGGCTTGCCGAAAGGCGGGCCGCCCCTCCTCGTTTATCTGCTGTTATCCACCGCCGGCGGGCGATGAGACGACCGCGACTGTCGCCGCCGCCTACTGGGGGCAACGCTGCCAAGGAATGTTCCAGAGTCGATACGGTTGCAAGGCGTTCTGTGTGCGGTGGCGCACTTAACATTGCCTCACCTGCCAAGCCCGCAGAGCTTCCTCCACGCCGTTTATCGACCGAGAGGAACGTGGGCACCGGGCCGAGCAGGGCGCAAGTTGGGTATCGAATGCAGAGGCCCGTGTGGAGCCGTCCACGCGGGCCTCTGCGTTTACCCTTTGTGGTCGCTTCGCAAGAAACGGGGCGTCCGAGCGATGAGGGCAATCCGCGTGCCGGACAACCGTAGCTCCGCGGGGCAGCTCCGGCGGCGACCGAGGTGAAGAGGTAGGAATGGGTGTAGGTGCCGACGTGGAATCGCCAGGTGCGCTCGAAGCGCGCCCGGGAGCGACGAGCCGGGGCTTTGCTTCCTTCTCGGTCGCCGATCAGGCGACAGAGCGCACCCGCGGCGGCCGGTATTCCCGCTGAAGCCATGCCTGGACATCGAACGGCTCTTCGCCGGGCGCCGGCTCGATTCGCGCGTACGTCCCGTCCGGCATCAACTGGCGGGCATTCACCGTGTCCCGTAGGTACGCAGGAAGGATGTCGTCCCGGATGCGAGCGGCAAGCGCCGGATCCTCGATCGGGAAGACTACCTCGACGCGGCGATCCAGATTCCGCTCCATCAGGTCGGCGCTGCCAAGGTAGATCTCGTCCTCGCCGCCGTTGCGGAAGGCGTAGACGCGGCTATGCTCCAAAAACCGGCCGACGACGCTGATGACGCGGATCGTCTCGCTCCAGCCAGGCACCCCCGGCCGCAGGCAGCAGGCGCCGCGAACGATCAGGTCGATCGTGACGCCCGCCTGTGATGCGGCGTAAAGCGCGCGGATGATGGTCCGGTCGACGAGCGCGTTGACCTTGAACGCGAGGTAGCCGTTCCCGCTCCGGCGGTGGGCTTCTACCTCCCGCATGATCGCGTCCACAAAGCGAAGTCGAAGGTGTTCGGGAGCGACCCATAGCTTGCGATAGCGGTCTTGCTCGGCGTAGCCGGTCAGGGCGTTGAACAGCTCCGAGACGTCACTCCCCAGGTCGTCGCGAGCCGAAAGGAGACCCAGGTCCTCGTAGACGCGGGCCGTGCCGGCGTTGTAGTTGCCGGTCGCGAGGTGGACGTAGCGGCGCAGACGGCCGGGCTCCCGGCGGACGACCAGCGTCGCCTTGCAATGGGTCTTGAGGCCCATCAGGCCGTAAGCAACGTGGACGCCGTGGCGCTCCAATTCCTCAGCCCAGGTCATGTTGTTCTCTTCGTCGAAGCGCGCCTTGAGCTCCACCAGGACCGCGACCTGGGTGTCGTCGTCGCGGGCGTCGACCAAGGCGGGGACCAAAGGCGAGTCCTTGCCGATCCGGTAGAGCGTCTGCTTGATCGCCACCACGTCGGGGTCGGACGAGGCGGCGCGGACGAAGTCTGCGACGGCGCCGAAGGTCTGGTAAGGGTGATGGACGAGCAGATCACGCTCCCGGAGGAGGGCGAAGATGTCGCCTTCGGTCGCACCGGGAACCGCCGTCACCCCCGGCACCGGGGCGGGGGTGAAGGGCGGATCCTTCAGGTCCGGGCGATCGAGACCGCCGAGCTCGAACAGATCGTCGATTGCCAGCGGCCCATCGACCACGTACAGGTCCCGCTCAGCGGCGTGCAAGTGCTCGACAAGCCACGAGCGGACATCCTCCGGCATCGAGCGGTCGACCATCAGCCGCACGACCGGCCCGAAAGCGCGCTGCGAGATCGACTCCCGCATCGTCATCATCAGGTCGATCTCGTCGTCCCCGTCGTCCCCGTCGTCGTCCGCATCGAGCTCGATATCCGAATCGCGGGTGACGTGGAAGGGGCAGGCGGCGACCACCTCCGCGCCGGGAAAGAGCCTCGGCAGATGCGCCGCGATGACGTGCTCCAGCCAGGCGAAGCGGAGGGAACGGCTGCCTACCTCTGGCATCACGCCGGCTCCCCCTGCCGGTGGAACGGGCACCAGCCGCGGCAAAGTCGCTGGAATCTTGAGTCGGGCGAAGCGGGTCCCGGCCCCGAGTCGGAGCGAGACGATCAGGTTCAGGCTGCGGTTCGAGACGTGGGGGAAGCGCCGCCCCCGATCGATCCCCTGCGGAGTGAGGACGGGGAAGATCTCCTCCTCGAAGCGGCGCCCGAGCGCCTCTTTCGCCTCCGGCTCGAGGTCTGCGTAGGGAGTGACCACGACCCCTTCCGCGGCCAGTGCCGGCAGGATGACGTCGCCGACGAGACGCGCATGCTGGTCGAGCAGCGCCTGAGTGGCACGGCGGATCGCCCCCAACTGCGCCGCCGGCGTCCGACCGTCCGGCCCGGCATCGCCGACGCCCGCGGCCAGCTTGCGCTTAACGCCGGCGACGCGGATCATGAAGAACTCGTCGAGATTATTGGCGAAGATGGCGGAAAACTTTGCGCGCTCGAGCAGCGGCGCCGCGGGGTCCGCCGCCTCCTCAAGGACTCGGCGGTTGAACTCCAGCCAGCTCAACTCCCGGTTAATGAACATTGCCGGCTCCAAGGCCGGTAGCCCGAACTGGGTCCCGGGTGGTCCTGGCGCCATCGTCCCGGCCGCCGGGCCGGCCGTGACACTATCGGGCTGCTCCGTCGGCTCCGGCGATCGGGCAGCGTCCCCCCCACGCGTGCGGCGCCGTCCCTTTTCGCGTGTTGCCATTCGTACCATCAGCCCCAGACAAAGCGCGGCCGGACAAGGAGAGCAGCTAGGCGACCGAGACGCCCGCCGCCACCTCGATCGGTCCCCGCCCGTCGAGCATCTCGCGGATCTCGCGCAGCGCCAGCACCGGCACGAATGTCTTGACCCTGATCGATTCTTGCCAAAGCGACGCAACAGCCTCGTGTGCGTACCGCTCCAGCAGCGGTTCCTCAACCTCGTCGCCGAAGGCCCGGCGCGCGTCGGTGAGCACTCTTTTTGCCATCGCGTCCGCCGTTTCGCCCGCGTTCTTCTGCCCGAACACGTTGTCCATCGACGAGCACACCCCTCACGGACGCTACCCGGCATCGACACCTGCCGGGAAGGCGGCCTCGATTCTCCACGGCGCCAACGCGGTCTGGCGACAGGCCGCCGCGTTGGAAGCCAGGGGCTAGTGTACGTCCCGGGGCGCCGCCCCGCACGGCATCAGGCCCGCAGCAACGGCTGCTGGCACACGACGACCACCAGGTCAGCGGCCGCGCCAGGATCGCCACACTGGCCGGATCAAGTAGAACCGAACGGGGAACCGGGGAGACTCAGCGTGGGGGTAAAGGAGGACGCGGTAGCGACCACGACCAGGGGCGGTCCCCGCGTCGGGAGTCGACGCGCGGCTCGTTCGCGAGGCAATCCGCAGCAATCTCTGGTTTTCCTTCGCCTCGATGAAACCGTATCGTGGGCCGGACCACCGGCACCTAGTTGCCCTTCGTGGCGATGGCTTGGCCGCCCTCGTACCGGCGGGAACGGATAACATCACTCTCCTGACCCGCGTCTCAGTTGCAGGCGCCGCCCACTTGTCGCAGCCCCATGGTGCAAGCGATGACGGCACGGGTCGAGGTGCTGCTCTTCGTCAACCTTTTTTCGCTTCGCCAGCGTGGGCGCCGTCGACCTCGCGGACCGGCTGGGCGGGTTCGCCTGGAACAGCGGACACATCCGCGTCGTCTTCACCCGCCGAGTGTCCAGGTCGGTCGAGAGCGTCGTCACGCTCGCTGAGTGATACCGAACTGTCGGCGGCTTCCCCCACCGCTTCACGACGATCCAGCGCTAGGCCGCCCGCCACGGTGCGAGGAGCATCGCTTTCTCTCGGTCTCGGTCCAACGTACCCGCGGAGGCCGTCTGGCCACTCGTCGCAGACGCCCGCCTCGCGCCTAGGTTGCATGTCTGAGGCCGCCCGTATGCAAGGAGGCTAAGGTTAACATCCTAACGTGCCCCGACGAGATCGAGTGACACGTGTAGCGCGAAGGGCCCCGCCAGATCGCCACGATCATCACCCGGTCGATTCAGCACGCCGGCGCGTGGATCCGGCCCGGCCGAGCGGTGTACTTCCGGGAGAGGTTCGCTCATGGTCGCCGTCAGGACGCGAAGAAGCGCTCCTTGACCGCAGTCAGCCTTATGTAAACGAGCGGCCCCCGGCGGATCGCCGGGAGCCGTCTCGACGTCGGCGGTGAACGCAAACGCTAGTCGGTCTGGACGACGGCCGCTGCGCCCGCGGCCTCGACGGTCGCGGGCTGCTTCGGGACGATGCCGGCCTCGATGTCCATCTGCGAGGGCGGGCCAAAGATAGCGGTCACGTCCTTGACGTCGAGCGTCTCGCGCTCGAGCAGAGCAGCGACGAGGGCGTCGAGCTGGACCCGGAAGCGACGGGTAAGGTCGAGCGCCCGATCAAGGCCGCCTTCGACCATCTCCCGGACCGCCGCGTCGACGCGCTCCGAGGTGGCATCGGAAAAGGACTTGTCCTGGGTGATCTCCCTGCCGAGGAAGACATGCTCTTCGCCCGTCCCGAGGTAGACGGGGCCGACCTCGTCGCTCATGCCCCAAAGACCGACCATCCGGCGCGACAGGCTCGCGGCCTCCTTCAGGTCGTTCTCGGCACCGGTGGTGACCTCGTCGTAGACCGTGATCTCGGCGGCGCGTCCACCGAGGAGCATCGCCAGCCGGCCGAGCAGGTAGGTCCGGCTGTAGTTGTGGCGGTCCTCCTCGGGGGTCTGGACGGTGACCCCGAGGGCGCGGCCGCGGGGGACGATGCTGACCTTTCGGAGGGGATCGGCACCGGGGGTGAAATGGGCGACCAACGCGTGGCCGGCCTCGTGGTAGGCGACGACCTCGCGCTCCTTCGGGTTCATCAACCCGGACCGGGTGGTGCCGAGCAGGATCTTATCGAGCGCCTCCTCGAAGTCGGCAGAGGTGATTTCCTTCCGGTTGCGGCGGGCCGCGGTCAGCGCCGCCTCGTTGACGAGATTCGAGAGATCGGCGCCGGAGAAGCCGGTGGTCCCACGGGCGATCAACGCTTTGTCAACGCCGTTGGCCAACGGGAGGCCGCGGGTATGGATGTTGAGGATCGCCTCGCGGCCGGTTCGGTCCGGGAGGCCGACGGTGACCTGCCGGTCGAAGCGGCCTGGGCGGAGGAGGGCAGGATCGAGCACGTCCGGCCGGTTCGTGGCAGCCATCACGATCACTTCGATGTTCGTGTCGAAGCCGTCCATCTCCACCAGCAGCTGGTTCAGGGTCTGCTCACGCTCATCGTTCGAACCGCCGAGTCCAGCGAAACGCTGGCGGCCAACGGCATCGAGCTCGTCGACGAAGATGATCGCCGGGGCGTTCGACTTCGCCTTCTCGAAAAGGTCGCGGACGCGGCTGGCGCCGACGCCGACGAACATCTCGACGAACTCCGAGGCGGAGACACTGAAGAAGGGAACCCCGGCCTCGCCGGCGACGGCCCGCGCCGTCAACGTCTTACCGGTGCCCGGAGGGCCGACGAGGAGAACGCCGCGGGGCAGGCGGGCGCCGAGGGAGTGGTACTTCGCCGGGTTGCGGAGGAAGTCAACGACCTCCGTCAGCTCCTGCTTCGCCTCGTCTTCTCCCGCCACGTCGGCGAAGGTGACTTGCGGCCGCTCCGGGTCGTGCTGGCGCGCCTTGGAGCGGCCAAAGCCGAAGACGTTTTGTTGGCCGCGGCTCATCTGACGGCCCATGAAGACGATCAGGCCGATGATAAGCAGGAAGGGCAGCAGGCTGAAGAAAAGGGTCGTCAGGAGCGAGTCGCCGCCGGTCTCGGCGTTGATCCGCACGTTCTGCTCGCGCAGCAGCGGCAGAAGTTGCTCGTTTTCGAGGGCGGTCGGCAAGGTCGCCCGGAGTCGGTCCTCGGTCGCGATCTGATCATTGGCGGCGTCAGCCGGCGCATTCGCAACGACCTCCTGCCGCTCCCGGTCGAAGGTGATCGACTCCTTCAACTCGGCGTCGATCCGGGTGTCGGTCGTGGTCACCGCCGCCACGTTCCCGTCGCGGACCTGCTGCTCTACGACCGAGTACGGGACCTGAATCCTCTGCTCGTCCTGGCTCGGGCCGAACGTCGTGTAGACGTACCAGACCGTGAGCGCCAGGAACAGCGCGCCGATCGCCCAGGCGGGGATCTTTGGTCGCCTCGAGTCGCCGGTGCCGCCGGATTTTCCGGGGCCACCGTTGCCGCGCTGGTTGCGGTTCGGGGAGTTCGACCCGTTGGGCCGACTGCCGTTCGAGCGGCCAGTGCCGTTCGAGCGGTCCTTGTCCTTGTCGGCATCGGGCAGCCGATTCAAGAGTGCCACCCGGCTAAAAGAGGGAGTTAGCATGCGTCTCGTCCATTCCGTCGCTCGATCCGGGAGCGTGTCCCGACAGGACCCCGGCCAGAACGCTTTGCGCGCCGGGAACATCCGTATGGTAGGTGCGCGGCGGGTTTATGTCGATGGTCGATCGGACGTCGGCGTCGTACCGCCGCTACCCACCGATGGCAGCAGCCGCCAACGCGCCGGCACGCCGAAATCGTCCTCGCCGCCGTGGACAAAACCGAGCCACTCGACCCGCGACGAGCGCCGCATGATGCCCGGGATCACCTGACCATGGACGACCATTTTGGCGTAGCGGTCCCCCTCGCCCCAGAGGCGGAGGGTTTCCCGATACGCAGCGGCAGCGTTTTCGTCCCCCAGCATCACCTCGACGAACTCGGCGGTCGTGAACTCGTCCCCATCCAGACGCCGGAGCAGTTCCTCAATCGTCGGCGCCAGGAAGTCGATCAGGACGTCGACCCGGTCCGGTCGATCCAGGTGCCGAGCGTCGTCGTCCCCCATCGTGCCGCCTTTCTACGCCATCGCGCCATTCAGGATACCGCGACTGTTACGGCAGCGAGTGGGGGTTGCACTCCCACCCCATCCGGGATCGAACGCGCCGTGCGCGGAAGACGTCTTGTCGGACGGAGCAGCTCGAACGTCCGACGAAGTCGTTATGGGTGGCGGTGTCAACCACGCGTCGATTGCCGTTCGGCATGCCAAGAACGGGGCGTCTGGAACGACTCGCTCCTGGGTTGAGGACAGCATGGGGTGGGGGGCAACCGGCAAGTCCGAGCTTATGGTCCGCCGCCATGACGCAAGCGTCCCTGATGCTGAGGTTACCCCCGTGAGCTTTAGGTCTTGGAAGCGCGGGATCACGAGGTCGGCGCCGACGCGTGGGAGTCCGGTCCGGTTGGCTTCCTCCAGGTTGTGGCGTCCGAGGACGAGCCGAAGCTGTACGCTCACGTCGTTGCGCATCGAGCGCTCCTTGTCCAGACAGTGGTGGTATTCGGCGCCAATTTTGGCGGAGATCGAGCCGCAGATCCGGACCGGCGACGGCTCCGTCGCCACCTTCGATTCCGGGTCCGGGCATGCCGACCCGAACGCCACGCTCTTCGTGTTCGTGAAACTTGGCTGTACGCAAGTCGCGCCGATCGTGACGGGCACGCCGTCGGGGTAGAGACGGCGACAGGCTGATCGCGAGCGACACGGTGGTCCTCGCAGCCGGTTTTCGGACGGGCCGCCACTTCGCCCCGCTCAGTCTCGACTTCGGGCTCGTCCGGGGTCGATTCATGGTCGTCGACTTCCGCCAGCCCCCGGCCGCCAACGGCCGTCAGCCATCATCGACCGCTGGCGGCCGTCCATACCGCGCCGCGATCGACGCCACCCGGCGCCCTTGGTTCCGGCCGGAGCTCGCCGTCGGAACCCCGACCAGCATCACGCGGACGGTGCTCGCGACGAGTCTGGTTGAACCGGACGAGACGCTCGACCCGTCTTGCGCGGACCGGCGGCAGGCGATGCTCGGCGCCCGCCTCCCCGCCTTGCCGGACGCCCCACGACCCGCAGATCGGGCTGGGTCTCTGGTGCAGAGCGTGGATAGTCCGTAGGCCATCGACCGCGCGCCGAGCGTCCCGAAGCTCTCCTGAATTGGATCGTCGACGAAGCACCGAAGCCGTCCCACCTCGCCCTGTTCCCCTCCTCCTGGACCGCGGAGGGCAAGCCGTGGATCGACGAGCACGCGTGCGGCGACGTTCGGCAGCTGACCGTGTCAGGGCAAGGATGGAACGAGTAGGGATTGGGGATCGGACAGCAGAGGCGGTCGCTGACGTCCCCGCGCCGGCAAGCGCGTGACTGCCTCCCTAACTTTCGGAGCATGCGAGGGATCTTTCCATCGAAACTGGGGCACCGGCGAGGCTCCCGAATTCATGTTGGTGACAAGGCGGCAGGCGGGGTCGAGCGAGGCAGCACCTTCTCGTCGCCAGTGCCACATCGAGCATCTGCGGACGCCGCCGCTGTCCCCCGCCGTCCACTGGCACGGCCCCTCGGCGCGGCCTACTCCGATTCGTCGCCTCGCCGAAGCGCGGCGTAGCTCTCGTAGCGGAGCGGAGGGATCGCGCCGGCCTCCACCGCGTCGCGGACGGAGCAGCCAGGCTCGTGAAGGTGGGTGCAATCCGCGTAGAAGCAGCGGTCGGAGTACGGCCGCAACTCGGGAAAGAAGCGGTCCAGGTCGTCGCGCTCGATGCCCTGGAGGGCGAGCGCGCGGATGCCCGGTGTGTCGGCAACGTAGGTCTCCACCTCGCCCGGGAGCCGGTGAAGCTCGGTCGCGATCGTGGTGTGGCGCCCTTTGCCGGTCGCCTCCGAGATGGCGCCGACGGCGCGCCGCCGATCCGGGTCGAGGGCGTTGAGAAGGCTCGACTTGCCAACGCCGGAGGGCCCCGCCACGGCCGTCACCTTGCCGACGAGCGCCTGCTTGAGCCGGTCCAGGCCCTCGCCCGTCACGGCACTCAGGTAGTGGACGTCGTAGACCGGCTCGTAATCGGCGAAGAACGCGCGGGCAAGGGAGCCGCCGGTACCGGGCCGGGCAGGAACGTCGAGATCCATCTTGCCGATCCCGATCAATGCTGGCAGCCCTCGGGATTCCGCCAGGACCAGGAAGCGATCGAGCATCCGGCGGTGGGGTTCCGGGTCGCGGACGGCAAACAGGAACAGGGCCTGGTCCGGGTTAGCGAGGATGATCTGCTCCGTGTCGTCCGTCAGCCGCGCCAGCCGGGCCAGGGACCGCAGCCGCGGCTCGATCGCTTCAATTTGCCCCTCGTCGGCGCCGACGTCGGTCACCCAGACCCGGTCACCGACGGCGACGAGGTCGGTCTTTAGCCGCTGCCGGCGCAGTGTCCCCTTGACGGTCGAGAGGAGCACGCGCGGTTCGTCCCGAAGCCGAACTTCGAACCATTTACCGTACGCCCGCACGACCACGCCCGGCAGCGCCGACGGGTGCGGTGCGGGGGGGCGGGGCTCCACAGGCGGCCGGTCGTCACGGGACCGCCGTCCCCTTTGGACACGGCGACTCTCGCTCACGCGGGCGGAGGGATCAGGGGCCGACGCGCCGCCGCGTCGTCCCTCATTGCGGGACGGGTTAGCCGGACCGCACGACGGTCTGGGTCCAGACCACGGTTCGGTTGGCGCGTCGGCTGCGGTGCTGGACGCGTTTCCACCTTAGCTTCCCCGTCCCGTGTTTCGGTCAACCAATGCCAAGGGCTGGGCGAGTCTACACAATGTGTGGCGCCGCTCGATAGGGCTACGCCGGTGCCGATGACGGAACCCACGGTGAGGACACTCGGAACGAACGGTTCCGTTTCTGATCGCGGCGGCGATGAGTGGCGCGCAGAGTCGCGCCGCGACCGGCACTCCCCGAGCCGCCGGCCGAGATCGCCGTCGAAGGGCCCCGCTGCCTCGACGCCGGCGAAGCGCTCTTCCACGTCCATGTCCACGTCCATGTCCACGTCCACCTGCACGTCGACGCCCGCGACGAGACCATCGGCTGGAGCACCGACCCAGCCCTGTACGCGGGAACGTCGGCGCGATCCGGGCAGCGGTGCCTGATGCCGCCGTTTGCGTCACTCCGATTGGTCCGGCCGCCGTGGCCGTCACTGCGATGCTGGCCCTCGCCCTCGCCCTACCCCTCGCCGAGGACCGCGAAACGTGGCCCGACCAGTTGTCGGTCATCTTCGGGCACATCGCGCGCTTCGCAGCCCACTCCGCCGGTTCTCGTCTCCCGTGACGCAGGATCCATTTCCGGAACGACATCAGCGAAGTCGCCTGCACGTGGCGTGCGCCTGAACCGGGGTTGTTCCCGCCTCAGGGGGGATGAATCTCTGCTTCTTCGGCCACGCGGTCGCCCTTCGGGACGACCGCCTCATGCCAGAGCAGCCCTGGTTCCTGGTTGAGCTCGATAATTCTGCCTATGAGACGGGGACTCAGGTAGCGCCTTCAGCCGCGAACTACGACGTGCTCGTCGCGCCGCTCCGCCAGCATTCTCGCACCGCTCGTCGGACCGCCCACCGGAGGAGATCCCGGGCTTCGAGGCACTGCGGCAGGCGCTCAAGACGGGCGCTTACGCGCGGGCGGGCTTCAAGACCACTGTCCACCTCCCGAATGGCGCCCTGGCGTGAGTAGGTCCCCGCCACTAGATGGGGCGGTGGCGACGGCACGTGGACTCGGTCGGCGTCCGGGGCCGGCGAGCAAGACCCGACTCCAGCTCAGGCTCGCCCACGGGTAAGAGAATAATCGGACCGTGCGGTCTTGCTGCCAGACGACGCGCGGGGGCGGGGCACCCGATGGCGGCCCCGCCCCCCTCCGGCCACAGCCGGAGCGCGGGTGCCTCTATTGGCACCGCCCGTTGACGCAGAGGAGGCCACCGCAGCAGCTTGCGCTGTTGCTCGAGGCGGTGCAGATGCCGCCTGCGTTGCGGCAGCAGTTCAGTGCCCCGTCGGTGCCGATCCCGTTGTCGGCGCAGACGACTGGACCGCCCAGCTGGCTGCACTCGGCGGCGGAGGTGCAACGCGCCTGCAGTGCCAGCGTTCCGCCCGACGACGTGCCGCCGCTTGTGCAGGCGCCTCCTTCGCAGCGGAGGGCACCACAGCAGCCGGCGCCGTCGGTACAGGCCCCACCGTCGGCCCGGCAGCAGTTGAGGGCGCCGTCGGTCGTGATCCCGTTGTCGGCGCAGATCACGGGTCCACCGCTCTGCGAGCACTGGTTGCCCGCGGTGCAGGTTGCCCCTGGCGCCAACGTGCCCCCGCTCACCGCGCCGCCACCACAGGCGCCATTCACGCAGTAGAGCCCGCCGCAGCAGGCGGCGCTGTTGTTGGCGTCGGTGCAGGCACCCCCGGCGTTACGACAGCAGTTGAGCGACCCGTCGATGGAGATGCCATTGTCGGCGCAGACGACGGCGCCGCCCGTCTGGTCGCACTGGCTGGCGGCCGTGCAGATCCCGCCCAGCGCCACGGTGCCACCGGTCGCCGCCCCACTGCAGACCCCGTTCGTGCAGCTCAGGCCGCCGCAGCAGCCGGCCGCGTTGGCACAGGTACCGCCTTCGTTCCGGCAGCAGTTCAGGGCGCCGTCGGAGGAGACGCCGTTCTCGGCGCAGACGACCGCGCCGCCGGTCTGGCTGCACTCGCTCGACGCGGTGCAGACGGAGCCGACGGCCAGGCCCGCGGACGCGGTCCCGCCGCAGACGCCGTTCACGCAGGGGAGGCCTCCGCAGCAGCCGGCCTCGCCGGTGCAGGCACCGCCCTGGTTGCGGCAACAGTTTGTCGTTCCGTCCCGCAGGAATCCGTTGTCGGCGCAGACCACGGGGCCGCCTGCCTGGCTGCACTGCGAACTGGCGGCGCACGACGACCCGAGCGGAAGGCCACTGACGCCGCCGTTGGCGCAGACACCGCTGGCACAGACCGCAGCACCGCAGCATTGGAAGTCGGCGGAGCAGACCCCGCCAGCGTTGCGGCAGCAGTTGAACGCCCCGTCGCGGCTGACACCGTTGTCGCCGCAGATGACCGGAACGCCACCGGCGGGGGTTCCTGCCTGGCTGCACTCGGCATTCGCGCCTATTGCCGAGCACGGACCACCGAGCCCAACGCTCTGCTGCCCCCGTGCCCGACCAAATCGGCCGAAGCCGACCAGGCCGCCGGCGACCCCCGCCACCAATCCCTTCACGATCCGGCGACGAGAGGCGCCGCCCGCTATCGCCCGCGTCAGATCGTCGAACCGTTGCTCGTCCACGCCCACCCCCCTAGTCCTAGCGCTCCACCGCCCGCCGCGCTGTGGAACGCCGGCCTCCACCCCGGCGGCGGCGCCCACCCGGGCCCCTACCCTCCGGATATGAGGGCTTCGGTGGGGAGCGGCGGTGAATCGCGCTGTGCCGAGTGTACGGTCATCCCTCTTGAGCCGATCATAGGGGTGTACAGCCACGGTGTCAAACGGCCATATGCTATTGCGCGCGGCACCTTCAATGGACTGTGAAGGAAGAGGGACAGGTCTGGGCGGGAAACTGAGGGTTCGCTACGGGGCTTCCCATCGCTTGCGACGGGGAGTTAGGGCCACACAGCGATAAGAAGGAAGTCTCAGAACGTCTGCGTAGTGGATGGTGACTTGACCACAATCACGGCAGGAAGTAGGTCCAGGCCCGGGTTCCGAATCGCTCGTCGACGCGGCGCTCCGCTTCGGCGAGCTCCCCGTCGGAGAGCCGGTCGTCCATCAGCCCGAACTGCTTGCGGAAACTCCCGACGAGGTGGTCGATGATCGCTGCCCGCGGCAGGTCGGTCTGCTGGCGCAGCGGCCCGACCCGCTTCTCGGCCGAGCGCATCCCCTTGTCGCTCAGTTTCTCCTTGCCAATCCGGAGCACCCCCATCATCAGCGGCACGTTCATCTCGTAGGCCATCGTCGTGTGGTGGAGGACCGCCCCGGCCCGCCGCGCCTGGGCCGCGCCGCCGATCTTGCCCCCCTTGGAGATGATGTCGTTGAGGGGGACGTACCGTGCGTCGAGACCCAACCCGCGGAGGGCGTCGACGACCCAGGCGTCGAAGAAGGCGTACGAGTCGGCGAAGCTGAGGCCCGCTACCAGCGCGTCCGGCGCGTAGATGGAGTAGGTGATCGCCCCCTGCGGCTCGATGTACATCGCGCCGCCGCCGCTGATCCGGCGGACCAAACTCACGCCTTCCCGCGCCGCCGCCGCTTCGTCGACCTCGTTCCGGACCGACTGGAATCGGCCGAGCACAACGCAGCGTCCGCTCCAGCCCCAGATCCGGAGCGTCGGCGGGCGATCGCCGCGGCCGACTCGTTCAGTCAGCACCTCGTCGAGTGCCATGTTCAGGGCCGGCGCTCGCCCGACCTCCGGCAGGAGCCGCCAGTCGAGGGCTCGCCAGCGCGCCCGGTCCGCGTCGTCCAGGATCGAAGTGCGGGAGGGCTCAGTCACCGTCGGCGCCCGCGCCGCCGGCGAGCGCGCGGCGGACGGCTGCCCCGATCGCCTCAGGGGACGAGCCGAGCAGTTCCGCGCCCCGAGGCAGCGCCATCCGAACCCGCTCCGCGATCTCCGCCTCCGTCAGATCGACGCCGAGCCCTTCGAGGGACGCCGTGACCGAGGTCAGCGCCTCTTCCGGGTACAGGAAGAAGTCGCCGCTGACCATAACGTCTTGGAGCCTGTCCTCGACGACCTCGAGGTCGACCGCGACCAGCTTTCCGCCCGGTGTCTTGTACTCGCCGTGCATGTTTCCCCCGCGTTTCCAGGAGCCGGCCTGCCTACGTACAACCTTGCGGCTCCCTCAGCACGGCGCGCGCCGCCGCCTCGGCGCTCAAAAGCGCGCCGTTGTAGCTGGAATCGACGGTCGCCTCCCCGGCAAGGTACAAGCCCGGCGTGTCCGTTTCCGTCTTTGGTAGCCGCGAGTGGACGCCGGGCGGCTGAGCGTACTGAGAGAAGGGCACCCGGGCGACGGCCAGCGGCGTCCACCGACGGGTGTCGTGACCGAGCATCGTGGCCACCTCGTGCCGTGCCCGGTGCGCGATCGCCGCGTCGTCGCCTGCCATCCCCGCCCCGATCACCACGGCGGCGAGGAGGTGCCGACCCGCTGGGGCGTAGCCCGGCGCCACCGCCGAGATCGGCGCGACATGGTTGACGAGCAGTTGAGTGCTGCCGTCGATCACCAGACGCGGACCTGTCCCCGGGTCGTGCTCCCCTACCAGGTAGACCGTCACCGACCCGACCCCCTGCTCCGATCCCGGTAGCGCGGCGATCCCCGTGAGCCGCTTCGCCGCCGGCGGGTCGGTGGCGACGACGACGGCGGAGGCGACGACCGTTTGGCCGTTGTGACGAACGCCGATCGCCCGTCCGCTCGCGATGGCAATCGCGTCGACGGGCGCGCCGAGTCGCACGGCGTCCTCGGGAAGCCGTCGACGGAGTTGGTCCGGCATCGCCTGCACGCCGGCTTCGGGCAGCACCGCTCGCCCTTCGAGGAACATCTTCAGGGTAAAACGCATCGGTCCGGCGCTCGTCGAGAGCGTCGGATCGAGCAGGATGCCGCCCCAGAACGGGCGCGCGAAGCGCCTGACGAAGGATCGACCAAAGCCGGCCGACCACAGCGCCTCGGACGCCGAGACGTCGTCCCCCGGCCCGCCGGCGGCCTCTACCGCGCTCTCCCAGGTGGATATCCGGGCACGGGCTGCCAGCAGCGCGAGGCGGAACTTGTCGCCGGCCGGAAAGAGCGGGGTGGTGAGATCTCGCAGGGTGCCTGTGGGGTGCCGGAGCGGGTCTGCCAATGGGATCAGCCGGCGGCCGGTCCAAACGAGGGCCCCGGCGTCGAAGGCGCACGGGCGGAGCGCCGGCAGATCGAGTGAGCGGCGTCCGGCGGGGTAGGCGTCGAGCAGGACCTGGAATCCGCGGTCGAGCAGGAATCCCTCCGGGTGGCGGTCGGTTCGGACGCGGCCGCCAACGCCGGCCCCGGCCTCGAGGACCAGGACGCGGCGGCCAGCCTCGTGGAGGGCGACCGCACACGCCAGCCCGGCCATGCCCGCACCGACGACGACGACCGGTGCGGCGTCCGCCGGCGCAGTCGCCTCTGCGGCGAGTGCCCCATCGGCTGATACGCGGCCGCCGTCCGCCATTGCGGTCGCTCCTCCCACGGACACGTCTCCAACCGGCAAGTCCGGCACCGTCGCGGAGAGATTGCGGGTCCGGCGGAGAGCGGCCCAACCCGTGCCGATGTCCCGGTCGGGCAGATCTAACCGCCGATCGCCCGACCCAGCCGCTCTCGCTGCGCCTCGTCGAACTCGACGTGGCGCTCCACCTCGTCGGCGACCGTGATCTCACCGGCCGTCGCGTCGATCGCGGTCCGCTCCCAATCGCGGAGCGTGAGGTTCATCAGGAGCGAGACCAACTCGCCGCGTGCCGTGTCGAACTCGTCGAGGAGCGCCGCGCCATCCGACGCGGGTCCGGGGATATCGACCGCGACCGGCAGGAACACGCCGTGCTCGCGGGTCATCGTCTGGAGGCGAGCGAGGACGGCCGTGTCGCGGTCGCGCAGATCCGCAAGCAAGCGAGTCGCCGCGGAGGGGAGTGGGTCGGCGCTGCCGAGGAGGTCGCGCAGCGCCTTAGGCGCGCCGAGAAGCTCGTCGATCAGGTCGCGGTAGTTGTCGAGCATCGGCGGCGGAACCCCTTCCTACGGCGTCGGTCCCGCCGCGGAGGCGCGGACCGTCACCTCCCAGACCAGCCCAAATGGGTCCCGAAACGTGACCGAGGCGTCGCCGGTGGCGATCACGGTCAGCGGCCGCATCAGGACCTCCCCCTTCAACGTCGCGAACGTGGCGGCATCGACCGAGACGGAGACGTGATCGACGATACTCTCCTGGTCCAGACGGGCACCCCGGCCCACCCGGTGCAGGGCAAGGGTAAGGGGCCCACCGCGCAGGTAGGCCACGTCCGCCTCCGTCCCCATCCGCATCGCCTCGTCCCATCGGTAGTCGCCGTCCACGAGCCGAAAGGCGCCCCCGGCGTCGCGGCGCGTCCGGCCGAGGAGCTCCATCCCGAAGAACTCGGCGTAGAAGCGCTCCGCCTTCGCAAGGTCGAGGATCCGAACGGCGATGTGATTGAAGCCGCGCAGCCGGACCGTTCGCGAGGGCGCCTGGACCGCTAAGGCTCCCGGCGCTACCCACGATGGATCGCGCTCCGCGCTCGCGGCCGGAGCAGGGGCGTTACCGCCCGCGCCGTCGATCGCCGTCCGCGCCGTTTGCCCCTCCCGGAGGCCGGCGCCGCGGGTAAAGCCGGGGTCGAACTCCTCCTCCGTGTGGTCGCCGACCTTTGGAATGCTCCGCTCCACCCAGGGCTGGTCGCGACGGATGGCTGCGACCATCGCCCCGCGGTCGTTCGCCTCGATCGCCAGTCGCTCCCCGCCGTGGAGCACAATCCGGATGTCGGGCTGTGAGGCGCCGAGCCCGTCGAACCATCCGTACAGCGAATCGATGACGCGCAGCGAGTGGGCAGCGACGGTGAGATCCACGTACGGGTCCTCGAACCCGAGTCCGTGGGAGTCGCGAACGAGGAGGACCTGCGCGTCCTGCGCCTGCTCAACGGCGACGCTCGCCTCCGCCGCCTGCGTTTTCGGCACCTCCAGCAAGAACCGGTAGGCCATCCGCCTCGTTCCCTTCCCACTCCCGCGGCTTGGCCGACCGTGGTGCCCGTGCCGCCCGTCCCCCGGCCCGCCAGGCGACCGTCCGTCCCCGGGCGCTTTGTTCCCGCGATTGTACCCGGCCGCCTACGTGTCCGCCGGGCGCGCCCTCGCAGTTCCCGGCTGGCCGTTTCGCCGACCTGAACCGAAAGTCGAACAGTGGTGACAACGAGGCACACTCTTGGAGCACCGGCGGGGACGATGTACCGTAGGAGACGAGGGGTGGCGAGCCCAGGGACGGGGAACGCTTAGGCTCGCGCCTGCGTAGGAGTTTGGCCGAGCCGGAACCGGCGACAGTGCTAAGGAGCACGACGCCTCAAACCGGCCGCGGTCTGGAGAGAAAGCCGGGTTCGGGAAAGGAGTGGAGATGGCTGGGGAGACTGAAGCCGCGGAGGAAGAACGCGGACCATCGACGCGACGGCGCGTCATGGCAGCAGCAGTCGGCGCCGCGCTGGCTCTGGCGGTCGGAGCGTCACCGGAAGTT
Source organism: uncultured Thermomicrobiales bacterium (assembly GCA_902806405.1). GTDB lineage: Bacteria > Chloroflexota > Chloroflexia > Thermomicrobiales > UBA6265 > CADCWL01. Next base: position 13,390 of record CADCWL010000019.1, on the reverse strand, counting down.
CATGCTGCCGAGAGCCGCAGCGTGAGGCTTGGGGAGGAGATCGCCCGGACCGGACTGCGGTACAAGGGGACGCGGTACGTCGCCGGGGGCAATTCGCCACGGGGCTTCGACTGCTCCGGCTTTACCCAGTTCGTGGTGGAGAAGGTGACAGATCTGGATATTGGACGAACCGTGACGGGGCAGTGGCGGTTCGGCTCCGGGGTGTCCAAAGGACAGCTGCGCGCCGGCGATCTCGTCTTCTTCAAGAACACGTTCGAGCGCGGCCTGTCGCACGTCGGGATCTACATCGGCCGGGGCCGATTCGTCCATGCCGAGAACGAGCGCTCGGACGTCACCGTCGACGAACTCAGCTCCGACTACTACGCCGCGCATTACGCGGGGGCGCGTCGGATGGCGTAGGCAACGGTGGATCTGCCGGCGATGCCGGCGGGTGGTGGGTCCGCTCGTTGCATCGGCACGTTCGCCTCGGACTCGGGAGCCTGACCTGCTGCGCCGTCCTCCCGACGCTGGAAGGACCTATCGCGCCGGGCGAGACGATGGATAGATCCTTCCCGCGTCTGGATGTCCGGGCGCCGGTTTCCGGCCATCGCCGCAGAACCCGCCGGCGCAGAAACGGGTGGCAGCCTCGAACCGCCGCGGCCCGGGGGGCTAGAACTCGTCGTCGTAGCCGCGGAAGTCGCGCACCAACTCCCGGACCTGGGTCGACACGGTCCCGGCCGCCCGGAGCACCTGCTCGCGGACGTCGGGGGGCATCAACGCGTAGAGGGCGAGACCGGTGGCGGCGCCGCCCCAGAGCAGCAAAGCGGCGGTGTCCTGACCCGTGTGAACCGTGGCCCCGACCGCCTTACGCGGGGCGTCCTTCGCCTTCCCGCCGAGAGCACTCGCCTTATCGCCGACGGCGCTCACCTTGCCCCCGATGGCGCTCGCCTTACCGGCCACCGCCGCGGAGGCGTCACGAGCGCGATTACTCCCCGCCCCGAGAACCTGCGCAGCGCGGACCGCGGGCGTCTCCAGATCGAGGTGGGTCGCGCGCTCCCGTACCGCCTGCCAACGGCCTTTCGGCGGGGGCGGAGCCGCCGGGCGACGGAACGACGCCCGTTCCATTGCCTTCCGCCACGCCGGCTTCTCCGGCTCCGGCTCGGGGGCGGCGACGAAGGCAGCGGCGCGGTCCCGGGCCGACTGCCATAGATCGGACGCCGTCGACGCCACCTGCAGCGCCGCGTCCCGCACCGGGGGAACTACGCCGTCCTCGACCCGGCCGCGCACGAGGGGCGCGCGCTCCCTGGCCGCCTCGGTTAGCGTCGAGCCCAGCTCGCGCGCGCGCTCGCTCGTGGCCGCCGCTGCCGTCGCCGCCTGGGCAGCGAGCGACTGGGTGGAGGCGGCCGTCTGCCCGCCGACGCGCTGCGCCCGCTCCTTCGCCCGACCCGTCACCTCAATCCCTTTCTCGCTGCCGCGCGCCAGCGCCTCGCGGGCGCGCTCCCGCGCCCGTGCCACGTCCACCGGGGGGACGACGCCGAGATCGGCGATGCGCGACAGGAGGGAGGCCGACTCCCGCGCGACCGCCCGGGACTCGGCGCGCCCCTCCTCGCGGGCCGCGGAAACCATTTCGGCGACCGCCGCCGCCAACTCGCGGGACCGCCGATCGGCCGCCTCCGCCTGCGCGGCCGCGTCGCGGACCGTGACCTTAAGTTCGTCGGGCACGACCAGCGTGACCGCCGTCGGCGCGTCCTTGCTGGAGCGGCCGAGCCCCACGACCAGGGCCGCCACGACCGCCGCCGCGCCCCCGGCGATCGCGATCACTCCGCCGTTGCTCGGCACCGGTTGCTGCTCGTCCATCGCCGTTTCCAACCCCACCTATCTTGACCGCCCGCGCCAAACCCGATCGCCGCGCGGCGCGCCGATGGGGCATTCTACCCGAGACCCCGCCGCGATCCCCGACGGCGGCACCAATCTGCCGTATCGGCTCCACCTCGCAGGATCGCCACGGAGAAGCCCGCTCGGATGAAGGTCTTGATCGTCTCCGATGTCCACGCCAACGCGATCGCGCTGGAGGCCGTGTTGGCGCGCGCCGGCGTCGTCGACGCCGTCTGGAACCTGGGCGACACGGTAGGCTACGGGCCGGAGCCGGTCCGGAGCCTGGAGTTGCTCGTCGACCGGGGCGCCGATCCGACCCTGGCCGGCAACCACGACCTTGCCTGCGTCGGCGCCCTCGACCTTGCCGCGTTCAACCCGGTTGCCCGAGCCGCCGCTCTTTGGACGGCGCGGCAACTCGGTCCGGAGCACCGGGCCCACCTGCTAAGTCTTCCCTCGACGCTGGTCGTTGCGGACTTCACCCTGACACACGGCAGCCCGCGGGACCCGGTTTGGGAGTACGTCGTCGACGCCGCCGCCGCTGCCGCCAGCCTCGATGCCGTCGCGACCCCGGTCTGCCTGGTGGGCCACAGCCACATCGCGCTCGTCGCCTCCCAGACCTCGGCCGGGAACGACGCCGTGCTCCGGCCGCTACGCGATGGCGACACGCTCGACCTGAGTCACGGCCGCTACCTCGTCAACCCTGGCAGCGTTGGCCAGCCGCGGGATCGCGATTCGCGCGCGGCCTACGCCCTGCTCGACACCGCGGCCGGCACCCTTTCGGTCCACCGGGTGGCGTACGACGTGGGGGAGACCCAGCGCCGGATGGCGGAGGCGTCGCTCCCCGCTCCCTTGATCGCTCGCCTCGCCCGCGGCATCTGACCCGCGCGGCCCAATCCGGGCGGCGCCTCCGTTATTCGATCGCCGTTTGCGCCGGTTGGTTCCGGGCGGCATACTTCGGCGCCAACTCGGCGGGCGAACGGAAACGAGCGAGACCACGAGCAATCGGATGGACGTTCGATACGAGCGGTTGGTCGTGCCGGTTGCCGGTACCCCTGCGGACGACCGGCTGCTCGGCCTCATCCAGGGGCTGTCGCCGAAGCAGCCGGTGGTGCTGACGCTGATCTACGTCGTCGAGGTGGTGCAGTCGATGCCGTTGGACGCCGAGCTGCCGGCCGAGATCGCGCGGGGCGAGGCGGCGCTGCGCCACGCGGAGGCGGCCGCTCGGAAGACGCTTGGCCCGAAGTCGGGCCAGGTCTCCACCGAGCTACTCCAGGCCCGCTCCGTCGGCGCCGCCGTCGTCGACGAGGCGATCGAGCGGAACGCCGACGCGATCGTGATGACCGCATCGATCCGGCGGAAGCACGGGCGTGACACCTTAGGCGAAACGGTCGCCTACGTCCTCATGAACGCGCCGTGCGAGGTGCTCGTCGTTCGGTTGGGGCCTGGCGCGGCGTCGCCGGCAGGGGCGGCGCAGTGAAGGTCGTCGTCATGGGATGCGGCCGGGTCGGTGCCCGCGTCGCCGGCATCCTCGACCACAACGGCCACCGCGTGACGGTGATCGACACCGACAGCCGCGCCTTCCGCCGCCTACCGTCCGACTTCGGCGGGGAGACCTTAATCGGGACCGGCATCGACGAGGACGTGCTCCGCGCCGCCGGAATTGAGGAGGCCTCTGCCTTCGTCGCGGTGACGAACGGCGACAACCGGAACATCATGGCGGCCCAGGTTGCCCGGCTCGTCTTCGAGGTGCCGGAGGTGATCTGCCGCATTTACGACCCCGTGCGGGAGGACACCTACCGCCGGCTCGGCCTGACCACGATCTGCCCAACGACCAGCGTCTCCGCCGTCGTCATCGACCACGTCATCGGAGCGAGCGAAACGCTGGGCGGCGCCCGTGGCGGGGGAGCCTGAGCCGTGTACATCATCGTTGTCGGCGGCGGCAAGGTCGGGTTCTACCTGACCCAGACGCTCCTCGGCGAGGGGTACGAAGTCTTGCTGATCGAGCGCAACGCGGCCAAAGTGGAGCGATTCGTCGAGGGCTTCGGCGGGGTAGTCTTGGCCGGCGATGGCGCCGAGACGGTGACATTGGCGGCGGCCGGGGCGGCCCGCGCCGACGTGGTCATCGCCGTTACCGGCGAAGACGAGGACAACCTCGTGGTCTGCCAGGTCGCGAAGCAAAAATTCCAGGTTGGCCGCACGATCGCCCGTGTGAACAACCCGAAGAACGAGCAACTCTTCCGATTGCTGGGGATCGACGTCACGGTCAGCCAGACGAACTACATCTTGAACCTGATCGAGCAGGCCATCCCCGAGCGCTCCTTCGTCCACCTCCTCAGCCTGCGCCACGCCGACCTCGCGATCGTCGACGCCAAGGTCTCCGCCGGATCGGTCGTGGCCCACCGCGCGGTTGGGGAGATTGTGCTGCCGGTCAACACCACGATCGCCGCCATCTCCCGCGGTCCTCACCTGATCGTGCCGACCGCGGCCACGGAGATCCTCCCCGGCGACGACGTGATCGCCGTCGCCCACCGCGACCAGGAGGACGAGCTCCGCCGGCTCCTCGTCGTCGACTGATCCGGACCTTGAGATGGGTCGTGACGTCGCTGGAGCCGGGCCCGGATCCGTGGCTCCCTTCCCAAGGGTGGTCCGCGTCTCGATAGCGCCATCGACTCTCCGCGATCCGTCCCCGGCGGAACCGGATCCGCGACACGAGCAGCGGGACGCGCGATCTAAGCCCACGCCGATGCGTGGCCGGATGCGGCACCCTTGGTTTCCCAGGTCCCGGTCCCGCGCGTCTCCGGTCTCCGGCGCCGGACGTCGCGGCGCTCCGCATGGCCGTCACTCTGCCGAAGGACTACTCTCTCCCGAACCTGCTCCGGAGTCAAGTCTCTCCATTAGAACGACAGCAGAACGACCGCGGAACGGGGAACGGATGGACCGCGCCGGAAGGCGGGGCCGGGAATGAACGGAGAAGCGGATCGATCGGGGACCGCGCGGGAAACGGCGCAGTCGTCGGGGGGTGGAGGCGGTACGCCGCTCCCGCGTAGCGTCAGATTGCAATCCTACGGATAAATCCCCCGCAGCTCGTTCAGCTCCGCGACGCGCGCGATGCCGCGAGCGAGGGCGGCGGTCCGCATGTGGACCTTGTATTTCTGGGACGTCTCGTGGACGGCCTCGTACGCGCGGGTCATGATCTGGCGGAGGCGCTGGTTGACCTCCTGCTCCGTCCAGGGAAAGGCCTGCAGGTCCTGGACCCACTCGAAGTAGGAGACGGTGACGCCGCCGGCGTTGGCAAAGATGTCCGGCAGGACGAAGACGCCGCGGTCGTAGAGGATCGTGTCGGCCTCCGGCAGCGTCGGACCGTTGGCGGCTTCGGCGATGATGCGGGCGGTGATCCTCGTCGCGTTCTCGCCGGTGATTTGCCCTTCGAGGGCGGCCGGGATCAGGACATCGCAGTCGAGCAGGAGCAGATCGTCGTTGGCGACATCCTCCCCTTCTCGGAAGCCGGAGACGCTGCCGGTCCGCGCCTTGTGAGCGGCGACGGCCGCGAGATCGAGCCCGTTCGGATTGTGCGTGCCGCCGCGGGAGTCGCTGACGGCAACCACCTTCGACCCAAGCTCGGCCATCAGGCGGGCGGCGACGGCGCCGGCGTTGCCGAACCCCTGAACGACGGTTCGGCTCCCGGTCAAGTCCATTCCGAGCGTTTTCGCCGCCTGCTCCACGGCGAAGACGCAACCTCGTCCGGTCGCCTCGTTGCGCCCCTCAGAGCCGCCGAGGACGAGCGGCTTGCCGGTCGTCACCCCCGGCACGGAGTAGCCGACGTTCATCGAGTAGGTGTCCATCAACCAGGCCATCACCTGGGGGTTGGTGTTGACGTCGGGTGCCGGAATGTCCTTGTTCTGCCCGATCATCGGCTGGATCTCGGTGGTGTAGCGTCGGGTCAGGTTTTGCAGCTCGGTACGCGAGAGGAGCTTCGGGTTGACCTGGACGCCGCCCTTCGCCCCCCCGAAGGGGAGACCGACCACGGCGCATTTCCAGGTCATCCACATCGCCAGCGCCTTCACCTCGGCCAGGGTGACGTTTTGATGGTACCGGATGCCCCCCTTGGTTGGTCCCGGGCCGGTGTTGTGCTGAACGCGGTGCCCCGTGAAGACCTGGACGGACCCGTCGTCCATCTCCACCGGGAAATTGACCGTCAACTCGCGCTGGCAGCAGCTGAGGACGCGGCGCATCCCATCGTCGAGACCGAGCACGTCCGCCGCGATCTCGAACTGCTCGACGGCGACCTCGAACAGGTCGCGCTCGTGGTGCGATAGCTGAGACGATTCGACCGCCGTCTCCCTCGTCAACGTCTCGACCGCCATCGTTTCGCTATCCTTCCGTCGAGCGCGGCTCCGCTTCGAGCCCTCGCCCGCTGTACGACCGTCCAACCGGCCGCCGGTACGAATCCGAGCTACGACTCCGTCAACGCTTCTTCCAGCAGCATCCGCACCTGCTCCGGTTTGGCGCGCCCCCCGGTCCGCTTCATCGTCTCGCCGATCAGGCGGCCCATCGCCGCCTTCTTGCCGGCTCGGAAATCGGCGACCGCCGACGGGCTCGCCGCCAGCGCGTCCGTGACGGCCGACCGGACCACCTCCTCGTCGTCGAGCGCGAGCAGGTTCAGGCGACCAGCCGCCGCCCGGGGCAGCTCGCCGTCGGCGATACGGGGAAGGACTTCCTTGGCGGCCCGGGCGCTCAGCTCACCGGCGGCGACCGCGTCGAGCAAATCGCGGAGTTGGGCAGCATTGATGGGCAGCTGCTCGGGCGGCAGGCCACGGGCGCGTTGCAGCCCCATGACGTCGTTCACGATCCAATTCGCCGCCCTCCGTGCTGCCTCGGCCGTGCCGTCCGGACCAACCACCGCCTCGAAGACGTCGGCGACCTCCCGCTCCGCGGTGAGAGTCTCGATCTCCTTCGCGTCGAGACCGTAGCGGGAAGCGAAGCGGTCGCGCCGCGCCCCGGGCAGCTCCGGCAGCCGGTCCCGGATCTCCGCGACCATCTCGGCCGAGATCGTCAGCGGCGGCAAGTCTGGCTCCGGGAAGTAGCGGTAGTCGTGCGCCTGCTCCTTCGTCCGCTGGGAGACGGTCACGCCACTGGCCTCGACCCAGCCGCGCGTCTCCTGCGCGATCGAACCTCCTTCCGCCAGGACTGCCCGCTGCCGCTCCTCTTCGAAGCGGAGCGCGCGCTCGACGGCGCGAAAGGAGTTCATGTTCTTGACCTCAACCTTGGCGCCGAGCGGCGCGCCCCGCTCCCGGACGGAGACGTTCGCGTCGCAGCGAAAGGCGCCCTCCTCCATGTTGCCGGTGGATGCGCCAACATAGCGCAGTGTCTGGCGGAGGGCAACGAGGTAGTCGGCTGCCTCGGCGGGCGAGCGGAGATCCGGCTCGCCGACGATCTCCATCAACGGCACGCCCGAGCGGTTGAGGTCGACAAGGCTTACCTCGTCCCCGGGGGCGCCGGCACGGTGGACAAGGCGACCGGTGTCCTCCTCGATGTGGACGCGGGTGATGCCCGCCCGCTTCGGCGCGCCCTCGGAAGCGAACTCGAGCGCGCCGCCGATGCAGAGCGGCAGATCGTACTGCGAGATCTGGTAGCCCTTCGGGAGGTCCGGGTAGACGTAGTTCTTGCGGTCGAGCTTGCAGAAGCCGGGGATCTCCGCGCCGAGGGCGAGGCCGGTCAGGATGCAGAATTCGACCGCCGCCCGGTTCATCACGGGAAGCGCCCCGGGGAGGCCGGCGCAAACGGCGCAGACGTGGCTGTTCGGCGCGGCGTCGGCGTAGCGGGCGGCGCAGCCGCAGTACATCTTGGAGTGGGTCAGAAGCTGGGCGTGCACCTCCAACCCGATCACCATCTCGAAACGGTCCCCGCCGCCGCTCTCCACCGTCACCCTCGCTGACGGCCCGACCCTCGATCACCCCCGGGGACCGAAAGACGGGCTACCGAAATCGCATCAGGATACCACGGCACGGTTGCCGAGCCGCAGTCAAAAGACCCGATTTCCGACCCCCTCTATGGTAGACTCGGCTCGTTTCCCGGGTGGATCGGTGCCCGGATTTTGGCCCCTCCAGGTGACTCCCGGGCGCCTTCCGCACCGTTTCCCCACCAATGCACTTTTCAGCCCGTCGGTTCCCGACAGAGAGGCGATTGCCAGAGCATGGTCACCGCGGCCCGTCCCGCTACCGACACCAAGATGGTCACCGGCACGATCAACGGGCAGGCGGTAACGGTCCCGGCCGGGACGTTCATCCTCGAAGCCGCCCGCATGTCGGGGATCGAGATCCCGAACCTCTGTTACCAGCCGATGATGCGGCCCTGGGGCTCCTGCCGTATCTGCACGGTCCAGATCCTTGGCAAGCGGGGCGGCCTGATCGAGTCCTGCGCCACCCCCTTGGCAGAGGGGATGGAGGTCCTTACCCACTCGCCGGAGGTGATCCAGGCCCGGCAGTACATCCTCCAGATGTACCTGATCGACCATGCGCTCGACTGCCCGACCTGCGACAAGTCGGGGGAGTGCTACCTCCAGGACAACACCTACCTCCACAACGTCAACGCCAATCCCTACCGGCGGCCGAAGCTTGCCCAGGCGTACGAGCACTTCAGCGAGCTGATCGACTACAAGTGGGACCGCTGCATCATGTGCCAGCGGTGCACCCGCGTCTGCGACGAGATGATCGGCGTCACTGCGATCGAGGCGACGAGCCGCTCGTTGGAGGCGAGCATCTCCCCCGCCTTCGGGCAGGACCTGACCGACACGAGCTGCACGCACTGCGGGATGTGCATCGCGGTCTGCCCGGTGGGTGCGCTGACCGACCGCCACTTCGGTCACCATCCGTGGGAGATGGACTCCACCGAGACGATCTGCGGCTACTGCGACGTCGGCTGCACCCTCAACGTCGAATCGAACAAGGGACTGGTTCGCCGCACCACCCATCTCTGGGAGCGGGGGGTCAACCACGGCTACACCTGCGAGCGGGGCAAGTGGGGGTACGAGCAGGTCCAGCACCCGGACCGGCTCTTCTACCCGATCCTGCGCGATCGGGACGGCGTCGCGGCCGGCCAGTCCTACGAGGTGACGTGGGACGAGGCGATCGACACCGTGGCCGAGACCCTGGCCCACTATCAGGGGGACCAGTTCGCCGCCCTCGCCTCGCCGGACGCGACCAATGAAGAGGTCTATCTGCTCCAGCAGTTCACCCGGGCCGTGATGGGCAGCCCGAACATCGACCGCCACCTGACGCAGGGCCAGGTTGGCGTGGAGCGAGCCGTCCGTGCGGCCCTCGGCCGAGACGTCTCGAACACCAACAACATGCAGGAGCTTCTCACCGACGTGAAGGCCGGCCTCGTGGTGGGGCCGGACCTGGGCAAGACCGAGCCGATCGCCTCCTACTGGTTCTACCACTCGCTCCTCTACCGCGAGGCTCGCTACGTCGTCGTCAGCCAGGACGAGTACCCGCTCTGCCACCGTGCCGCCCTCTGGCTGAAGCCGACGCCCGGCACCACCGAGGTTCTGCTCCACGGTATCGCCCGGGAGATCGGTGTCCTCGGCTTGGCGGCTGAGGATGGCAGCGCCGCCAGCGCCGCGGCGTGGCGCGACGGCCTCGGCGGCTACGGGGCGGCCGACGTGGCCGCGATCACCGGCATCGACGAGGGACGCATCCGGGAGGCGGCGATCCTCTATGCCACGGGCGGCGTCGGTCTCAATCGGCCGAGGCCGGAGGGCGGCTACCCACCGGCGCTCCTCTACAACACCGTCGCCCATCAGGGTGAAGCCGGCGTCTCCGACGCGGACGGCGACCCGACCGCGATCGCCGCCGCATGCGCCAATCTGGCGATCCTGACCGGGAATCTCGGGCGTGCCGGCGGCGGTCTTGCCTCGCTCCGTGGACCGGCCAATTACCAGGGCGCGACCGACATGGGGGCGCATCCTGCGTTCTTCCCGGGCGGCGGCGACGTCGGGGACTCCGAGCTGCGCCAGCGGTTCGAAGCGGCCTGGTTGCCCCGCTGGGCTGACCGGGCGACGACGAGCAACGGTTTCGTTCCCGTTCGTCGGCTGCCCGGCGGCCGCGGAATCGGCAACGAGGGTCTGGCGGAGGCCATCGAGCAGGGCCGGATCAGGGCGCTCTTGGTGGAAAACCCTATGGGTGGCCGCTTCACGGAGATCGACTCTCGACTGGCGGCGGCGCTGCCGAAGCTCGAGTACCTGGTCGTCGCCGACCACTTCGACTCGCCGCTCGCCCGGCGGGCCCACGCGGTGCTGCCGCTGGCGATGGCGATGGAGAAGGATGGCACCTTTACCAATTTCGACCGCACCGTGCAGCGCGTGCGGGCGGCTGTGCCGGCGATGGGGGAGGCGCAGGGCGGCACGGAGATCGTCTCCCGCCTGGCGCGTCGCCTCGGCTACGGTCTCGACCACCGTCATCCGGCGCAGGTGATGGCCGAGATCGCCCGCCTCGTCCCGGGTTACGGTGGGGTGAACTACGCCCGGCTGGAGCGCAACGGCATCAACGTTCCCTCCGGCTCCTTCGCCGACGCCGGCACGCCGATCCTCTCTATCGACGCACAGGGGGGGGCCGGGCTTCGGCCGACCCTTGCCGTGGCCGGCCCTGCCCGGTGACGCTCTCCCGATCACAGCCGGGCCCATCATTTGGTCTCGGGCCGGGCCCGAAAGGAACGTGATGTTCGACGAGGTCAAGGGGTTCGGGGTCACGATCAAGCGGATGATCCGTCCGAACGTGACCATCCAGTACCCGGACGAGAAGCGGAGCGTGGCTCCGCGCTTTCGCGGATTACCGTCCTTGCGGACAGATCCGGACACCGGCGAGGCGCTCTGCGTCGCCTGCGGGCTCTGCGCCCGGATCTGCCCGACCTCCTGCCTGGAGATGCACGTCGTCCCCTCCGAGGAGGGCGACCGGGAGCTGGGCGAATTCATCCTCCGCGCCGGCCGCTGCATGTTCTGCGGGCTCTGCGCCCAGGTCTGCCCGGTCGACGCGATCACGATGAGCAAGGAGTACGAGCTGACCGTCCAGGACCGCGACGGCCTGATCTACACGAAGACCGAGCTGTCCACGATCGGCGGTCAGCTGCCCAACTGGTGGGAGAGCGGCACCGGCGAGTTCGGGGGCGTCGCGGACGCATGGTCGGGCTCGGAGGACGGGAAAAACTTGCTCGGCCTGAAGCGGTAGCCATCAGCCAGGATCGTCGTCACCGGCCCCCATCTCACGTCGGGGGCCGCGATGCGAATGGCCCCCGCGGCAACCGAGGAGGATCCCCAGTGGCGACCACGGTTCGGCCCACCCCAAGCGCCGGCGCGGGCCACGCCAAGCGATTCCCCATCTATCTCGCCGGTGAATGGGTCGAGTCGGATAGCCCACTCGCGGTTAGAAACCCGTTCGACGGCGAGATCGTCGGCATCACCTTCCAGGCGTCCCGCGAGCAGCTCGAACAGGCGATCCTCGCCGCCCGGGGAGCCGCCCGGATCATGCGGGCGATGCCCGTCTACGAACGGGTCGCCCTCCTTCAAGCGGTCGCCACCGGGCTGAAGGCGCGGCGCGACGAGGTTGCGCGCCTGATCGTGCGCGAGGCCGGCAAGCCAATCCGCGAAGCGGAGGTGGAGACCGATCGCGGCGTTTTCACCCTGGAGACCGCGGCCGAGGAGGCGAAGCGGATCGCCGGGGACGTCATCCCGCTCGACCTCCTACCCTCCTCGAAGGGACGCTTCGGCATCGTGCGCCGCTTCCCGATCGGTCCCGTTGCCGGCATCTCGCCGTTCAACTTCCCGCTCAACCTGGCCCTGCACAAGCTTGCGCCCGCGCTCGCCGCCGGAAACCCGATCGTGCTCAAGCCGCCGTCCAAGGACCCGCTGACGATGCTGCTCGTCGCGGAAATCCTGGACGGGGCGGGGGTTCCGAAGGGAGCCGTCAGCGTCCTGCCGATGGACCGCGAGGTCGGCGACGTGATGGTCGGCGACGAGCGCTTCAAGCTTCTCTCCTTCACCGGCTCGCCAGATGTGGGCTGGGACATGAAGCGGCGGGCCGGGGCAAAGCCGGTCGTGCTGGAACTCGGGGGCAACGCCGGGGTGATCGTCGACGAGGCCGCGGACCTCGACTTCGCCGTCAAGCGGGTCGCCTTCGGCGCCTTCGCCTACGCCGGCCAGGTCTGCATCTCCGTCCAGCGCGCCTTCGTCCACGAGCGGGTCTACGACCGCTTCCGAGATGGTCTCGTCGCAGCAGCGGAAGCGATCAAAATGGGAGACCCGCTCGATCGCACCACCGAGCTCGGCCCGATGATCGACGACAAGGCGGTCGGTCGAACCGAGGCCTGGGTGACGCAGGCGGCGGGCGAGGGGGGTCGGGTGCTCACCGGCGGCGCGGCCGAAGGCCGCTTCTTCCGGCCGACGGTGATCGAGAACGCGCCGCCGGAGAGCTTCGTCTGCTCCCGCGAGGCGTTCGCCCCGCTCGTGACGCTGGCCCGCGTCAAGAGCTTCGGGGAGGCGATCCGCCGCGTCAACGACTCCGACTACGGCCTCCAGGCCGGCGTCTTCACGGACAACCTGGAACGCAGCCTGGTCGCCTTCGAGGAGATCGAGAGCGGCGGGGTGATCGTCAACGACGTCCCGACCTACCGGATCGACCACATGCCCTACGGCGGTGTGAAGGCATCGGGCCTCGGCCGGGAGGGGGTCCGCTACGCGATCGAGGACATGACCGAACCACGGCTGATGGTCGTCAACCGTCTGGAGAGCGAGGCGGTGACAATCGACTAGCAGGAATGACCCTCTGGTTCGCGACCACCACCGCGACGGAGCGACGGCAGGCAGTGCCCAAACTTTCACGAGCGCGCTCGCCTGTGAGGGTGGCGCCTTTGTACTGGATCGGAAGCTCGTCGGTCGATCACAGGTACCGGAGTACAAGGATTACGGCTGCGAGACGCAAGCCCTCGCCCGCGCACGTAGAGATAGCTACGAGACCGGGGAACTCCTTCGGGAGCGGTTTCTTGCTGTGACCGCCCCGGTGGAACCTGGCCTGGCAAGAAAGAGGGAACCCGGTTCTCGGTCGACTTGGTCGTGCAGGGACGACCGCGCGGGGGTCCGCGCACGATCAGTTCGGATCTACGCTTCCCGTGATGGGATCACTCGTCCGACAACGGCGTTCTTCCGCGGGAGAGCGGCTGATGGCCGAGCTCCAGCGTCCAAACCCCGTCCGCAGACTCGAGCACAGCACTACGGGTCGCGGCTTCGATGCCCGCCCAACGAGGACGAGAGACCCAAGGGCGAGAAGGGAGCGATCACGCCCTCGTTCGCCGGCCCCGACGAGGCGCATGTTCGGACCCTTTCCGACGAAGATGGGGAGGCGATCGGGCGGACGGCCCTCGCTCGGGCCCGGTTCGACGTCGTCACGAGAGCGAACGCGGTCCTGGTAGATCGGGGTATCACGAGAGCGAGGGCAGGATGACCGGCCGACGCCTCACCGCCAAAGATCTCTTTGCCATCCGCCTCGTC
>CADCWL010000018.1 GCA_902806405.1 uncultured Thermomicrobiales bacterium | reverse complement strand
TGGTTGGGGATAAGAGCAATCGCCCGCCCCTGCCGCTACCCACCCAATCACTACTTCAGGAAGAGGTCGACGTTCTCCGCGGTGACGGTGTAGGTGCCGGTGCTGTAGGTGATCGGGATCGGGACGACGCCGGCCTGGGCGTCGTCGGCGGTGAACTTGAGCGTGTTCTGGACCACGTCCCGCAGCGCCTTGACGCCCTGGTAGGTGAAGAACTCCCGCTTCTTGCCGACCGCCGCCGAGAGCACCTCCTGCTTGCGGGACGCCCAACTCCGGCTGGTCGGCAGCCGGCTGGAGCCCGCGCCGTTAGCTTCGCGACGCACCGGCGAACCGCCGACAACCCGCCAGGTCCGCGAGCGCCCAAGGTCGCAGCTGCCCGGCTGAGGGACGTAGTGGCTCCTTTGAGCTAGGGAAAGTTGGCTCCTTTCGGGGATGGTCGACCGGGCCGAGGAAGCTAATCTCGCATAACAAGAACTTCACAGTTCAAGCGTGTCCATGACGCGCTTGGTCGGGCTCAGTCGGGATGGCCATGAAGGCCTCCGATCGGCCCAGAGCCGCGCTCGAATGGAGGAGACAGCATGGTTGCCAAGCTGCGCGAGTCGGAGAGCCCCGCGCCGTCCCTCAGCCTGGTTTCGGACACGACCAGGAGCTGGACCGGGCACCACCGGGTCAGCGTCGTCATCCCTGCCATGAACGAGGCGAAGAACCTGCCGCACGTTCTGCCGCGCATCCCTGATTGGGTAGAAGAGGTGCTGTTGGTCGACGGCCGCTCGACCGACGGCACGGTGACGGTCGCGCGCGACTTGCTGCCGTCGATCCGCATCGTCGAGCAGGAAGGCAAGGGGAAGGGGGCCGCGCTCAGGAGCGGCTTCGCGGCGGCGACCGGCGACATCATCGTGATGCTGGACGCCGACGGCTCGATGGATCCGACCGAGATCCCCGCCTACGTCGGGCAGCTCCTGGCCGGGGCCGACTTTGTAAAGGGATCCCGCTTTGCCCAAGGTGGTGGGACGTCCGACATGACGGCCCTCCGCCGGGCGGGGAACTGGGGTCTGACGCAGTTGGTGCGCGGCCTCTTTGGGGGGCGATTCTCCGACCTCTGCTACGGCTACGCCGCCTTCTGGACGCGGGTGCTGCCCACCCTCGCTCTGACGGCGGACGGATTCGAGATCGAGACGGAGATGAACGTCCGCGCCCTGCAGGCCAAGCTTCGCGTGGCCGAGGTGGCGAGCTTCGAGGCCGACCGGATCCACGGGGAGAGCAACCTGAACACCTTTCGGGACGGATGGCGGGTAGCCAAGGCCATCGGTCGGCAGGCCGGGCAGGACTGCCGGCGCGAGTGGGTCGGGCTCTGGCAGCGGGGCGTCGGCGCCCTCGGCGCCACGTCGACCGTCGTCGTTGCCGGCGGCACGGCCGCGCTCGCAGCGCCGATGCTCGACCTCGAGCCGGAGTCTGCGGGCGGTGACTGAGTTCACCGGGAGCCCCCGAACCGGCCCCACGACGGGCACCCCAGTCGACGTCTCAGTCGTCATCTGCGCCTACACCGAGGAACGCTGGCACGACTTTGTGGCGGCGGTCGAGTCGGTGCGGGCGCAGACAGCGCCGGCGCGAGAGATCGTCGTCGTCATCGATCATAACGAACCGTTGTTGACGAGGGTGCAGGCCTGGGCGCGCGACGTGGTCGTTGTTGAGAACGCCGAGGTCCGTGGGCTGTCGGGGGCGCGCAACAGCGGCGTCGCCGCGGCGCGGGGCGGGATCATCGCCTTCCTCGACGACGACGCGGTCGCGGCAGACGACTGGCTCGAGCACCTGCTGGCCGGCTACGACGAGCCACGGGTCCTCGGCGTGGGCGGGGCGATCGAGCCGCTGTGGAAGGACGCGCGCCCCCGCTGGTTCCCGGTGGAGTTCCAATGGGTCGTCGGCTGCACCTACCGGGGGATGCCCGAGACGACGGCGACGGTCCGCAACCTGATCGGCGCGAACATGTCGGTCCGGCGGGCGGTCTTCGAGGGCGTTGGTGGGTTTCACGCCGGCGTCGGGCGGATCGGCGCCCTGCCCGTCGGTTGCGAGGAGACCGAGCTGTGCATCCGCGGTCTTCAGCGTTGGCCGATGGGCGCCTGGCGCTACGAACCGCGGGCGCGGGTGGGGCACAGAGTGCTCGGGCGTCGGGCCGGCTGGGACTATTTTCGCTCTCGTTGTTACGCGGAAGGCCGCTCGAAGGCGGTGGTTTCCCGTCTGGTCGGCTCCGGCGACGGCCTGGCGTCGGAGCGCACGTACACATTGCGGACCCTGCCGGCCGGCGTCGTGGACGGGCTTTCGGCGGCGCTCCACGGTGATCCGTCCGGCTTAGCCCGAGCCGGCGCCATCATCGGGGGGCTAGCGATCACCACGGCCGGCTACGTGGCGGGGACGGCGGCAGCGCGACGGAGCCGCGACGGGACGGGCAACGTCGCCCACGAACAAACGAAGAGCCACCGCGCTGCGGGCGTGGGGCGTCAGGGAAGGGATGAGGACGCGATGAACCCGTGGCTCGAGTTCAACATCCACGACCGCGCGGCGATACGGGTGGCGCGCGATGCGCCAACCGCCTTGCTGTTGCGCGACATGTTCGCGCCCTTCTTGGCCGAAGGATTGGGTCATTACGACCTGACGATCACCGGCCGGCCGGAACCCCTCGTCGATGTCGCGCACGGGGAGACCGAGTACAACTACACGGAGACTGCGGTTCAGATCAACGCCACCGACGTGCAGATCCTGCTCGAGGAAGGCGGGTTCCGTCTCAACGGCCAGCGGGAGTTGCTCGTCTCGGCATTGCCCTTGATCGACCGCATCCTGGTGAAGCGGGACGTGGCGATGATCCACGCGGCCACCGTCGATTACGGCGGCCGCGGCATCTGCATGCCGGCCTGGGGCGGTACGGGCAAGACGAGCACCATCGCCAAGCTGCTCAAGCTGGACGGCGTCGCCTTCATGGGGGACGACTGGGCCTTCCTTGCCGACGATGGCCGCCTGCTCGGCTACGCCAAGCCGATGTTCATCAAGCCGCACCATCGGCGGATCTACCCACACCTGTTCGAGCGCCGGCGGAAGCCTCTGATCCCGACGCGGCTGTCGCGGCCGCTTGGGCGCTTGACCACGATGGTCCACCCCGTGATCACCCGGTACCCGCGGCTGGCCAGGGCGACGCGGAAGTGGTCGCCGGAGCACATGATGGTCACGCCCCGAGCCGCCTTCCCCAACGCGGCGATTTCCACGTCGGCGCCGCTGGCAATCGCGGTTTTCGTGGAGCGCCACGAGGGCACCAAGCCGGTGCTGGTGGAGAAGGACCGGTCGTGGATGGTGTCGCGATTGATTGGCAACTTCCACGCGGAGATCACGCCGCACTCGCAGGGGGTGATCACGGCGCTCGCGGCGACGGGGCTGGTGCCGATCGAACGCTACTTCGGCGACAAGGCCGCCGTGCTCGAGCGCGGCTTGGTGGGGACGCCCGCGTTCCTGCTCCAAGTGCCCCAGGCGTATTCGCCGGATCAGGCCTCCGACGTGATCGTCGCGCACCTCCAGGAGGCGCTGGCTCGGACGGACGTCGACGCGTCGACCCCAGCAGCGCGCTCCTAACCGGCGGCCGGCGCGGCTGGGCGCAGTCCACCCCCGCCGACCCCTGGCCCTCCGATCTCCCCATGGGCGGGCCGTCTTGGCCCGCCCTAGCTCAGTCGAACCAGCAGGAAGTAGCTGGTTCTCGGGATGATCGATCAACTCGTCGCGGCTAGAGCCTGTTGTGGACTCTGGGCGACGACGGTGACGGGGCAATGGAGCCTCGGGCACGCGACGGCGAGGAAGTGCGGGCCCGCCACCGTTTCCGGCAGCCGTTCGTAGTCGCGGGCGAGCCGACGGCAGCGCGCCGCCCACGCGAAGCTGCGCTACACCACCCAGCGCCTCGGCAGCAGGACGAAGCCGCGCTTGGCCTCGGGCAGGCCGACCACTTCCCGGCGGACGCCGTGCGCCGCGGCCGCCGCGGCCGGCTCCTCGCCGGCGTAGCCCTGGTCGACGAAGGCGACCTCGACCGTCTCCCCCGTCGCCGCTCGCACGGCCGCCGCCAGCGCGCCCACCTGCGCCCGGTCCCGCTCGTTCGCCGGCGCCACCCGCAGCGCCAGCAGGTGGCCCAGCGTGTCGACGGCCAGGTGGCGCTTGCTCCCCTTCCGCCGCTTGTGGCCGTCCCAGCCGCCCCGGGCGCCGCTCTCCGGGGTCGATTGCGCCGTCCGGCTGCCGAGGATCGCCGCCGTCGGGGCGTCGGCCCGCCCCTCGCCCCAGCGCCCGCCGTCATCGAGAACGCCACCGACACCACGATCAACGACGTCGCCTCCACCAAGCAGAGCGTGAACTCGACCACCGGCATCGTGGTCATCGCCGGCGAGGTCAAGAACAGCCGCTACTACCACGCCGAGATAAAGGGGAGGTAGCTGGGTGCGACGAGACGTCACCGCGATCGTCCGCCGCCGAGGCGCTGGGCACGATGGGGGCCGGCCGGCGCCGAGACGCCACCGTGCCCACGGCCCGGCGATCGCGCACAGCGGCGTTGCCCACCTCCTGCTCGCGGTCGCGCTGGCCAGGGGGCTTGCCTGGCCGGCGGTCGCGTCCCAGGCGGAGGCCGCGAGCCTGGCCTTCCCGGCCGCGGCCGACGCCCGCGTCGAGGAGGAGCGCCCCGAGGCCAACTTCGGCGCCGATCCGGGGCTGCGAACCGACGGCGGCGGTGACCCCGAGGTCCGCAGCTACCTGCGCTTCGACGTGGGCGGCGTGGCGGGCCGGGTCTCGCGCGCGACGCTGCGGCTCTACGTGGCCGCGGGGGGCGAGACGGCGGACGGCCCCCAGGTCTACCGCGCCGGCAACGACTGGCGGGAGGCCGACGTCACGTGGAACGACCAACCGGCCCCGTCCGGCGCCATCGTCGACGACGCGGGCGCGATCGCCGAGGAGGGGTGGCTCGAGCTCGACGTCACGCGCGTCGTCGACGGCAACGGCGTCTACACCTTCGCCCTCTTCCCCCAGTCCGGCGATGGGGCCAACTTCCACGCCCGGGAGGCCGACTACCCGCCGCAACTGGTCGTGGCCACGGGCGACGACAGGGGCGGCGGCCCCCTGGTGTCGACGCCGACCCCGCCACCCGGATCGGGCGGCGACGGGGCGGCCATCCGCGCTTCGGTGGAAACGACCCCGGTCCGGCACGGCGACGACGCCGCCGACGATGCCGCCGTCTGGATCCACCCGACCGATCCCGGCCGGAGCGCGATTGTCGGCACCGACAAGCTCGGCGGCCTGGCCATCTACGATCTGGCGGGAGAGGAGCTCGCCTACTACGCCGACAGCACGCCCAACAACGTCGACCTGCGCTACAACTTCCCGGTCGGCGGTGAGCGGATCGCTCTGGTGGTCACCAGCGACACCGACACGGACAGCCTGCGCGCCTACCAGGTCGATCCCGCCACGCGCGAGCTCGACGACGTCACGGTGCGGCCGATCGACGTCGGGATCGGCGTCGCGGGGTTGTGCATGTACGTCAGCCCCGTCAGCGGCCGATACTTCGCTTTCGTCGGCGACAGCAGCGGCACCGTCCAGCAATGGGAGCTTTTCGACGACGGGACGGGAAAGGTCGACGCCGCCAAGGTGCGCACGCTCTCGGTCGGCTCAACGACCGAGGGCTGCGTCGCCGACGACGGCACCGGCGACCTCTACGTCGCCGAGGAGGACGTGGGCATCTGGAGGTACGGCGCGGAGCCCGAGGCGGGCGGCGAGCGGACCGAGGTCGACGCCGTCGGCGGCGGGCACTTGACCGCCGACGTCGAGGGCCTGGCCATCTACTACGGCGGCGATGGCGGCGGCTACCTCTTGGCCTCGAGTCAAGGCAGCGACGAGTTCGTCGTCTACGAGCGCCGGGGCGGCAACGCCTACGTGACAACGTTCTCCGTCACCGCCGGCGCCGTCGACGGCGTCAGCCACACCGACGGCCTCGACGTGACGAACGCCGCCCTCGGCGTCGCCTTCCCGAACGGGCTCTTCGTCGCCCAGGACGATCGCAACGGCGACGACAACCAGAACTTCAAACTGGTGCCGTGGGATGACATCGCCCGCGCGGCGAGCCCGCCGCTCGCCGTCGACACCGGCTGGGACCCGCGCCGCGTCGGGGGTTAGACCATGGCCTTGGGCGTCGCCCCGTCGCCGCGCGGTACTTCAGGCACGCCCGGAATGGCGGGCGCTGGCGACCATCCACGGAATGGGAGGTGGGCCTCGGCCTAGTTGGGCGCGTTGCCCTAGCTCAATTGAGCTAGGGAGAAATAGCTCCTTTTCGGGATGGGTAGTTGGGCCAACGGAGTTAGGCTTCGGGCGTGGGCGGCGGGCGGCACTCGTGCCCTCGGCCCACCACGATCGAACCGCCGGCAGCGACGGCCTCCACCGCGGGCCCAATGTCGTCGCTTCGGCGCCCTGCCGTCGAGATGGCAAGGGTAGCGACACGCGTTCAAGCCGGACCGCCAGCGCCGTTCCGCCGGGCAAGGGCACGTTGATGGTGCTGAGCAGTCCGGACGCGGAGAGCAACAAGGCGACGTCGACCAAGCGGGTTGTGAACTTAGACGACGGGATTGTCGCGCAGGCGAGTGGCGACCGCACGGGCCGCTGCCACCACGACGCGATCGCTCGGAGTAGGTAGCGCGTGGGGTTCCGGGTCGAGGTCGCCGGTTGCCGGGGGGGAAGGGCAGGCAAAAGCAAGGGCCACCCGGTGCTGCCCGGCTTTCCCCTGCCCCACGTGGCGGTCGTCGGTTTCGCTGCTTGCCGGCCACCGGCGCGCTCGCTTGCCGGCCCTCGCATCGTCCGCCTGCTGCTTGCGGTCGTTTTGGTCGGAAGACTGTGTGACCCGATGGGCACCGCAGCCATCGGGTCGACGGCCGCGGTACCGGCCGCGGGCGCACCGCTGACGTTCCCGGCCGGCGCCGACGCGCGCGTCGAGGAGGAGCGCCCCGAGACCAACTTCGGCGCCGATCCGGCGCTGCGGGCCGACGGCGGCGGCGACCCCGAAGTTCGCAGCTACCTGCGCTTCGACGTGAGCGGGGCGGACACCGGGGTGACGCGCGCGGTGCTGCGGCTCTACGCCGCGTCGGCCACGAAGGACGGACCGGCCGTGTACGAGGCGGAAACCGGGTGGGCGGAGGCCGAGGTGACCTGGGACGCACGGCCGTCCCGGACCAGCGATGCGATCGACGACCGAGGGGCGATCGAGGCCGACGCCTGGGTCGAGTACGACGTGACCGAGTTCGTGCCAAACGACGGCAGCTACGGTTTCGTCCTCGTCGCCGACGGCGGGGACGGGGTCGATTTCTCGGCGCGGGAAGGAACGCGCCCCCCGCAGCTGGTGCTGACGGCGGCGGACGCGGAGGCGGAGCCACTCGCCGGCGAAAGCGATGACGCGCGCGGCGACCAATCCGTGACGGTGGTCGCGGCCGGCGATGTCGCCTGCGACCCCGCGTCCGGCTCGTTCAAGGACGGCCTGGGCACCGCCTCCAACTGCCGCCAGGAGCACACCGCCCGCTTGGTCGAGGAGATCGGTCCCGAGTTGGTGCTCGGCCTGGGCGACATGCAGTACGAAGAGGGCACCCTGGATAACTATGCCCGTTCCTACGACCGCAGTTGGGGCCGGTTCAAGGACAAAACCTACGTCGTCGCCGGCGGCTCGCACGACTTCTACGGCGGCGGCGACTTCTACACGTACTGGGGCGAGCGCGCAGGCCCCGCCCCGCTGCGGAACTGGTTCAGTCGTGATGTCGGCACCTGGCACCTCGTCTTTCTCAACTCCTACTGCGACGAGGTCGGAGGTTGCGAGCCCGGCAGCGCGCAGTACGAGTGGCTGCGGGCCGACCTCGCGGCCAGCGGCGCAACCTGCACTCTGGCGCTCTGGCACGAGCCGCGCTTCACCTCCGGCTCCCGCCACGGCGACGACGAGGACGTCGACCCCTTCTGGGACCTGCTCTACGACGGGGGGGCAGAAGTTGTGCTCGTCGGGCACGAGCACAACTACGAGCGTTTCGCTCCGATGGACGGCGACGGGGACCGCGACGACGCCTTCGGCGTCCGCGAGTTCGTCGTCGGCACCGGCGGCAAGTCGCTGGGCGCCGACTGGGAGGAGATCCGGCCGGCGAGCGAGGTGCGGGACGAGGAGGCCTACGGTGTCCTCAAGTTGACGCTGCGGCCCGCGGGCTACGATTGGGAGTTCGTGGCGGAGCCAGGCCAGCCCTTCGCCGACCTCGGGAGCGGGGAGTGCCACGGTGCGCCGGACGGCAGCGCGGCCGAAGGCGAACGATTGACCTTCGTTGCCACGGGGCGGTTCCAATCGATCACCCTCCCGATGGCGTCGCCCACCCTACCGGACGCCGCGGCGCTACCCTTCCCGATCTCGTCACGCCGCCGGACCGGGCAACGGGACGCTCGCGCTGCCGGCGGACGCAAGGGCGCGGCGGGTCTTGCCCGCCCGCGATCGCCGGGCGGGACGAGGGAGGAGCAGCCGCGCAGTCCCCCGCGTTCGGTGCGGCGGGGCGGGGCCGCCACCGCACCAGGAGGAGAAACGCCACGCAGCCGAATTCGACGCGGCCGGTGCCCGGCCGTCTTGTCGACAGTTAGGGTCGTCGGGGCCGCCTCGGCCGCCGCACCCGGTGTCTCTGGAAGGGGTCCAACCCGTGCTTGATCTGTCCGTCATCGTCCCAGTCCGCAATGCCGAGCGCTTCATCGACGACTGCCTCGCGTCGATCGTCCGCTCGCAGCCGCGAGAAATCATCATCGTCGACGGCAACTCGACCGACCGCACGGTGGAGATCGCCCGGCGCTTCCCGGTCCAGATCCTGGCCAACGGCGACCGGGGGGTGGCGGCCGCCCGGATGCTGGGCGTACGGGCGGCGACGAGCGACGCCGTGGCGCTCATCGACGTCGACATCGTGCTGCCCGACGGTGCCCTAGCTCTGCTCTTCGAGGAGTTCCGGGAGGGTCAGTACACCGCCCTGCAAGCCGGGCTGCACAGCGCCGCGGGGCCGGGCTACTGGGGGCAAGCCCTGGTCTACCACCACAACAACGGCCGCAGCAAGCACTGGCCTGGGCTGATGGCGACCATCTTCCAGCGCGACGCCCTGCTCGCCCATGAGCTCGACGCGAGCTTCGCCTCGGGGGAGGACATCGAGCTGCGGTGGCGGCTGCAGCGGGCGGGAGCCAAGCTCGGCGTCTCGCGGCGAACCATTGTCACCCACCGGTTCGACGACACCTTCTCCTGCGCGCGAGGGCAGTTCGACGACGACGGGCGGGGGCTTGCCCGGATGGTCCTGAAGTACGGCTGGCGCGCCGGGATGCTGATGGGCATCCCCGCCGCGGGCGCCGTGCGCGGTATCCTGCTCAGCCTTGCCCGGCGCCAGCCCCGATGGCTCCCCTACTACGTCACCTACGCGATCCTCAACTACACCGCCATGTTGGGGACCTTCGTGGATCGGCTCAAGGCCAGGACTCGATTCGGAGAGCCGAGCGTTGATCTGGGGCGGGTCTAAGGCGATGAGGCGCCCTCGTAGCGCTGCGTTCTCCGTGCGGTCCCCCGACGCGACGACGGTGGTCGGCGGAGCGGCAAGCCGCTCCCTGCCAATGCACCTGAACTCCATTGCCCTGATCCTCGGCAAGATGGCGACGTTGGGTGTCGGGTTCCTGGTTTGGTTGATCGCCGCCCGGCTCCTCCCGCCCGCCGAGGTGGGGCTGGCGTCCGGGGCCGTCTCGGCGATGATGCTCTGCGTGCAGCTCGCCCTCTTCGGCGCCGGGGCGGCGGTGATTACGCTCTTTCCCCGGTACCAGGACCGCCCCGCCGGCCTGCTCGACACGGCGATTGGCGTCGTCGGTGTCGCCTCGCTTGTCGCCGCCGTCGCTTTCCTGGTGCTGGCCTCCGGCTTGTTCCACGAACTGCGCGTCGTTGCTGCGCTCCCCGGCTACGCGATTGCCTTCGTTGCCATGTGCGCGCTCGGCACGCTCGGGGTGCTGTTCGACCAGATCGGCACGGCGCTCCGGCGGGGCGACCAAGTTCTGGTGCGAGGAGCCGTATTCGGGGTTGTGACCCTCGGCATCGTCGTCGGCTTGCCGCTTGGCGGAGGGGTGACGGACGCAGGGGCAATCCTGGCGGCGTGGGTCGGTGGCGGTCTGACCAGCGTCGCGCTCGGCTACGTCCAACTGCGCCGCTCGCTCCCGGCCTACCGCTACCGACCTCGCCTCCACCGTCGATTGGCGGCACAACTGATCGGGGTTGGCCTGCCGAACTGGGCGTTGACAGTGACGGAGCGGGCGCCTGGTTCGATCCTACCGATCATGGTCACGGAGTTGCTCTCACCGGAGACCAACGCGATTTGGTACGCCGTCTGGATGATGGCCTGGGTGGTCTACGTCATCCCCGTCCAGGTCGGGCTGTCACTCTTCGCGGAGGCGGCGCACCGACCCGACGACCTGGGGCTTGCGGTCCGGCGCGGCCTCGGCTTGTCGCTCGCCGTTGGCGCCATGGGCGCGGTCGGCGCCGCGATCGTGGGACCGTTCATGCTGTCGTTCCTCGGTCCCGGCTATGCGGAGGGCGGTACAACGCCACTGCGCATCCTTGCCGTCGCGGTTTTCCCCTTCGCGTTCGTTCAGGCGTACTTCTCGGCGTGCCGGTCCCGCCAGCAGTTGGCGGAGGCGATTATCACCGGAACCTGCAGCGGACTGGTGGGCGTCGGGGCCGCGGCGGCAGCCGGTCTCGCCTACGGCCTCCGTGGCATGGCCGTCGCCTGGCTGCTGACCCAGGTCGTCACCGGCGCGTGGGCCCTCTTGCGGCTGCGCTCCATGTCGGGAGCGAGCCAGCACTTGGTGGGGTCCCGGCGCGACGCCACGGGGGTCAGGCCCGGAACGGACGTCGTCGCAGGACTGCCAGCCACAGATTCGGCCGTGCTCTAGCTGCTGATCCCCCTGGGCAAAGGGGCGTTGGGATCGTCGCGACCCCAGATTGGTCGGCCGTTCGACAGTGCTCCGGTCGATACCCGGGCGCAGATCGACCGACGTGTCAGGTAACGGGCGGGACGTGGCAAGCCACGTCCCGCCCGCCGTCCCGGTTGGCGACGGTGTTCCGGGAAGTGCTACGCCTCCGCCTCGTCGGCGATGATTCGGTCTCCGGTCCAACGTTACGAGCCCTGAGGCGCCCGCACACAGTGCCCCACACTACTCGGATCGCCAGGCTCCACGCGCCCTTTTCGCCGCCGGCTGCGTTCCCGTGGACGTCTTTTCGAAGGTCTTGCGCTGGCCGTTTCGCTCGGTCCGCCGCATGCCGACCTCCTTCGGGGCGAGCCGGAGGCCGCAAACCCCACCACTCGCGTGGCCCAGGAGATGGGGAGCCAATCACCGGGATGAGGTTCCCGATGACCTGTGGATTGGTTTTCGGGGGCGACGCGACAAGACCGGCCACGGGCCATCAATCGTCGCCCAAATCTAGCTCTTTTGTGTGATGAACTACACCTCTATCGGCCATACAATTTGCAGTAAGTTGATCGATCGTCATTCGGGGTGGACCGGGCACGTCGATCAGGGGCTGGGAGGCCGCCGCCCACCAACCGCCCCAACGGGATAATCGGCTCGCCGATGCGGCAGGTGTGTAAGGACGAGTTTGGGCTGAGCGGCCTTGCTCGGAGTTGTCGGCTGGGGCGAGTCCGAACACGAGGTCGGGGGCCTGGCGTCGCCCAGAACCGATTCGTTCGTGGGCCGCGTCCGAGGCGCGGTCGGCTCCGGCCGTGAACGGACGCGACGCGACACGGCGGCCACTGGCCGCGGAGGTGAGGCCATGGACGGACAACGCTTCGACGCGCTCGCGAAGGTCCTGGCGCGCGGCGTGCCGCGGCGCGCGGCACTGCGGGCGGCCGCCGCCGGAGCGGCCGCCGCTGCCCTCGGCCTCCGGG
>CADCWL010000017.1 GCA_902806405.1 uncultured Thermomicrobiales bacterium | reverse complement strand
ACGACGCCTCCGCGTCCTTCGTCTGGGCCAAGGGTTCGAACCGGATCGCCGACAAATCGGACCGTCTGAACGCGGCAGTGCGCTAGCAACCGATCCGTGCCGGCCTGACAGGGGCGACAGCCTTCCCCGAGGCCGCGGTGAGGCAGGACGATGCGCTTCGTGACCCTCCCCAGCCGCTGGACGGCGCGCACGGCGCGCCGCGCCGCCGAGCTCGCGCTCGGCCTCGGGCTGCTGGCGTGGGCGGCCGCGGACGGCACCCTCACCGGGGCACCGCCCTACCCGCGGAGCGAGCGCCTCACGGAGATGGTCCTGGACTGGTCGACCTTCGGCCGGGCCGCCCCGGGCAGCGACAACTGGCCGACCACCTGGGCCGCGGACGGCAACCTCTACACGACCTGGGGCGACGGCGGCGGCTTCGGCCCCGACGCGGCCTGGCGGGCCTACGTCAGCATCGGCGTCGCGAGGCTCACCGGCAGCACCGTCGCCACGCTCTGGGGCCAGAACCTGATCGGCGGTCTCGAGCCGCTGGTCGGCGACTGCTTCCCCCGGATCGGCGGGCTGCGTGACACCCGCAGGCTCCCGCGCCGCGCGGTGCCCTGCCGCGAGGGCGGGCTGCACGGCAAGTCCTGGTCGGTCCTGGCACTCGGGGACAGGCTCCACCTGTTCGTGGTCCCGGGGGCTGGCGTGGAGATGTACGACGAGGCGCGGCTCTACAGCAGCGCGCCGGGGGACCTCGCCGAGTGGACCGAGGCCCCCTGGGCCTTCGCCGCGGAGGACACGCCCCGGCTGCTCTCGCCGATGTTCGCGCAGGCCGGCCGGGACAACGCCGGCGCGGACCACGTCTACGCCTACGCGACCCGGCACGCGCCGGTCGGCTACGTCGCCGGTTACCGCCCCGGGTACGTGAGGGCCAGCGGCCTCGGCCTGCACCGGGGCCCGGCCGGCGGCGAGGTCCACCTCCTGCGCGCGGCCAAGGACGCCGACCTGATGCGACCGGACACGTGGGAGTTCTTCGCGGGGGAGCACGGGGGCGGCGCCCCGGTCTGGAGCGGGCAGCAGGCCGACTCGAGGCCGGTCTTCGTCGACCGGCAAGGCGTGAGCTGGCTCTCCTCGGCCGTCTTCGCCGATGAGCTCGGTCGCTGGTTGCTGGTCACGGAGCACGGGAGATCGTTCGCCGGCAAGATCGGCGTGTTCGAGGCGCCGACGCCCTGGGGCCCGTGGCGGACCGTGTCCTACGGCACGCTCGCCAACCCGGAGAGGGGCGTGCCGGCGACCGCGTTCTACGCCAACTTCCTGCCCAACTCGCTCGGCCCCGGCGGCCGGTTCACGCTCGCCTTCACCGGCGTCGGCGTCAACGACGCTCTGAACGTGATCGAGGGGCGGTTCGTCGTCGCCGGGCGGTGACGCGCGGCCGCTCATCGAAGCGGACGCCCGCTTCACTTCCCCGGCGTGGTCGCCGGACGGCACTTGCCTCGCCTTCCTCGGGCACCGGGACGCCGTCACCGGCGGCAAGAACGCAGCGGTCTGGACCGTCGCTGCCGCGGGGGGCGAGCCAACGAACCACACGGCCACCTGGGACCGCTCTTTCGGCGACTACGGGATGAGCGACGTCGCCGCCGGCGGCGACCAACGGCCGGTCTGGGCGACCGATGGCTCGGCTGTCCTGGCACTCGCCTCGGACCAGGGCACGACCCACGTCCACCGGGTCGACCTGGCGAGCGGTACGGTGACCCCGGTGACGACCGGCCATCGCCGCGTGGCCGGGTTTGCTCTCGCCGCAGAGGGACACGGCCTCGTCTTTCTCGCGGGCGATGCGTCCCATCCCTTCGAGCTCTTCCGGGCTGACGCGATCGGCACCAACGAGTGCCCCATCACGTTCCACAACGGGGAGTTCGTCTCCGAGGTCGCCCTGGCGCCGATCGAGGAGCTCCGCTTCCCCAGCCAGGCGGGCGATCTCGAGCTCCAGGGCTGGCTGATGAAGCCTCCCGGCTCGGCCGCGGCGGAGGGAGTGAAGCTGCCGCTGATCCTCCAGATTCACGGCGGGCCGCACGCGATGTACGGGCACGCCCTCTTCCACGAGATGCAGCTGATGGCCGCCCGCGGCTACGCCGTCCTCTTCACCAACCCCCGCGGCTCGGCGGGCTACGGCGAGTCGTTCACCACGAGTACCCGCGGGGAGTGGGGCGAGGCGGACACCCCGGACATCGTCGGCGCCCTCGATGCCGTCCTCGCTCGCGGCGATATCGACGCGGAGCGCATCGGCGTCACCGGCGGCTCGTACGGCGGGTACCTGACCAACTGGCTGATCGGGCACTCGGACCGATTCAAGGCCGCCGTAACGCAACGCTGCGTATCGAACTTCCACTCCATGTACGGCACGAGCGACATCGGCTTCGACTTCGGCGAGCACGAGTTCGGCGGCACCCCCTGGGCCGACTCGGACCGGCTCCTCCGCCACTCACCGATCTCCTACGTGGACCGGATGACGACCCCGCTCCTGATCATCCACAACGAAGGGGACCTGCGCTGCCCGATCGAGCAGGCGGAGCAGCTCTTCACGGCGCTGAAGCGGCTCGGCCGCGAGGTACGCTTCGTCCGCATCCCGGAGGAAGACCACAACCTCTCCCGCACCGGCAAGCCGAGCCGCCGCCTGGCGCGCCTTCACCATCTGCTCGGCTGGTTCGACGACCATCTTTAGCAGGAGTCGACGCGGGACGCGTGACGCGGGACGCTGCCGCGCAGGATCCGCTTCGTGTCGCCGGCATGGACAGCGTTGGAGCGCGGGCCCCCGGGAGTGCGGCGAAGAGAGCATTTATCCCCCGCTGGGATGACAGCGCGGCAGGTTGCCGCCTACCATCGGAGGGGGCTAGCAGACCAATGCGGTCTGACGGACTCTGCCCGCCGAGCGCGCACTAGCCGAGGACCATCCACCGTGACGACCTCCTCGATCCACGTCCTCGCGGCGAGGTTGGCCGCCGATCTGCTCGTCGCCTACCGCGCAAACGGCTCGGCCGCGCTCTCGGGAACCCAACCGCTGCGCGACGCCTTCGGCGCCTTCGGGCGGGAAGCGGGCCGGGGCCGACTCCCGCTCGAGGACGCCATGGCCGCGGCCGTCGATGCCCTGCAGACCCTTTTTGACCGCGCTGGCGGTGACGCCGGCGACCCGTCGACGATGCTCGCCGCCGGCATTGCCCTGGCCGGGCTCTCACGCGCTTACCATAGGGCGGAGCGTGCCGGAGAAGCCGGTGACGACGTGTCGCTCGACGCGGATCGGCTCCCCTGGTTGGCGGCCCTCCACCGTATCAACCGCGCGGCCACCAGTAACCTGGAGCTGACCGAGATGCTGGAGACGAGCGTCCGCGTCGTCGCGGAGACGACCGGCAGCGACGCATGCGCCGTCTTCCTCCACGACGAGGCGACTGACTCGCTCGCGCTACGGGCCGCCGTCGGTCTGAACGCCGCCGCCGTCGGCGCCGTGACCATCCGCCCCGGCGTCGGTATCACCGGCCTCGCCGCCGCCGAGGGGCGCGTCGTTGCCGCGCCCGACGCGCACGCTCACCCGGCATTCCATCCCTTTCCCGCCACCGGCGAGGACCTGTACGCATCCCAGGTCTCCGTCCCGATGCTGATTCCGGGCGGACCAAATCCGACCCGGTTGGTCGGCGTGCTCAACATTCTGACGGTCAACCACCGAACGTTCGCCGCCGACGAGATCGCGTTCCTGAAGACCGTCGCTGGCGAACTCGCGATCAGCATCGAGAACGCGCGGCTCTACAGCCGGACCGACGCCCGGCTCCGCCGCAAGGTCGCCGAGCTCGGCACCCTCCAGCGCGTCTCCCATACCATCGCTTCGACCCTGAACCTCTCGGACGTGCTACGGCTGATCGCGGAGCAGGCGGTCAAGCTGATGGACGCGGAGGCGGCGGTGATTTTTCGCCTGCCCCGGCGGGGCAGTGGCGCTCCCACCGACGCGGCGCCGACGGTCGAGTACCGCGTCGGTTCGGCGGGTCAGTTCGTCGACGAAGGGTACCGCGACCAGGTGATCCGGGACGTGGTCCGGTCCGGCTCGCCCGCGGCGATCGACGACGCTTACGTCGACCAGACGAGCCGGCTCTTCTGCCTGCCACTCCGCTCGGCGCGGGAAACGCTCGGGGCTCTCTGCCTCAGAATGCGCCCAGGTGCTGAACTGACCGAGGACGAGCTCGGCCTGCTCCAGGCGTTTTCCGACTCGGCCACCCTCGCGATTGAGAACGCGCGCCTCTACCAGGACGCCCAGCGCGGTCTGGAGACCGCCTCGGCCCTTCTCCAGGAGATGCACCACCGGGTCCGGAACAATCTGCAGACCGTGGCCGCCCTCCTCTCGATCCACCTTCGGCAGGAGGAGAACGCGCCGTGGGCCGTCCACCTGCGGGAGGCGGTCAGCCGCGTCCAGGCCATCGCGGCCGTCCACGATCTGCTCAGCGACGAGAGCCGACTGGCTGGCACCACTGTCGACGTGATCGCCCGGCACGTTGCCGACGAGGCGTACGGCACCTTGATCCCGCCCGGCTTGACGGTCGATTTCGAGGTCACGCCGAGCGACGTGACGGTCCCCTCGCGTCAAGCGACCGTCCTTGCCCTCCTGATCAACGAGCTGGTCTCGAACGCCGTTTCCCACGGCTTCGAGGGCCGGCGGCGCGGCAAGATCACGATCCGTGGCGATCGCCTTGACGGCCAGGCCCGGATCGAGGTCGCGAACGACGGCATCGGGGTGCCAGACGGCTTCGACCCGGCGCAGAGCAAGGGCCTGGGGATGCGGATCGTACAGCGCTTGGTCACGTCTGACCTGCACGGTACCTTCGCAATCCGCTCCGGTGAGACCGGGACGGTTGCGACGATGTCCTTTCCGATCGAAGCCCGCAACGATGACGAAGCCGTCGACGAGGTGGCGGCGGCGGAGTTAGTGACCGACCTCTTCTGAGACCGGGGGTAGGGGCTGGAGGGCGGTGGCGAAGGATCCGTGCCCGGTTCTACTGAAGCGGAGACATGGGCGCGTTGCGACCCCCTCGCTCGTCAACCGGATCGAGGAGCCTTTTGTTACTCCCGACGCTGGCCAACATAAACCCGCCCTGCCTCCAGACGGCAGGGAAGCGGGGGTGACTTCGACCCGCGAACTGCGAGCGAACTTCTCTGTCGGCTCAAGCCGCCGCATCCCTATCGCCCGGCTCGGCCGTACTGCCCCCGGCCGGCCCACGGCGCGCGGTCACCGCCGCGACTCGCCCCCCACGGCAGGTTTGGTCCTCGGTCCGCCGTAGGCCTCGTCGAGAAGCTCGACGACGTGCCGGACATGGGCGGTGCTCCCGTTACGGCCCAGCGAGGCGCGCAGCTGCATCGCGCAACCGGGGTTGGCGGTGATGACCTCCGTTGCCGTCGTCTCGATCGCGTGGCGGGCCTTGCGATCGCCCAGGTCGTCGGCCATCTCCTTCCGGATCAGGTTGTAGACGCCGGCGCTGCCGCAGCAGAGGGACGACTCTTTCATCTCGATCAGCGTCAGGCCGCGGACCGCGCGGAGGAGCTTGCGCGGTTGGGTCGAGATGCGTTGGGCGTGGACCAGGTGGCACGGCTCCTGGTAGGTAACGGTGCGCCGAACCGCTCGTGGCGGAGGTACGAGGTCCCCCTCCGCCAGATACTCGGTCACGTCGCGAACGCGGGCGCTGAACCGGGCGCCGCGGTCCGCGTAGTCCGGGTCGTCCTTGAGCAGGTAGCCGTACTCTTTCAACGCGGCACCGCAGCCGGCGGCGGTGACGACGACCGGATCGTCCCCGGATGCCTCGAAGGCGTCGATATTCCGGCGGGCCAGGGTCCGGGCCTCGTCCATCATCCCGGCGTGAACGTGGAGGGCGCCGCAACACTGCTGGCCGACCGGAAGGTCAACGGCGGCGCCGTTGCGGGCGACGACGCGGGCCGCTGCCCGGTTCGTGTCGGCGAAGACGGTCCCCATCACGCAGCCGTTGAAGAGCCGAACCGAGCGCCCCCCATCGTCGGCCGTCCACCGCTCCCGTCCCGGCACCAACGCGCGTCGGGCGACCGGGGGCAGCATCGCCTCCAACTCCTCCATCCGGAGCAGGCGCAGCACGCCAGTTCGGCGGACCGCGCGATCCAGTCTCGTCCGC
The DNA here is from genome assembly GCA_902806405.1 of uncultured Thermomicrobiales bacterium. Taxonomy (GTDB): domain Bacteria; phylum Chloroflexota; class Chloroflexia; order Thermomicrobiales; family UBA6265; genus CADCWL01. The sequence goes on along the minus strand of CADCWL010000017.1, from coordinate 39,101 downwards.
TGATAGAAACGTAGCCCGCCGACCAGGGCACGCAGCCGCTTCGTCTCCCCAAACAGCCATCCCATCGCCAGCCCGCGCACCGCGCGTTGCCAGAACGGGCGCGGGCGGTGCTGCTCCAACTGGGAGCGGGCCGCCTCCACCAGCGGTCCGTAGTGGACGCCGGACGGACAGACCGCTTCGCAGGCCCGGCAGTTCAGGCACTGGTACATCTGCTCGTCGAAGATCGGGTCGAGCAGGTCAAGACGGCCGTCTGCGACCGACTTCATCAACCAGAGCCGTCCGCGCGGGGACGACATCTCCTGCCCGGTCAGGCGGTACGTCGGGCAGGACGGTAGACACATGCCGCAGTGGACGCACGCTCGAAGCAGGTCGTCCTCCGGCACGTCGTGCCCGGAGTAGCCGGCTAACCGGAGCAGGTTTCCCTGGGCCTCAACCGCTACCGCCATGATGCTCTGACCTTTCTGTGCGATGCGAAACCGTCATCCTCGGCGGCGGCCAACGCCGATATCGATCACGCCCCAACTCCCCATCAAATACGCCCGGCGAAACGTCCGGGGTTCAGCACCCGGACGGGGTCGAACTGATGCTTCAGCGACCGCATCACGTCGATCGTCTCCGGCGGGCGACCCCAGACGTCGAAGCCCCGCTTCCACGCCGATGGCGCGGCCAGTACGACCACTTGGTCGGCGAGCGTCAGCAGCGCTTCGCGGAGCGCCGCCAGGCGCGACGCGGGGTTGTCCCCGGCAAGGCGGAGCCGGAGGACGACCGACCCGACCCCGACCGAGGCGCCGAGGTAGCCGACCTGGACCTCCTGCTCCTCTTCCAGCCGGACGAGCGAGCCGATAAGCCCGCCCACGGCACGGGGACGCACGGAGATCCGGACAACCACGTCGTCGCCCTGAGCGATCGCGGCTTGGTCCGCCGTGTAGCCTCGCCACCACGCCGCGCTCTCGGCACCCGTCGCGACCGCCGTCTCGCCGACGAGCAGAGCACGCGCCTCGTCGGCGAGACCACCCACCGTTGCCTCCCGCCCCATCAACCGGACGCCGATGCTCCAGGCGCCGTCCCGCCTCATGACATCGAGCGCGGCGGGGTCCAGCCGGCTCGACCGGAGTCGTTCCGCGGCCGCGACCGCCGCCTCCCACGACGGTGCCGCCGCCGTGACCGTCGCCTCGGCGCGGGGTAGCGGCAGCACTTTGAAGTTCGCGGAGACGACTATGCCGAGGGTGCCGAGTGAACCGTGGTAGATGCGCGGCAGGTCGAAACCGGTCACGTTCTTGACCACCATCCCGCCCGCCTTGGTCACCGTCCCGCTCGGATGGGCAACCGCGACGCCGATCAGGAGATCGCGCAGCGTTCCGGCAGCGAGGCGACGCGGTCCGGCGAGTCCCGTCGCGATCAGCCCGCCGATCGTCGCCTCATCGCCGCGGGGCGGGTCGATCGGCAGCTCCTGGCCGTGCTCGGCGAGCACCGTTTGGACATCGCCGAGGCGGGCGCCGGCGCCGACCGAGAGGACGAGATCGGTCGGCTCGTAGTCGATGACCTCCCGGAGGCGAGCGGTCGAGAGCACCAGGTCGAGACGGTCCGGCGGGTTGCCGAGTGCTAGCGCGGTGCCGGCCCCGACCGGGGCAACTGCCAGACCGCGCTCTGCCGCGTCGGCAAGGACCTCGGCCACCTCCTGAGCGGTGGCCGGAGCGACGAAGGTGGACGGCGTGAGCCCGTCGATCGAAGCCGGTAACTCGCCATCGATCCCGCCGACCGCGCCCCCCCGATCGTCCGGCTCAGAACGCATAAATGCCAAGCTTCTGCGCCATCGCCTGAGCACGAAGGGCACGGACCTCGCCGCACATGTACCCCTTCGGAAAGAGCTTCTCCGGGTTGAAGCAACCGGCCGGATCGAAGCTGTTCTTGATCCCCGCCATCGCAGCCAGGTCGTCGGCGCTATAGACCAGCGTGACGTAGTCCCGCTTCTCGGTGCCGATTCCGTGCTCGCCGGAGAGCGCGCCGCCCACCTCGACGCAGTAGTGCAGAATCTCCTTGCTCGCTTCCAGCACCCGCTCCACGTCGCCGGCGCGACGCCGATCAAAGAGCATCAGCGGGTGGAGGTTGCCGTCGCCGGCATGGAAGACGTTGGCGATTGGCAGATCGAAATGCCGCGAGATCTCGTCGACGCGGTGCAGGGTCGCCGGCAGCTTGGAGCGGGGAACGACGGTGTCGTGCAGGTAGTAGTTGGGGGCGAGCCGGCCCATCGCGGCGAGGGCCATCTTCCGCCCCTTCCAGAGCAGATCCCGCTCCGCCTGGGCGGTCGCCGAGCGGACCTCGGTCGCCCCCGCCTCGCGGCAGATGGCCGCGATCTCCTCGCCGAGGGCACGGACGTCCTCGACGACCCCGTCGATTTCGATCAAGAGGACGGCGCCGGCGTCGAGCGGGTAGCCGGCGTGGTACGCCGGCTCCACGGCCTGGATGGTGAGGGCGTCCATCAGTTCCAGCGCCGCGGGCACGATCCCGGCGCCGATGACGCGGGAGGTCGCATGAGAGGCGGCGTCAACGTCGCCAAAAGCGGCGAGCAGGACGAGGGTGGCCTCCGGCGCCGGCGTCAGCCGCACCAGCGCCTTGGTGACGATGCCGAGCATCCCCTCTGAACCGACCATGGCCGCCGTCAGGTCGTAGCCGGGGCCGCCGTCGGCATGCCCACCCGTCCAGACGATCCGGCCATCCGGGAGGACAACCTCCAGGCCGAGGACGTGGTTTGTCGTGACCCCGTACTTGAGGCAGTGCGGGCCACCGGAGTTCTCGGCGACGTTGCCGCCGATCGTGCAGGCGCGCTGGCTGGACGGGTCGGGTGCGAAGAAGTAGCCCTGAGGCAGGGTCGTCTCCGACAGTTCCAGGTTGATCACGCCTGGCTCGACGAGCGCGGTTCGGTCTGCCCGGTCGATCTCCACGATCCGGTCCATTCGGGTAAGGGAGACGATGATGCCCCCCTGCTGGGCGACGGCACCGCCGGAGAGGCCGGTCCCGGCGCCGCGTGCGGTGACGGGGAGACCCGCCTCGTGAGCCAGGCGAACGATCGCCGCCACCTGTTCCGTCGTGGTCGGTAGGGTGACGGCGGCCGGCAGCGCCGTGTCGACCGCGCCGTCAACGCTCCCGTCGTACTCGTAGACGAGCAGGTCCGAGGGGCGGTGGAAGACGCCGCCCGGTCCGAGGATGCCTTCCAATCGTTCGACGAGGGACGTGCGGTTCATCGCCTGGTCTCCCGACCGGCAGCGGTACCGGCGACAACGGTCACGAGCATCCTCCAGTATCGCACGGGAGCGACGCGGCCCTCTTGCCCAGTCAGTCCGCTACAGGAGCGATGGGGACGACGGAGGGACCCATCCCATCTGTCCCTCTCTCCGGGGACAACAGTCTGATCGGAGGCGCCACCCCGGTCGCCTGACATGGCCGGCGGCCTGACCATTCACCAATCCGGCGCATGCGATACTCGCCGCTCGCCGGGCCGGGGAGAGGAGATGCCGCCGTTGACGACCGAGACCCATGAGCCAGCCCACTGGATTATCGTCGGGTCGCCCGACAACTTCCGGCGAACGGCGGAGCTCGGCTTCACCCTTCAGGGGATCAAATCGCGCCACCGCAGGAAGGCGGAACGGATGCGGCCGGGCGATAAGCTCGTGTATGACCTGACCGGCCTCAAGGCCTTCGGCGCCATCGCTACCGTGGAAGCAGCGTACTTCGAGAGCCACGAGCCGATCTGGTCCAGCGCCGACCCGATGAAGGCGGCCGAAGGCTACCCGTTCCGCGTTCCCATCTCCCCGGATCTGGTCCTCCCGGAGGACGCGCCCCTCCCGGCGGAGCCCGTCGCCCGCCGAATGGTCCACGCGGCCAAGTGGCCCGCGGCGAACTGGACGCTCGCTTTCCAGGGAAACGTTCACCCGATCGGGGAGGGTGACTACCGGCTCATCCGCACGGAGACGACAGCTCACCCCCCGGATGAAAGCGACCTGGATGGACGACGTAGGGCATAGCGTCGTCGAGCAGACCGGGGAGGGGGAGCGCTACCGCGTCCACCTCTGCTTCGGTCCGCACTGCACGCCGCGCGGCGGTCGATCGCTCCTTCCCGTCCTCGAAGCGGCGGTTGCGCGTGCCGGTATCGCCGACCGGATCGACGTTATCGTCGCCACGTGCCGCAACCGCTGCGATTACGGCCCGTCGATGAACGTCTACCCCGGCCCCGTGTTCTACAACGGTTTGACGGCCGAGGCGATCGAGGAGATCGTCTGCGAGCACCTCGTGGCAGGGCGGCCGGTCAATCGCTGGTTCTTCCGGCCCACGCCGATGCGATCGGGCCGCAGCCCCGACCGGCCGGAGCGGTCCACTCCTTAACGGCTCGCGATCGCCTCGCGCTCAAACACAAAGCGCGAGGCCCACCGGTTCCCCGGTGGGCCTCGCTGGCTAGGGTGGAGATGGGGGGAGTCGAACCCCCGTCCAGAATGTTCGGCCGCCGGTATCCTACACGCTTAGTCGACGCTTTGTGTGCCGATGCGGCCCCCCGTCGACCGGGTGCCACCGCGGTAAGCCGGACTGCCTTTGGCGGTTGCGCTCCGGCAAACTCCGCCGCCGCACCCTTCCTTGATGACGCCCGTACCCGGTCCCGGAAGGGGAAGGTCCGGACGGACGCGCTACCTAGAGGTCTGTGACTTAGGCAGCGAGAGCAAGAGGCTGGGTGCCAATTACTTTTTGTGCCCGTTTTTACGAGGGCCCGGGCGCCTCGGCGTGCAACTGACGAACCTACGACCCTGTCGAAACCAAACATCCCCGCAAGCCAAGGCTAAGTATGCCACGTAGCGGCGCCATCCACCAACCCTGGCCTCGCGACCGCACGGGGTCCCGCGGGGAGTGGGCGGGCGTCAACCGGGAAGATCGAACACCAGCACCTCGCGCGCGACCGCGTCAACCAGCGGGACGACCCGCCGGTGCTCCGGGTGGGGCAGGTAAGCATCCCGTGCCTCGGCGTCGACGAAGGTGACGACGAAGCCGAGCGTGTAGCCGCGTCCCAGGCCCTCGGGGCTGTCGTTGGCACCGAAGCGGACGTCGGCGATGCCGGGGATCAGCGCACCCAGAGCGACGATGGCGCGCTCGAGCTCCTCGATCGAGGTCGGCTCGGCGTCGTCCTTGGGCGTGACGAGAACGACGTGCAACACCACGGCCGGGCCCCTTTCCCGAATGTGGTCCCGGCCGGCGGTGCCGCTAGGCCCGCTCCCGGAGCGCCCGCTCCACGTCGCGCCGCGACTCCCGTTCCGCCTCGCTGGCGCGCTTGTCGTAGAGCTTCTTGCCGCGGGCGACGCCGAGATCGATCTTGGCCCGGCCCCGCCGCAAGGTCAGCCGGAGGGGGACCAGCGTCATCCCCTTTTGCTCGATCTGGGCGCGCAGATCCCTAACCTGCGCCTTGTGCGCGAGGAGCTTGCGGGTTCGATCGGGGTCGTGGTTGGCATGGCTGCCGTGGCGGTAGGGGGCAATGTGGGCGCCGATCAGCCAGAGCTCGTCGCCGTCGATCCGAGCGTACGCCTCCGAGATGGTTGCCTTCCCCTCTCGGATCGACTTGATCTCTGTCCCGGAGAGGACGATGCCGACCTCGACCGTCTCCGCGACGTGGTACTCGTAGAACGCCCGACGGTTGCTCGTCACGACCCGGTCGGCGCGGCGCGTGTCGTTCTGGTCTTGCGTCGCTTTTGCGGGGGCGGTGCGGGTAGCCATCTGGCCGACTATAGGGCGCGACCCGGTCGACGTCAATCCGGTAACGCTCGCTCATCAGTGATTCCCGACGGCGGAGTCGACGACGCACGACTTTCCGGAGACGGATCGGCCGTACACACGCTGTCCGTACTCTTGGGACGCGGACCCTTGGCAGTGATCAGGGGAAACTCGGTAATGCGAACCAAAAAATGAACGTACCATCTCGATTAGCGTTCACATCTTCGAAACAGTACGCATCTCGGGGGAGATGATTGTCATGCACGGCCGCAGGGTGGGCGATCCGGCGCGCGCATCCGCGAACGGCGCGTGCCATCGACGTGTCCTTGCCGGTCTCCTGGACACGGAGGCGGTGGTCTGCGCGGTGGCGCGCCTACCCGTCGCGCGTGCACAGGACGGCGGCCCGTAGCCCGGCTCGCGATCCACCGACTCCTCGGGGTGTAGCCCGGCTGTCGGCGCAGCCGCCTCGGGCGATCACGGGCTTGCCGGGGACGGCGCCTTTCGGTGCCGTCGCCTGGAGACGGGTGCCTGCGCGACGGACGCCGAGTGATGCGCCGGGCCCCTCTGCAGAACCGACGAGATCGAGGAGGAAGGCCCGCTCCCCTGCTGCGCCCCGGCGGGTGGAAGCTTCTGTAGCGACGGGACCTGCAGCGGCGAGAACTCTGCGTCGAGGGCACCCGCCAGGAGCCGTAACGACGCGGCGTTGCTGGCGAAGCGGCGAAGCCGCGGAGCGGACGCCCCCACTTCGCGCTACTCGGAGGGGAGCCGGCTTCTTCTCAAAGGTCAGGTTCCGCAGGCATCGCGGTCCCCCGGCTCCTCCCTCAAACCACCGCCGTTTACGAACGACGCGTACGGCCCGCCGTGCCTGCCCGCCAATACGTTCGGCGAGCGGTGACCCTTCTACCGACGCCACCCGAGAAATCGTCTCCGGCCTGAACCGATGGAGCTCCCGGTGGGGATCGTGGCAGGAACGCCGGGGACCCCGGGTTCGGCCGTCGGACGTTGCCCTCCCGCATCGCCCGTTACAATCGGGACATGATCAACCCGTTCCCGAGCGCCGATCCATACGCCGATCTGCCCGAGCTGTACGACCTCGAGCACGCCGGCTACGTCGACGATTTGGACCTTTACCTGAATCTGGCGCTGGTCGTCGGCGACCCAATCCTGGAGCTCGGCTGCGGCACCGGCCGTCTCCTCGTCCCGCTGGCGGACGCCGGACACCGGATCACCGGCCTCGACCTCTCACGGCCGATGCTCGACCGGGCCGCGGTTACGGTAGACGAAGCGGGTGTCGCCCCGCGAGTCACGCTTCATCGCGGCGGGATGACCGACGCGGGCGCGGCCCCGGGGGGACCCTTCGGCCTCGTCATCGTCGCTCTCAACAGCCTGCTCCACCTCCCGACCGCCGCCGCTCAGCGTGAGGCGCTGGCCGCTGCCCGTGGTGTCCTCGATCCGCGCGGCCAGCTCGTGATCGACGTGCTGAACCCCAGCCCGGAAGCGCTCCGTAGCCTCGAGCAGGGCGTCGCTCACGAGGGGACTTGGCGGCTTGCGTCCGGGGACCGGGTCGACAAGTTTGCCGCCCGGCGCGTCGCCCCATCGACGCAGCGGATCGACACGGAACTCTGGTACGACCGCCTCACGGGGGATGGGACCGTTCGTCGAACCGCAACCGGCTATCCGATGCGCTACGTCCACCCGGCTGAGCTGGAGCTGATGCTCGAGTTGACCGGCTTCGCCGAGTGGCGGATCTACGGCGGCTACGATCTCGACCCATTCGAGGACCTCTCCGAGCGGCTGATCGTCACGGCGGAGGTGACGCCGAGCTGACGGTGAAGCGGTATCAGAGCGCCGGGATGCCTTCGTCACCGTCTTCTCGCCGGCTGCTTATCGACCCTGCTCCCGCAGCCACGAGCCAGCACGATCCTCCGGCTCTCTCCCTCGTTCAACCGCTCGGCGGCCCACACGTCACCGACCCTCATCCGAACATCTGGAGAGAGCAGATCGTCGGATTGAAATTGGGGCGGGGTCGTAAGCTCCGCCCGCGACGACCCGCCCCGGTCATCCATGAATTCGTAGGCCCCCACTACATCTGCCTTCTCTCAGGCAAAGCCCGGGATGCGGTCGCGCCCATGCGCTTCACGCTCGCTCATCGAAGGACGCCTCCGGGGGCCGCGGATTGACGCGCCGCTCGCTAGCGACGCAGGTCGCGCGACAGGGGGATCGAGACGTACTTTTCGCCCCGCATCCGGTCAACGACGATCGAGCATCCGCCGGGCTCGCGTCGTTCGGACTCCTTGACGTCGTCTTCGGTACGTATCACACACCACGGCGTCGTCGTGGAGGATCTCATGAACCACCAGATGGATTGCTCGGTGCCGATGGACATGAAATTCACATTATTCGTCCGATGGTCGACGCCGTAGAACCGCTGAGAGTTGAAGCTCAGATTCGCGCCGCCCGATTGAGCAAGTACAGATCCGCCAGCACCAGCGCCAGCATCGCCTCGGCGACCGGCACGGCGCGGGGGCAGACGGAGGGATCGTGCCGACCCTCGACGACGACAGTGCGCGGCCGGAGCGAGGTATCAACCGTCTCCTGGGGCCGGGCGACGGAGGAGGTCGGCTTGACGGCGACACGGACGACGATCTCCTCGCCGGAGGAGATGCCGCCGAGGCTGCCGCCGGCGGTGTTCGTGCGCGTGCGCACTCGGCCGTCCTCGACGTAGAAGGCGTCGTTGTTCTCCGAGCCGCGCGCGCCGACAACTCCAAAGCCCTGGCCGATCTCGACCCCCTTGGTGGCTGGGATCGAGAGCATCGCCTGTCCGATCAGGGCGTCGAGCTTGTCGAAGGTCGGCTCGCCGAGGCCGACCGGGACACCGCTGGCTCGGACCTCGACCACCCCGCCTAGGCTGTCGTTGGCCGCCTTCGCCTCCTCAATCGCGGCCACCATCCGCGCCGCCGCGGCCGAGTCCGGACATCGGACCGGGTTGCGCTCGATCTCGTCCCGGTCGAACGATTCCATCGCGACCCCGCCCAACTCGCGGGTGAAGCCGTAGACCTGGGCGCCGGCGGTCTCCAGGATCTTGCGGGCGATCGCCCCCGCCGCAACGCGGCCCCACGTCTCGCGCGCCGACGAACGGCCGCCGCCGCGGTGGTCGCGGTGGCCGTACTTCGCCCAGTAGGTGTAGTCGGCATGGCCGGGCCGAAAGACGTCGCGCAGTGGCTCATACTTGGTGGAGTCGACGTCCTTGTTATGGGTCAGCAGCGAGATCGGGGCACCGGTCGTCACCCCCTCGAAGACGCCCGAGAGGAGCTCGGCGCGGTCCCCCTCGTTGCGGGGGGAGGTGACGGCGCTCTGGCCGACCCGGCGGCGATCGAGCTGCGCCTGCACGTCGGCGACCGAGAGCGGCAGGCCGGCAGGGCAGCCCTCGACGACGACCCCGAGCGCGGGGCCGTGCGACTCCCCCCACGTCGTCAACCGGAAGATGCGGCCAAAATTGCTCCCGCTAGCCATCGTCGCCGTCGATCCTTCCTTGAGGCGGAACGCCGAGCGTCACGCCGGGGGCCGGCGCCCGCAGGACGGCGCCGTAGAGCTGGTAGTCGAAGCCGGGCGAGCGTTGAAAGCCGGCACCCTCGTAGAGGCGCTGCGAGCGGACGTTGAGCCGCTGCGTGCTGAGCGCCACGCGCCGGGCACCGGCCTCCGCCAGGGTGGCCACGGCGAAGGCGAGGGCCCGGCGGCCGTGGCCGCGACCCTGCCCGGCCGGATCGATTGCGATCCGATCGAGGTGCCCCCAGCCGGGATAGGTTGTCATCCCGAGGTAACCAACGCTCCGCCGAGCGGCCCGCGCCAGATAGAGCCGCACGCCGACCGTCCCCGCGTAGACGGCGAACTCGTCAGGGCTGTTCCACCAGAGCCACGGGAAGGCGGCATGGTCGAGCCGCACCAATTCCGCCATCCCGGCCGCATCCCCGGGCATCACCCGCGAAAAGGCCAGCACAGAGTCGTCCCCCACGACCAGCGGGTGCGGCAGCGGCGGTCCCAGCTCGTAGGTGATGACCTCCTCGATTGGCTCCAGCCCGGCCCGCAGGTAGAAACCGGGTCGGCGACGATCTTCGACCTCGATCACGAGCGTCATGGCCGCTCCCAGCTCCCGACAGCGCCCGACCGCGGCCGCCAGCAGCTCCTCCCCGTGGCTCGCGGCGTCGAGCTCCTGCACCAGCGCGATCTCGTCCCGGTGGCGCCATGGCGACAGGAGCGCGAACTCTAGAGACTCCGGTCGCCAGACCGACCGGCCCGGATACCCTTCAAGGACGCGCCGCATCGCGGCCTCACCGATGCGTCCCCGTCCGCCCAGACGGAGGGCGGGGACGTCCCCGGGCGTCAGGACCCGAATCGCGGACTGCGTCCCCCGCGTCGGAGCGCGGTCCCGGTTCGCGGCGGCGGTCATCCGTTAGCGCTCCAGCCAAATACCTTCGAGCCCAAGGACCCCGAGCGGCGTCACCTCAAGGCCCCGGACGTACGGCTTGGCGACGGTGTACTCGATGTCGTGGTATAGGGGAAGTACGACGCCGTCGTCGATCAGGGCTTGGTGGGCGCGCGCGTAGATCGCGGCCCGCTCTGCTGGGTCGAGCGTGCCGGCCGCCTCCGCGAGCAAGCGGTCGAAATCCCGGTTGCGGTAGCCGAGGTAGTTGTCTGGGCTGTCGCCACCGAAGAGCGCCCAGAGGAACGACTCGGGGTCGGGGAAGTCCGCCTGCCAGTAGAGTTCGTAGGCGGGGTAGGCGCGCCGCCTGAGACCGTCGTTGAATTCCGGCCAGTCAACCGAGACGACTTCGACCCGGAGCCCGAGTTCCACGGCGAGAACGTCCCGCAGCGCTTCGGCGCCGGCCGTACCCGCCCCGTAGACCCGAATCGGCGGGATCGCCGCCCCATCACCGTAAGCGGACGCAGCAAGCTCGGCCCGAGCGGCGTCCACATTGTACGCCCCGTCCGCGACCGGCCAGTCGCGGCCGAGGGTCCCCGGGGGAAGGATTCCCTCGGCCGCGAGCCGGTGCCCGCCGTAGCCGACTCGTGCCAGTTTCGCGCGGGGGAACGCCAAGCGCACGGCCCGCCGAACGCGGGGGTCGTCCATCGGTGGTTCGTCCGGACGAAACGCCAGGTAGGCGACCGCGAGCTGTGGCGTTACCACCAGCTCGTCGGCGAGCTCCCCGTCCGGGTCCTCTGCGCGGTCGACCGCCGTCGGCGGTACATCGGTGAGGTCGATCCCGCCCGCCTGGTACAGGTTGAAGGGCGACGATGCGTCGGCGCCGAGCACGATCTCGACCCGCGACAGGTGGGGCGGACCGGGGGCGTACGCATCGTGCCCGGACAGCACCAACTCCTTCTCCGGCTCCCAGCGTTCGACTCGGAACGGCCCTGAGCCGTTCGGAGACCGCCACCACCACTCGCCCCCACCTTCCGGGTCGCGGCGGTCCACAATGGCTGCCGGCGGTCCCGCCAGCTTGGTAAGGAAGGTTGCCCGCGGCGCCGCCAGGCGTATCTCCACCGTCCGTGGATCGAGCGCACGAACCCCGACCAGATGGTCGGCACGACCGGCCGTGACGTCAGCGGCGCCAAGGATGTCCGAGAGGTACGCAGGCCCCGCCAGGAGAGATACCTCTCCGCCAGCGGTCGTTGGCTTCAAGGCCCGATTGAGCGAGTAGACGACGTCGTCTGCGACGATCGTCGTCCCGTCATGGAAGACGGCGTCGGCGCGCAGGCGAAAGGTGTAGACCAGCCCGACGGCGTCGATCTCGATCCGATCGGCCAACTCGGGCACCGGCTCGACGCCAGCCTCGAGCCGGGTCAAACCACGGAATATCTGGCGGCAAAGAAATGAAGTGCTCAGATCCCGGGCTAACGCCGGATCAAGCGACGCGGGGTCGTCGCCGGGTCCCGCGATCCGCAGCGTCTGGTCGCCGGTGGGTGTCGCGGTGTCGAACCGTTCCTCGGCGACGATGACAACGGGCTCGCCGGCTCGCGGCGTCCCATCGTGATCAAGGACCGCCAACGAGGGGACGCCGGCCGCTGTCGGCACGGTCGGCACGGGGCTGGGCAGCGACCAAAGGAGAAGGAGCGCGATCGCGAAGCGGAGGATTCCGGGCACGGAACGGGGATCGAATCGCATTCCCCGATTCTAGTAGGCGGGTCGGATGGTTACAAACGTCGACGGTCTGCAGCTAACGGCCGTGGTCGGGAGGGAGGGGAACCGGGGCGCCCCGTTGGTGGCGGGCGCGATTGACAGTCGGTTGCGAAACGACCGACGCTGGCGTGATACCGTGATCGACAGCGGCGACCAGGAGCGAGCCGTGGACCCTTCTTCCCCGCACCGCCTCCCCCTCTTTCCGCTCGGCACCGTGCTCTTTCCCGGCATGCTGCTCCCACTCCACCTTTTTGAGGAGCGGTACCGGCGGCTGATGGAGGAACGGCAAGGGACCAACCCAATCTTCGGCGTTGTCCTCACCCGTCAGGGACACGAGGTTGGAGATCGGCCTGAGGTCCACGAGGTCGGCACCGCCGCCACGCTCGTCGGCGCAGGTCGGTACCCGGACGGTCGCTTCGATATCGTCGTCCGCGGCGCCCGGCGCTTCCGGCTCTTAAGCGGCAATTGGGACCACGACTACCTGACCGGTGATGTCGCCTGGCTCGACGGGGCCGATGGGCCCGCCGCGGAAAGCGGCACCGGCCTCCTCGCGGGGCAGGTCGCCCGCGCCTACGAGCGGTTCCTGACGGCGCTCGCGGGTGCCATGGGCGCTGCGGTGCCGCGGGAAGAGCTCGGTGGCGATCCGGAGGGGCTTGCCTATGCGATCTGCGCTCGCCTCCCGGTGAACACCTGGGAACGCCAACGCCTGCTCGAGGCGTCTTCCAGCAGCGACCGCTTGCGCGACCTGCTCTCGATCCTGCGTCGGGAACGCGCCCTCCTAACAGAAACGAACGCAGGCGGCCCCGCGCTCGAGCGGTCGGGGCTTGGGTTCTCGTCGAACTGACGCGACTCCCGCCCAACCACCGGTCGTCGACGAGATGTGGTCCGGATCCTCTACTGTCGCGCTTACCCGGCCCGCGGCGCCCGCCACCGAAGCCGTGACGTGACCCGGTCCAGGACCGCCGCCGCGTCGAGCTTGGACGTGTCGAGGCGGAGATCGGCGGCGGCTTTGGCGCCTCGCAGGCGCGTCTGCTGCACGAGGTAGAGCCACTCCGGCCACTCTTCGCCACGGCGCCGGCGCAGCGTCGGCAGGTCGACGTCGAGGGCAACCAGAAGGTCGGGGCCGGCGTGTTGCCAGAGGGTTTGAATTTCGCTGTGCTCCTGGCCGCAGACCATCGCCCGATACCCCAGACGGCGCAACCCGGCCACGAGCGTGCTCTTGCCGGAGGCGCACGGCCCGACTACCACCACCCGGCGCTTGTCGGGAGAGACGCCTGCCCGATCGGGACCGGGCCCGGCGTCGGCCCGTGGGGAGGTATTCGCCCCGGCGCTCACGGCAGCGGCACCGTCGCCCCCTGCCGCCGGACCAGGATCGCGTCCCGGTGCGGCCGCAGCGCGAGTGCGACGACCGTCATGTCGTCTGCTGGACGGCCGGCGTCGCGTAGCACCGCCTCGGCAAGGACCCCATCGGCGACCGCAGTGGCATCGGCGTCCGGCCCGAGGCCGGCAGCGCAGGCCGCCAGGTCGAGATCCTCCGCGCCGCCACGGACGCCGGACCGGCCAACCCCGTCCGTGGCGAGGAGGGCGCGCAGTCCGGCCGCCAACGGCAGCTGTAGGACGGTCGGCCGACTCACCGCGTAGAGCCCGATCGGCCCCGAGTCGCCGTCGACCCGCCCGTACCGCTCCCCGCTGCCCACGAAAGCCAGCGTCGCCGCGTTGCGCGTGAGGACCACGGTCTCCGCGCGAAGGTCGACCGAGAGGATCTCCAGCGTGGCCGAGACCTGGCCGTGCCGGTAGGCGAAGAGGAAATCGTGAACGGCACGGGCGACTGCTCCGTCGCGGACGCCGTCCTTGAGAAGGGCGACGGCCTTGCTCGTGACGAGGAGGCTGAGGGTCTTCGCGGCGCGGCCCGACCCCTGACCGTCGGCGAGAACGACCGAAAGCCCGCCGCCCGGGCGCTCGATCAGCTCGGCCGTGTCGCCGCTCTCCCGGCTCGCGTACTTGTTCGTTTTGGCGATCGCCACGTCGATGGCGAGACCCACCCATGCCTCCCGGGGGCCCGTATCCCGAACGCTGAGGGCTGCAACACCTAGGATCGAGCGATCAGACAGAGAGGCTACCACGGGCCGAGGGCAGGCCGTGGACCCGGCGCCGCCGCCGGCCGTGGATTGGGCGGCAAGGCGTCCGCGTTGCCGCTGCCGGGAGCCGGTGGTAGCCTGCGGGCCGCGGCGGGGACGGTGAGGGAAGTGGGGGACCATGACCGGCGGGGCGGTGACGTTCGACTTTCACAACACCCTCGCCCGCTGCGACGCCTGGTTCGCGTTGGAGGTGCGGGAGTTGCCGGCCGCCTTTCTCCGCTGGCAGGCGGAGCGGATGGGGGAACCGGTCGACGAGCGCCTGCTCGAGGCGGCCACCGCCGCCTATCGCCGGCTGCGGGAGGGCGTCGCTGCCGACGGTCGGGAGGTGGCGGCCGAGGCAGGGGTGGCCCGCGTGCTGGCGGAGCTGGCGCTGCCGGCCGACGCGGCGACGATCGGCGACGGGGTCGAGGCGCTGATGCGGCGTACCCTTGCGGAGACCGAACCGATCTCCGGCGCCGTCCCGACCGTCCGTTTCCTAGCCGCCAGCGGCACACCGCTCGGGGTCGTCTCCAGCGCGGTCTACCCCCCGTTCCTCGAGTGGACCCTCCAGCGTTTCGGCATCCGGGATTTCTTCGACGATGTGACGACCTCGGCGGGGGCCGGATTCTACAAATCCGACCCCGAGATCTACCGACGTGCCCTCACGGCCCTCGCCGCCGATGCGGCCCGCTCCGTCCACGTCGGCGACTCGTACCGGTACGACGTGGGCGGCGCTCACCGGGCGGGGATGAAGACGATCTGGCTGCGGTCGGGCTCCGGCCACGAGGCCGACGACGGCCCCTCACCGGACCTGACCATCGACGGGCTCGACGCGGCCGCGCCGGCCATCCTCGCGCTGCTTGCCTGATCGTCGTTTGAGGATCGCATGCGGTTCGACGTCTTCTCCCTCTTCCCCGGGATGTTCGCCGGTCCCTTCGACGCCAGCATTCTCAAGCGCGCCCGAGCCGCCGGCACGATCGAGATCGGCGTCCACAACATTCGCGATTGGACGACGGACCGCCATCGCACCGCCGACGACACCCCCTACGGCGGCGGCGCCGGGATGGTCATGGCCGCACCGCCGATCATCGCCGCGGTCGAGGCGACCCTTGGCGACGCGCTGGCGTCGACTCCGATCGTCGTCCTCTCCGCCGCCGGCCGGCGCTTCACACAGGAGGTCGCGCGCGACCTGGTAGGTCGGAAGCGGCTGGCCTTGATCTGCGGCCACTACGAGGGGATCGACGAGCGGGTCGTGGAAGAACTGGGCGCCGACGAACTCTCGATCGGCGACTACGTCCTCACCGGCGGCGAACTTGCGGCGATGGTCGTGGTCGACGCCGTCGCCCGGCTCGTACCCGGCGTCATCGCCGCCGCCTCGATCGTCGAGGAGTCGCACGACCTGGGGCTGGTCGAGTACCCCCACTACACCCGGCCCCTCGCGTTCCGCGGCCGCCATGTGCCGCCGGTCCTCCTCAGCGGCCACCACGCGGAGATCGCCCGCTGGCGCCGCGAGCAGGCGATCCTGCGGACGGCGCGGCGGCGGCCGGACTTGCTGCCGTTCGCCGAACTATCAGAAGCGGAGCGGCGTGCCGCAGTTGAGGTCTCGGACGGTTCCAGCGCTCCGTCCGGGGCCGAGCAGCTCCCACCGTAGCCGACCCCGCGTACCGCCTTCCAAGGTGATGAACGGCGTTCAATTTGCGCAGAGAATACGATGAAAGGAATCGTTCCCACTCCGTGCCTCAACCGGCGGGCAACGGAGACGATTCGATGTAGACCATCGCGGGCAGATGACCAACCGTCAGCTCTGGTCGGGCTTCCCGTTCGCGGTGCAATGGCCCCGCCGCTGGCGCCGTGTTATCACGTTATGCACCGTCCTCGTCGCCTTTGCCGGTCCCTGGATCTACGCGGTCGGCCAGAAGGGGGACGACCCGGCGCTTCTCGGCGTTCCTGTCATGATGGTTTGGCTATTGATCCTCGGTGCAGCAAAGGGCGGCGCGGCAGCGCTCATCGCGCACGATGCGGAGCCGTACCGCCGTACCGCCGTACCGCCCGGACCGCCAATCGCCACTTTCTTCGGGGGATCCTCCCGGCCGTAGCACTGGTCGTCGCGGCCGCGCTTGTCGCGGGATCGGAGCTGTCCCTCGCCGCGCTCTCCTGCCTCGGCTTCCCGGGCGTCTTGCTGGTGACGCGGCTCATCGAACTGGTCGCTCTTTGGATCGCGCCGGACGGTCGACCCCAGTTATCCGCGCAGACGTCGGAGGCAGCCGGCGCCGGCGCGCCACACCGCTCCCGATGATCGTCCCCAAGGACGATGGACGAACAAAACTCGCCGTGCCGCTATCGGTGCAGGTTCCGCTCGTCGCCGGCATTCTCCGCCTCCCGCAGCGTGCGCCAGACCTTGAGGCTGGAGAGATCGCGCTCGATCAGACCGCGCAGGTAGTCCCCCAGGACGCCTTCCAGTTCGGCCCGGAGGCCGGGATCGAGGGGGAGCCGGGCGGCCGGGGCAAGGCCGTGGCGGTCAAGGGTCCGCAGGAACTTCTGGGTGTTGACGGCGAGGAGGCGGCTACCGGCGTCCTCAGCGCGGCAGAGTGGGCAGAGGACACCGCCGAGCCGGCTGCTGAACGCGTTGGGAGCGGCGGCGAGCTCGGTTCGGCACGAGACGCAGCGGTAGAGCTCCGGCTTGTAGCCGAGCAGGGTCAGCAATCCCAGCTCATAGTGGCGGGTGACGGCGAAGGCATCCAGTCCGTCGGCAAGGAGGTGCAGGGAACTGGCGAGGAGATCGTAGAGGGCTTGGTTCTCCTGGCGGTCTTGGGTTAGCCGATTCAGAACCTCGGCCATATGCGATGCGTGGCCGAAAGCGTCGAGGTCGGCACGGAGGCCGAGGTGGGCGTCGACCGTCTCCGCCCCGGTCACCGTGTCGAGATCACGGCCCCGCGCCAACATCAGCCGGCTGCGGCTGAAGTACTCCAGGTGCGGACCCAGCTTGCTCAAGGGGCGACGCGCCCCCTTTGCGATCACCCGGATCTTGCCCCGCATCGGGGTGAAGACCGTTAAGATCCGGTCCGCTTCGCCATAATCGATTCGGCTGAGCACGATGGCCTCGGTCCGATAGAGCCGCTCCTGTAGCGGAACCGGAGGCGCCGCCGCCACGTCCCTACCCTCCTCGCGCGGCACGCTGCCTCCCCTTTTTCGCCCGTGTGATTATGTACACCATTGTACCAGCGAGATGGCGCTCCGGCAGGGGTGCCGGGCGGCGAGCCACCACGCCCTTTGACGCTGCCGGGGGCCGATGTTAGGTTTGCGGGCATGACCGTCGAGGTGTCGTTCGCCGCTGCTTTCCTCGCCGGGCTCCTCTCGATCTCATCGCCGTGCGTCCTCCCCCTGGTGCCGCTCTACCTGACGCACCTGGCCGGGGTCTCGGTGGACGAGGCGGGGGGCGCCGTGCGGTCGCGTGTCTTGGCAAACGCCGTCGCCTACGTTCTCGGCTTCTCTGTCGTCTTCGTCTCGCTCGGGGTTGCCCTCGGCGCGGCGGGCACCCTTGCCGCCTCCGCCTCCGTCGTCGCCGGCAACAAACTCTGGCTGGTCCGCGTCGGCGGCGCGCTGCTCGTTCTGCTCGGCCTACACCAGATGGGCATCGTCCGTCTCCCGTTCCTCGACCGCGAGCGGCGGATCGTTCCGGCCTTACCCGGGGGTCACCTTACCTCGTCGTTTGTCGTGGGCATGACGTTCGGCGCCGGATGGTCCCCCTGCGTCGGCCCGATCCTGGGCGCGATCCTGACGATGGCCGCCGGCCAGGGAAGCGTCGAGCGCGCCGCCGCCCTCCTCGTGGCCTACTCCCTCGGCCTGGCCGTCCCGTTCCTCCTCGCCGCCACGTTCGGGACCGCTCCAGCGGTCATCCGGCGCCTCAACGGTCGGCTCGGCCTCGTCTCCGGTCTGAGCGGCGGCGTGATGCTCGGCGTCGGCGCCCTGATGCTCCTCGGTCTCTATCAGCAGTTCTTCGCCCGCGTCGTCGCCCTCTCGCCGTGGACTCCCTGGGAGCCGACGCTATGATCCCGACATCCCGACGGCAACGGGCGGAAGCGTGACGATGGCCCAGGTCTCGACGCCGACCGCGCCGGCCCGTCGCGCACGGCGTTCCCTGCCGGACCTGGTCGTCGACCGCCTCTGGCGGTTCTTCTGCTCGGTTCGGATCGCGATTTGGGAGATCGCGATCCTCGCCCTCCTCGTCCTGATCGGGACGCTGCGGGGCAGCTCGGTACCGCAGACCGTCGCCGACGCTGTTCCAGCCCTTGCGCCACTGGTCGAGCGCTGGTATGCCTGGGACGTCTTCCACTCCTTGCCGTTCATGGTCATGCTCGGTCTCCTCTCGGTCGCGATCGCGATAGGCGGCATGATCAACCGCGCCCCCGGCATCTGGCAGGCGATCGCCCACCCGACCGTGGCAACCACGCACGGCTTCCTCCGGAACGCCGAGGCGTCGGCGACCCTCGCCGCCCCTGCGCCGCCGGACGTGCTGGCGGATCGGATGACTGACGCCCTCCGCGCTGCTCACTATCGCGTGCTGACGGAGGAGCGGAACGGCGAGATCCACCTCTACGCGGACCGCTTCCGCTTCGCGAAGCTCGGCACCTTCCCGTTCCACCTCGCCCTGATCCTGATCCTGGTGGGCGGCATCGTCGGCGCCCGATGGGGCTTTCGGGAGACGGAGTTCATCGTCCCGGAGGGGTCCGTCCGGGGACTGGGCTACGGCACGGGCCTCAGCGTCCGTCTCGACAACTTCAGTGACACCTATCAGGAGAACGGGCAACCCCGCGGGTTCCGGAGCGACCTGACGATCCTGGAGGACGGGGAGGAGGTCAAGCGGGGCGTGGCGACGGTGAACCGGCCCCTTACATTCGGCGACACCGTCTTCTACCAATCGGGCTTCGGGCAGGCGGTTGTCCTCCGGATCACGGACGCCCGGGGGCAGGTCCTCTGGGATGACGCCGCGCCGCTCGATTTTGTCTCCAGCGTCAACCCGGACGCCCCCGCTGCGGTAATCGAGCTTCCCCCGGCGAAGATCAAGCTTCACGTTATCGCCCCGGACAGCAATCGGGGGAACGCGCCCGAACAGGACCCGCTCGGGTTGGCGAGCGGGACGATGTATTTTTTGCCCCGCCCGCTCGGCCCGGACGGTCCGATCGGGGACGCGCCGGGCGTCGTCGGTCGGGTGGGAGAGGTCAGCGAGGTCGCGGGGCTGAACGTGGAGTTTCTGCGGGAGCGCCGCTTCACCTCGTTGCAAGTCGGACGCAACCCTGGGATCCCGATCTTTGTCGTCGCGTCGCTGATGCTGGTCGGGGGGTTAGCGGTTACGTTCTACTTCCCGCATCGCCGTGTGCGCGGCATCGTCGCCGCGGCGCCGGGGGGCGGCAGCGCGGCGACGATCGTGCCGCTGGCGCGGCGCGACTGGAGCGCGCAGCGGGCGTTCGACCGGCTGAGCGGGGAGATCGAGGCACGGCTCGGTTTGCCCCTCAGTCGTCGTCGGAGTCCTGCCGAGGGACCAGCGTCGGCGACGTCGCGGGGCTGATGGCCCCGCGCTAAATAGACGATGCCCTTCCGGGCTCAGCACGAGACCGTCGGTTAGCGTGGCGGGGTGAAGGCGAATCGATGGAAGCGTTGGTCAAGTTGTCGTTCTACTGCTTTGCGGCCGCGTCGATCGCCTTTTCGGCGTCGGCGGTTTCCTACCTGGCGTACGCGGTGGGTCGCGTGCGGCTGCGGCAGACGGCGCTGGCGACCTCGGCGGGGACGACCTACGTCACCCGGTCGGCGGCGCTTGAGCCGGGATGGACGGGTGCCGGACGCTTCGGGACGATGCTCGCCTGGTTCGGGGTCGTGTTCCAAGGGGTGTCGATCGCGCTGCGGACCGCCGCCGCCGGTCACCTGCCCCTCTCGAACATGTACGAGTTCTCGAGCTCGTTCATCTTCCTGATGGGCCTCGTCTACCTCCTCTTCGAGCGCTCCTACGGCGTCCGCCAGCTCGGGGCCGTTGTCCTTCCAATCACCGTCGGCATGATCGTCTACGTCTGGTCGCTGCCGGTCGGACTGCGGGAAGTTAACGCCCTCATCCCCGCGCTCCAGAACCGGCCGCTAATGACGGCCCACGTCTCCCTGGCGATCCTGGCGTACGCCGCCTTCGCTGTCGCCTTCGCCGCTGCCGTCCTCTATCTTGTCGCTGTTCGACGCTCCGTCGCCTGGCTGCCGAGTCCCGAACTGCTGGACGACCTCGGCTACCGCGCGGTGACCGTCGGCTTCCCGGCGATGGCGCTGGTCCTGATCCTCGGCTCGGTCTGGGCGTACCAGGCTTGGGGCACCTACTGGAACTGGGACCCGAAGGAGACGGCCGCCCTCTTCACCTGGCTCGTCTACGGCGTCTACCTCCACACCCGCTCGCTTCGCGGCTGGCGCGGCAACCGGAGTGCCGTGGTCCTCCTCGTCGGCTTCGCTGCCGTCATCTTCACCTATTACGGCAACTACTTCTTCGGCGGCCTCCACGCCTACGGCGGCGTTTGATCGTCGCGACGGCGGAGAAGGAGTGGACATGGTGACCGCCGACGACCGGCCGATCAGCCAGCGCGCGCTGGTGCCACATGTGCCCCGTCGGCGTCCGGAGCCGGCGCCGCAGCTCGCGGTCGGACTCCTCGTGGCGATCGCGATCCTGATCGGAGCGTGGGTGGTGACCGGCCGTAGCGGCCTGGAAGAGGTCGGCCGCGGCGGGATCAATCGGTCGTTGCTGCCGAAGGTGGGGGAGGTAGCACCGAACTTCGCGACGGAGGACGTCTTTGGTAACCCGGTCGAGCTCTCGATGTTTCGCGGCAAACCCGTCTGGCTGATGTTCTGGGGCTCCTGGTGCCCGCCATGCCGCTCCGAGTTCCCGGACATTCAACGCGCCTACGGTCAGTTGGAGCGGGACGGGGTTCAACTGCTCGGCGTTGCCATCGACGAATCCCCGATCGCTGCCGGTCGGTACGCGGCTCAGAACGGGGCTACGTTCCTGGTTCTGAGCGATCCCGATCGAAACGACACCGAGCAGTCGTATCCCCTCTTCAACGTCCCGACCCACATCTTCATCGACGCCGACGGCGTGATCCGCTCGATCGTTCTCTCCGATATGGACGAGGCGATGGCGCTGCGCGAGGCGAGGGCGCTGCTGACGTCGGCTGCGGACGCAGGATAGAACCCGTCCGCCACCATCCCCGACGACCCGTCCACCCTCTCGCTGCCTCCCGACCACCGCCCCCCGCCGTTCGCGGCCCTTCCCCATGTCATCCTGCGGCACGAGGGATGTTCCCTGGGCGGCACCTCGGTGGTGATGATGTCCCTTCGCGTCGGGCCGATGCTGGAGGGGCCGTTCTCCGAGGGACAACATCATCCGCGCGAACAGATGCCGGCGCCGGCGGTGTCCCGTGAGCAGCCGCTTCCTGGCCGATTCGAAGCGCCCCGCCCCGAGCGAATGGAAGCGCAGCCGTTTCTCGACCGACCGCCGGCCTCGCCGGTGCGCCCGATGGAGGCACCGGTCACGTCGGCGTCTTGCGGCCATCGCTTGCGAGCACCGCCCCGCTTGTATCCCCGCCGGCGGGCTTTGGACGCTGTGGCCGATGCTATACTCGGGTCCTGGTTGGTCGCCGCGGGTGGGGGCGCGAGCCGTGGCTCCGATCCCCGATCCGCGAGCCGCCACGGGCCCTGTGCCGCTCGGGGGACGGAAAAGGGGGACGTTCTGCGCGCGTGGCGGACGTGGCTGCGGCCCGGGATGCTCATCAAACGGTGGGCAGCGCTTTTCCTGTTCGGCAACGTTCTGACGGGCATCGCGGTGGCGATGGCGCTGGTCTACGCCTACCGCGACTGGCGGGTCCCTGAGCCCATCCATGCCTTCGTCCAGATCCTGACCCTCCAATTCATCCCCCGGCCGATTCGCTTCGCGCTCGTCCTCATCGTCGGCCTCGCCGGACTGGGTATCGGCTTCCGCCGCCTCACCTCCTCGGTGGTCGGTCCGCTGATGGCCCGCTCCGCCCCGGGCGAGAACCTTGCCTCGATCGTCGCCGAGCACCGCTTCGGTCCCGATCAGTCCGCACTCAAGGTCGTCGCCATCGGCGGCGGGACCGGCCTCTCGAACCTGCTCCGTGGCCTGAAGCGGCACGACGTGGCGATCACCGCGATCGTCACCGTCGCCGACGACGGCGGCAGCACCGGTCGCATCCGCTCCGAGTTCGACATCCCGGCGCCGGGCGATATCCGCAACTGCCTCGTCGCCCTCGCCGACGACGAATCGCTCGTCGGTCGTCTCTTCCAGTACCGGTTTGACCAGACCGGCTCACAGCTCTCCGGCCACTCCTTCGGCAATCTCTTTATCACCGCCCTCACCCGGGTTACGGGAAGTTTTGAACAGGCGGTGAGCGAGACGGCGAACGTCCTCGCAATCCGGGGCCGTGTCCTTCCCTCGACGGTAGAGAACGTGACCCTCTCGGCCGAGCTCGTCGATGGCAGCGTCCTCCGCGGCGAATCGAGCATTGCCCATAAGCAGGCTCCGATCAAGCGCGTCTTCCTGGAACCGGGCCACCCTGCGGGCTATGAGCCCGCGCTCGGCGCGATCCTGAACGCCGACCTGATCGTCCTCGGCCCGGGCAGCCTCTACACCAGCGTCCTGCCGAACCTGCTGGTCGACGGCGTGACCCAGGCGATCCGGTGGTCATCGGCAACGGTCGTTTACGTCTGCAATGTCGCGACCCAGCCGGGCGAGACGGACCACTTCGGCGCGGCGGACCACGTCCGCGCAATCGTCGACCATGTCGGAGAGCGCTTCCTCGATGTCGCGCTGGTCAACAGCAACCCCGCCTCTGCCGCTGCGATCGAGGCCGGCGTCCCGATCGAGCCGGTGACGCCGGATGGGTTGGAGCGGCTGGCGGGCAGCATTCGGGTCGTCGCCCGCGACGTCGTCAACGACAGGAATCCGCTCCGGCACGACCCGGACAAACTGGCTGCGGCGCTGATCGAGACCGCGCGGGCGGGCCTGGCGTCCGGGCAGATGGACCCGGATCGGATGCCGACGGCCGCGCCGATGACGACCCTCCCCGTTCCCCGCGAACCCGCCCTCGTCGGCTCGGCCACCGGTAAGGAGTAAGCCACGTGGTGTACCGCGTCGGGATCAACGGCTTCGGTCGGATCGGTCGTCAGGTCTTCAAGGCGATCGATGTGGGCGGGTTCTCGGACCTGTTCCAGGTGGTCGCCGTCAACGATCTGACAAGCCCCGAAGCCCTCGCCCATCTCCTCAAGTACGACTCGACCTACGGCCGTTACGACGCCGAGATCGAGCCCACCGCGGAGGGCGTTCGCGTCAATGGCGACGAGGTGCGGGTCTACGCCGAGAAGGAGCCGGCCAAGATCCCGTGGGGCACGGAGGGGGTCGATGTCGTCGTCGAGTCCACCGGCCGCTTCACCGCCGCCGATCAAGCCCGAGCCCACGTCACGGCGGGCGCGAAGAAGGTTGTCATCTCCGCCCCGGCCACCGGGGAAGATTTGACGATCGTGCTTGGCGTCAACGAAGAGGCGTACGATCCGGCCCGGCACACGATCATCTCCAATGCCTCCTGCACCACCAACTGCCTGGCGCCGGTGGCCAAGGTCATCCTGGATACGTTCGGCATCCGTCGCGGGTTGATGACGACGGTCCACTCCTACACGGCTGACCAGGTTCTTGTCGACGGCCCCCATAAGGACCTGCGGCGCGCCCGCTCGGCCGCGACCAACATCATCCCGACCTCGACCGGTGCCGCCCGCGCCCTCGCCCTCGTCATCCCAGAACTGAAGGGAAAGTTCGACGGCTTCTCGCTACGGGTGCCGACGCCGACCGTTTCCATCGTCGACTTCGTCGTCGAGACTGAGCGGGGCGCCAACGTGGGCGAGATCAACGCCGCCTTCCGGACCGCTGAGGCATCGGACGCGATGCAGGGCATCCTCGGCTACTCCGACGAGCCACTCGTCTCCAACGATTTTCGCCACGACTCCCGCTCCGCCATCGTCGACGGCCTCTCGACCATGGCGATGGGAGAGACGTTGGTCAAGGTCGTCGCCTGGTACGACAACGAGTGGGGCTACTCTTGCCGGGTCGCCGATCTCGTTGCGCTCCTCTGCGAGAAGGGATTCGATGGGATCGAGGCGTAAGCCTCGAGGTCGTGGCTTTGACAGCGACGAACATCATCAAGGGTGATTCCTGAACTGTTGGGACTGGCCGTGCCGTCGGAGGCTGCAGTCCCCCGGCAGCACCGACTCAGGCTGCTGGACGGGGCAGGTCCAGACTTGAGCGGCCCGATGATGGTCCTCAGTCTCACTCAGGTGGCTTAGGCGGTCCCGCTCGAGGTCTTTAACCCTGGGGGGCGACTGCACGGCGTCTCGTAGGGGGGACCTCCCGGCATGCCGAAACGATCCGTCGCCGACGTTGACGTCTCCGGACGCCGGGTCCTCCTCCGCGTCGATTTCAACGTGCCCCTCGATGGCGATCGCGTCACCGACGACACCCGAATTCGCGCCGCCCTACCGACGATCGACTCGCTCGTTGGCCGGGGGGCGCGGGTCGTGCTCGCCAGCCATCTCGGCCGGCCCAAAGGGGAACCGAACCCTGCCTACCGGATGGCGCCCGTCGCCCGTCGCCTCGCCGATCTGCTCGGCCGGGACGTGGTCGCACTCGAACAAATCGTGGGACCGGCCGTGGAGCGTTCGGTCGAGGCCCTGCCCGCCGGCGGCGTCCTGCTCCTGGAAAATCTGCGCTTCGACCAGGGCGAGGAGACGAACGACCCGGCGTTCGCCGGCGCGCTCGCCCGGCTCGGCGACATCTACGTCGACGACGCCTTCGGCGCCGCCCACCGTGCCCACGCGTCGACCGTTGGCATTGCATCCCTCCTGCCCGCGTACGCCGGTCTCCTGCTCCTATGCGAGGTCGACGTGCTGTCGCGACTTCTGGGGGAGCCGGAGCGGCCGTTCGTGGCGATCCTCGGCGGGGCGAAGGTCTCGGACAAGTTGGTCGTCGTTGGCGGCTTGGTGGAGCGGGTCGACGCGCTCCTGATCGGCGGCGGGATGGCGAACACGTTCCTCCTCGCGGACGGCGTCGACGTCGGGGCGTCCCTGGTGGAGCGGGACCGCGTGGCGGACGCACGCCGTATCCTCGACACGGCGACGCGACGCGGCATCCAGGTCCTGCTGCCGCGCGACGCGACCGTCGCAACCTCGCTCGACGACGCGATGGGGCGGACAGTCACGGTGACCACGCTGCCAGCCCAGTCGGCGATCTACGATATCGGTCCGGAGACCGTCAGCCGTTTCGCCGCGGCGATCAGCGGGGCGCGGACGGTCTTCTGGAACGGTCCGATGGGGGTCTTCGAGCGCCCCGCCTTCGCCGCCGGCACCCGCGGGGTGGCAGCCGCTGTCGCAGCGGCGCCGGGCTTCACGGTGGTCGGCGGCGGCGACTCGGTGGCTGCTGTAGAGCAGATGGGTGTCTCCGGTGCGATCGACCACATCTCGACCGGCGGCGGCGCCTCGCTGGAGTTTTTAGAAGGACGCTCGTTGCCCGGTATCGCCGCGATTCCCGATGTGGCGGGATAGGGGCGGTGGACCCGTCGGGTGACGGCGACAAGCCCGCGGTGGTAGGCTTCCAGGGCGATCGCGACGTGAGAACTCCTCACTCGACGTGCGCGTCCCGGCAAGGAATTCTCGGACGGGACCGACATCCGGACGGCGGAACAGGACGGCGACGTGGAAACGGCCATCAACCTCGCGATGATCATCGTCTCGGTCGTGCTGATCCTGGTGGTCCTGCTCCAGACGAAGGGCTCCTCCTTCAGCGGTGCCTTTGGAGGCGACACGGGCTCGATTTATCGGACCCGGCGCGGCATCGAGAAGACGCTCTTCCAATTCACGATCGGGATTGCGGTCTTCTTCGTCATCCTCGCCATCGTCAGCACGATGATCGGCGACTAGCGAACGGCAGCGACGGCCGAGCGGCGGCGGTCGCGATTGGCGCCCGCTCCGTAGCGTGGCTATACTGCGCGGAATCGGTCAATCGCAATTGTCGGCGGCTCGGCCCCGTCAAAAAGGAGTGGTACGATGGGCGGCCTGGGTTGGCAGGAACTGCTGATCGTGATGGTCATCATCATGATTATCTTCGGCGCCGGGAAGCTGCCGGACGTGGCGCGCTCTCTTGGACAGGGCGTCAAGGAGTTTAAGAAGGAGTCGTCCGATTTGGGCGGCACCATCGCCTCCTCCTCTTCCACGGGCGCGACCACCACCACGACGGTCGAGCGCGAGCGCGGCACGGATGGCCGGGTGATTGAGACCCGTGAAATGCGCGCCGAAGAGATCTAGGTCGCGCTCGGTCTCCTTCCCGATGCGACACGACGCAGCACAATGGCGCGAGCGGGGCCTGCCGGCCCCGCTCGCTGCACGTCCGGCTTGGGATCTCATGCGCGCCGCGATCCCGGCGCTTGCCCAGACCGGCGAAGCCCCGCTATCATCCGATCCGGCCGCGGCTGCTCGCCGTGCCTCCGCCGGCCTCGGTCGCACGCTCCCCCGCCCATTTCGCCGCCGAGGGTTTGATGGCTTACGACGATCCCCGACTCGCCGCCGACGCGATCGGCCGGCGGGCATCGCTTCCCGCCGACGACTGGGCTTCCCGGCCGGGAGATCCGGTGCCGGTCGTCCCCGCCGCGGTCGAGTCGGGCACGGACGTGCCGGCGACTCGGGGACGGAACCGGGGGGCGCGGGCGATCCGAGAGGTGGTGGAGACACTGCTGCTGGCGCTCGTCATTTTTCTCGGCGTCCGTCTGGTGGTTCTCAATTTCCGCGTCGACGGCCTCAGCATGTCCCCTAACCTCCACGACGGGGAGATGCTCCTCGTCAATCGCAACGCCTACGCCCGCTTCAGCTTCAACGACGTCCTAAATCTTCTCCCTGGCGAGGACCGGCCGGACGGCCGCATCCTGTGGGAGTTCGCCCCGCCGGAGCGGGGCGACATCGTCGTCTTCGAGCCGCCGTTGAACGACCCGGACAAGCCGTACATCAAGCGGGTAATTGCTCTGCCCGGGGAGACCGTCACCTTCCGCGGCGGCGAGGTGTACGTCGACGGGAAGCAACTGGACGAACCCTACATCGAGGACGGTATCACCCGCTGCGACCGCGGCGATGAGTGCGAACTGACACCCGCCGAGGGCGAGGTGGTAGTCCTCGGCGACAACCGGGACAACAGCGCTGACTCCCGCAGCTTCGGCACCGTCGATGTCGACGCGATCGTCGGTAAGGCATGGTTCGGGTACTGGCCGGTCGAGGACATCGGTCTCGTCCCGCACGAGGATTATCCGGACATGCCGGAGCGACCCGGGGATTCGGGGCAGTAGCGCGGTTTCGGCGGGCCATGGCCTGGCTCGGGGTCGTTGTGTAGAATTGGGCGTGTCGGGCGGACCCCCCGCCGACCACACGTCGGTTCAGCGAACCGCCGCAGCGTCCTTCCCCAGCATCGCGGCCACCGGGCGGTCATGTGAGGCCGAAGAGGGCTAACCGATGATCGAGACCGTGGTCGAAAGCATCCGGGTCAGCCTCGTTACGCAGCACCGGGTCGTGATCCTGAAGGAGGTTGACGGCGAACGGCACCTGCCGATCTGGATTGGCGCTTATGAGGCCGAGGCGATCGCGATGGAGCTGCAAGGCGTCAGCGCGGCCCGGCCCCTCCCGTATGATCTGATGAAGGCAATCGTCGGCGATATGGGGGGAGCGGTTGAGCGCATCCTCGTCACCGACCTTTCGCAGGACGTGTTCTACGCTCGGATCGTGATTCAGCAGAACGGCCGGGCGGTCGAGATCGACTCCCGCCCGAGCGATGCGATCGCGCTGGCCGTCCGCAGCCGGGTCCCGATCCTCGTCGACGACGGCGTGATGGATCGTGCAGGCGTCACCCTCGGCGACGGGGAGGGCGAGGAGGAAGCGGCCGTCGCCGCCGAGGCGGAGCCGGCCGAGCGGGTCGACGAGGAACGGCTCTCGGTCTTCCGGGACTTCATCAATACCCTCGACCTCGACGACTTCGACAAAAAGAAAGGGAACTGAGCCTGCCTTGGGCGGGACGAGCCATGGAAAATCCACACACGTCGGAAAAACAAATCAAGCGTATCGTCCTTAACCGGATGGAGCGGTGCAGCGTCTGTCACCACGGCTTTGCGGCCGATGACATCCGGATCCTCTCGCGCCGTGACGACATGTGGATGATGGTCGTCGAGTGCACGGAGTGCCACGCCCGGAACTTCGTGGCGGCGGTGCTCGGCGACGGCGACCCGAGCGAAGCGCAGTTGGCGCTCCGCCGGCTCAGCCAGGGCTTCGGCGAGGAGGAACTGGAATCGACCGTCGCCGCCCCGGCCGGTCCGACCGAGCCGCCCGTCTCGGTCCACGATGTCGTCGACATGCACGAGTTCCTCGGCGCCTTCGACGGAGATTTTCAGCGGCTCTTCCGGGCCTCCTAGTCCTTTGCCGCCCCGCTTGGGAGGTTAGCCGACCGCGTTCCCTCCGATCCGGCACGGTCCCTTCCCGAGGGAACGAGCGATCCCCTGGCTGATGCGCGATTTGCAAGGTGCGTTTCGGGCGGAGGAGCGGCGGGAACGCGTCACTTCACCTGGTAGGGCTCTGCACCAGCACCACCGGAAGCGTCGCCCTTGCGGCATCGCTGCGTTGCCGTGTGGCGCCCGTTCGTTGACTCGCCTCTATCCCAAACCTATACTCGCCAACGGTATTTGGGGAGCGATTCGTGCGTCCGGACGCGTGAATCGACCGGCCGAGGGCGGGGGACAAGACGTGGTGGTGCAGGCGCACGCGGCGGCGACAGATCCCGCCGGGATCGACCTCGATGTCGTCCGCGAGATCGTGTCCCACTTCAAGCCGCAGGACCATCAGGAGGCGCAGGAGCTGATCCTGGCCGCCCTCCAGGAGGTCAACGAGCGATTCGGCTATGTCTCCCTCGAGGCGGCCGAGATCGTCGCCGCCCACCTCGGCACCACAGCCAACCGCGTCTATGGTCTCCTTACGTTCTACGCCGACTTCCGGACCGAACCGCGCGGCAAGCATTTCATGCTTGTTTGCCATGGCATGTCCTGCTATGCCCTCGGCTCCCAAGCTCTCGTCCAGGAGCTCAAGGATCGGTGGGGGATCGCCGACGGTGGGACGACGGCCGACGGAGAGCTGACCATCCAGGTCGTTAACGGCTGCCTCGGCGTCTGCGACAAGGCCCCGATCGTCGAACTCGACCACGCCTTCCACGGCGACCTCACCGTCGAGCGCCTCAACGATGTTATCCAGCGGGCGATCGCGGCGCGGAACGCGTCGCCGGTCGCCATCCTCGGGAGCGGCAGCGACCATGGATCTCAGCAATAGCACGATGACCGATGCCCTCGGCGGTG
The DNA here is from genome assembly GCA_902806405.1 of uncultured Thermomicrobiales bacterium. Lineage (GTDB taxonomy): Bacteria > Chloroflexota > Chloroflexia > Thermomicrobiales > UBA6265 > CADCWL01. The sequence goes on along the minus strand of CADCWL010000017.1, from coordinate 9,600 downwards.
AAGAGGAAGCGGGCGGCAGCTACGGGCGTCTCGGCTCCCGCGCCGACTTCGAGACATACCAGCGGCGCGCTCAGGATCGGTGGACCGAGCTCTGGGAAGGTGAGTACGCCGTCGTCAGCGTTGGACTGGACAGCTCCTCGATCGCCAAGGGGGCCGACCGCGTCCTTGCCGCCTGTCGGGAGGCACTGGCGGGTGATCGCGCCACGGTGCGCGAGGTCTCCGGCAATGGCGCGATGTGGATGGAGCCGTGGGTGGAGGTCAAGCGGCCGGGCGAGCCGCCGGTCGTCTTCGGCAACATCGAGCCGGATGAGGTGCCGGCACTGCTCCGAGGCGAGCTCGCGGAACGTGCAGTCGGCGTCCGCGCCGAGCACGCATTCAACGGGGTGCCGCCGCTTACCGACCACCCCTTCTTCAAGCACCAGCTTCGCATCGTCCTCGCCAACGTCGGCCTGATCGAGCCCGATTCGATCGAGGACGCGGTAGCCCGTGGCGCCTACAGTGCGTACTTGAAGGTCCTCTTCGACATGTCGGCCGAGGAGGTCGTCGCCGAACTGACGGCGGCCAACGTCCGCGGTCGCGGCGGTGCGGGGTTCCCGGCCGGGATCAAGTGGGAGAGCGGCCGCAAGGCGAAGGTGACGCCGAAGTTCGTGGTCTGCAACAGCCACGAGGGGGAGCCGAACGTCTACAAGGACCGCCGTATCCACGAGGGGGATCCCCACCGCATCCTTGAGGGGATTCTGATCGCATGCATCACCGTTGGCGCCGAGCGGGGCTACAACTACATCGGCGGCGAGTACCCGTTGGCGATCAAGCGTTTCCGGAAGGCCGTCGCTGACGCCGAGCGGCTCGGCCTGATTGGCCGGAACGTCCTCGGCAGCGGCAAGGACGTCTACTTCCGCGTCCGCACCGGCGGCGGTGCCTACATCTGCGGCGAAGGCTCGGCCCTGATGTACTCGATCATGGGCGTCCGCGGCCAACCGCGTACCAAGCCGCCCCGCTCCGTCGAGGAGGGAATCTGGAAACGGCCGACGGTTGCGAACAACACCGAGACCCTCGCCAACGTCCCCGACATCGTCAACAAGGGGGGCGCTTGGTACGCCGCAATCGGCACCGAGAAGAGCAAGGGCACGAAGCTGATGACCGTCCAGGGGCCGGTCAAAACGATGGGCCTGGTCGAGGTGCCGATGGGCACCACGATGCGCACCCTCCTCGAGGAGATGTGGGGCGGCATGCGCGACGGCAGCGTGCTGAAGGGAATCCAGACGGGAGGCGTCTCCGCCGGCCAATTGGCGGCCGAGCACCTCGACCTGCCGGTCGATTTTGACTCCCTGACCCCGGTCGGTGGCATGCTGGGCTCCGGAGGCTTTGCCGTCTTCGACCAGCGAGTCTGCGCCGTGGATTTTGCCCGTTACCTGACTGCCTTCAACCGATACGAGTCGTGCTCCAAGTGCGTCCCCTGCCGCCTCGGCAATCCGGCCCTGGTCGAGATCATCGACCGAATCCGCTTCGGCCGCGCCTCGCTCGATGACCTGCCGCTGATCCAGCGGACCTCGAAGCACATCATCGAGCTCTCCCTCTGTGGCCTCGGCCAGGTCGCGCCCGAGCCGCTCCTGGGCATGATCAAGCAGTTCGAGGACGAGTTCCGGACCCACATCATCGACGGCGTCTGCCCCGCCGGTGTCTGCCCGATCGGCGCGCCGGGGATCGCGAGCGTGGCGGCGGACTAACGACAGGCCACGGCCGTAACGTAGCCCACGGGGAACGGGACCCACCCGATTCCGGAGCGGGGAGGTTCCGTTTTCCGCGGGCTGCGTTCCACACCCGATGAGGTTTGTGCTCTCCCCGGAATGGCCGCAACTGATCCTCTGGCGCCCCCGTTGGTGTTCTGCACCGGCGGGTTTGACGCGCTTCGCTTCCGGCCTCGGAGGTTGAAGCGCGGCTCCGGCGGTGCTCGCGCGGTGCGAGATTAACCGAGGTCGACGGTGGTGCCGACCCCCATCTCGCGAGCTCGGTCGATGGCGCGTCGGGCGACGACGATGTCTTGGACAGCGTTGCCGACCGACTTGAAGAGGGTGATCTCGGTCACGTCCGTGCGACCGGTCGCGCTTCCGGCGACCACCATGCCGAGTTCCCGCACGAAGTGGTCCCGCCCGACGAGGCCAGCGCGCAGCGGGGCGATCAGGTCGCCGGCCTCCGCGAGCGCGGCGTCGATCGCGTCGACGGTCACCGCGGCGCGGAGGACCGTCGCTGCAGGGATCTCCTGCATCTCCGGTGTGTAGGCACCGACCGCGTTGACGTGCGTCCCCGGGCGGAGGTCCGCGTCGTCGAAGACGGGCGTCTTGGACGTCGTCGCCGTGCAAACGACATCCGCCAGGCGTACCGCCGACGCGGCGTCGGTCGTCGTCTCGAGCCGGTCGACGAGGTCGGGCCAATCCCGCGCCATCGCCTCCCGCAAACGGAGAAGCGCCGGCTCCCCGACGTCGACGGCTATCACCCGCTCGATCGGCCGTACCGCGCAGACGGCGGCAATCTGGGTAGCCCCTTGCGCTCCGGCCCCGATCGCGACCAGCACCCGGCTGTCGGGGCGGGCCAGCAAATCCGTGGCGGCGCCGGAGACTGCGCCGGTGCGCAACGCGGTGAGGTAGGTCCCGTCCATGATCGCGAGGGGACGCCCCGTCTGGTCGTCGATGAGGCAGACGATTGCGTGGATCACCGGTAGATCGCGCGCCCGGTTAACCGGGACGACGGAAACGACCTTAACGCCGAGCGCGTTCGCCGCCGGCACCCGGGCCGGCATGAAGAGGGCGTCCCCTTCCACCTCCGGCAGCGGAATCACCGTCCGCAACGGCGAGGCCGCCCGTCCCGCCGACAGCTCGGCAAACGCGGTCTTCATTAGGGCGATCGCGACCGGCATCGGAACCAGCCGCCGGACGTCCTCCCTCGACAGCGCAAGCACCTAGCCCGCCCTCCGACGCGACCGGCACCGCGGCCGGGTCGGCCCATGCGACGTTTGATTAATGCCCGCCAGACCCTAGCCACCACACACGGGGCTCGGTGGTCACGGCCGGTACCCGGTGCCGATGTTGAGCCGATGGCGGTTTCGCCGGCCGGCGCCAATCGTTCCGTTCGACCGCCAGGTCCGACGCCCGCGGGTCGGGAGTCTATCAGAGGGACTGCCGCGTCGTGCCGGGTCCGCGCCCATACGCCCGTCCAGGACGCCGATCGCAGCCCGCCGGGTGGCGCGATGCGCATCGTTCCTGCGGAACGGGGCCGATCGAAGGCGACCGCCACCCTCGGCACGCAGGCGCCGGCGCTCGACGCTCACGCCAACCCGCACCGCGTCCTGGATCTCGCCCCGGCCACCCTTCAAGTTCGCGGCCGTGACGGCAAGGCTCCTCGCCACGGTCGCGCTCGGCGCCGGCCTCGCCAACTTCGACTACACAGCTTGGGAGCCGACGTCGGCTCGTCCACCGCGGCCTGTTTTGGCGGCGCGATACCCCTGAGCACGGCCCGGCCCGACCGCTGCACGAGCGGCGGGCCGCGGCCCTCCGAAAGGACGGGATGAACTCACTCGCTTACCACCTTGCGCTAGATGCCCACCGCAAGATCCTCAACAACGGCGAGATGACCTGCCGGCTCGGCTTGGCGGTGCTTCCTCGTGACTCCGGCGACCTTCCTGGCACGGGCGTTCACAGGCGTTCTAGGACTCGTTGTCTGCCCTCGCCCTCCTTGGTGCCTTGACGAACTGCTGAGACGCACAGTTCGAACCTCATGCGCAGCGGGACCCAGGGCGGAGAAGAACGTTGCTGCCGAGACGGAGACGACCGTCACGATCGCGATCGACTCCGGCGACGCACCGAAAAAGCTCTCGGACGCGATCGACCGCCGCGTCAACGCCTTCCTCGACGTCGGTGACCCCGAGTGGCTCCCCGCAATGGCGCCCGGTGCCGGTATCGCCGCCCTTGCCATGGCCCACTACGCCAGCGCGATTGCTGGGGTCTGGGCGCTCGCCCGCGGGATCGAGGAGCGCTTCGGGCTGGAAACGCGGTTCGTTCCGCAAGGCGAATCCGCTCGGCAGAAGGGTTGCCGGACACCGGCGACTCCATCCCGAGCGCACATCTCCTTCGGACAGGGTGGAGCGGCTTCTTCCGGTTGACGATGTGCATCGCGCGGTGGGGTCGAGAGGGAGCCCCGGAGCGGGCGAGGGGATCGGCACCGCCGTGGGGACCGCTACCCCAGGGTTTGACGTGGCGGCAGCTTGCTTGCTAGGGTGTCTCGTTGGGTCGCGGGTGCGGCCCCTCGCGCCGGTCCTGGGGCCGGTTCACCAACCGCCGGGTCTCGGTCGCGCCGCGTCCCTCCGGATTGGTAGGGAGGCACTTTGATGGCATCCGTCCCCGGCACCGTTCCCGAACCGGCCGCCGCAACGCCGATCCTCGACCAGGTACGGCAACCGGCCGACCTGAAGGGTCGCTCCGTCGTCGATCTCGAGGCGCTTGCCGCCGAGATCCGGGGTGAGTTGGTCCGGATCGTGACCCGGAATGGCGGGCACCTCGGCGCTAGCCTGGGCACGGTTGAGCTGACCATCGCCCTCCACCACGTCTTCGATTCCCCCGGCGACCGCATCGTCTGGGACGTCGGCCACCAGGCGTACGTCCATAAGCTGCTGACCGGACGCCGCGAGCGGTTCGAGACGATCCGCCAGGAGGGTGGGCTTTCCGGGTTCCTCTCCCGTGACGAGAGCGAGCACGATGCCTTTGGCGCCGGCCACGCCTCGACTTCGATCTCGGCCGCGTTGGGGATGGCCGTCGCCTTTGAGCAGACCGGCCAGAGGCGGCGGGCCGTCGCCGTTATCGGCGACGGCGCGCTGACCGGCGGGATGGCCTTCGAGGCGCTGAACAACGCCGGCAACCTGAGCGTGCCGTTGATCGTCGTCCTCAACGACAACGAGATGTCGATCGCCCCCAACGTTGGAGCGATGTCGAAGTACCTCGACCGCGTCCGCACCGACCGCCGCTACAACCGCGCGAAGGACGAACTGGCCAGGATGGCGGAGCGCCTCCCCCAGGGGGAACTCTTGGTCGAGCTCGGCAAACGGTGGAAAGACTCCCTCAAGGAGTTTGTCTACCACGCCATGATTTGGGAGGAGCTTGGCTTCACCTATATGGGTCCCGTCGACGGTCACGATGTGCGGGCGACAATCGACGCCCTTCGCCAGGCTCGGGAGGTGGACGGCCCTGTCTTCCTCCACGTCGTCACCCAAAAAGGCCGGGGCTTCGCCGCCGCCGCCTCCGACCACGAGCGAAGCCACGCCGTCTCCGCCCCCGCGCTCCCGACGGTCCCCGGGGCCCCACCCCAGCCGCCGAAATATCAGGACGTTTTTGCCCGCACCGTGATCGAACTGGCGAACCACGATCCGCGCGTCGTCGCGATCACGGCCGCGATGCCGACCGGGACCTCGCTGGCCAAGTTCCAGGCGGTCCACCCGGACCGGTTCTACGACGTCGGGATCGCCGAGCAGCACGCAGTCACCTTCGCGGCCGGTCTCGCGACCGAGGGAATGCGCCCGGTGGCGGGAATCTACTCGACCTTTCTCCAGCGCGCCTACGATCAGATCCTGCACGATGTCTGCCTGCAACGCCTGCCGGTCGTCTTCGCGCTCGACCGGGCCGGCTTTGCCGGCGACGACGGTCGTACCCACCACGGCGTCTACGACCTCTCCTATCTGCGCTGCCTACCGAACATCACGATCATGGCGCCCAAAGATGAGAACGAGCTTCGTCACATGCTGGCGACCGCACTCGACCAGGACGCCGGACCGGTCGCGATCCGCTACCCGCGGGGAGCCGGCGTTGGCGTATCGACCGACGAGCCGCTGCACGTTCTGCCGGTAGGCCGCGGTGAACTGCTGCAGGAAGGCAATGACGTCGCTATCGTGGCCGTGGGGGCGATGGTCCTGCCCGCGCAGCGCGCGGCGGAGGCCCTTGCCGCCGAGGGGATCCACGCCGCGGTCGTCAACGCCCGCTTCGTCAAGCCGCTCGACGAGCAATTGATCGTGGGGCTAGCGCTTCGCTGCGGGGCCATCGTCACCGTGGAAGAGAGCGCCTGCGTCGGCGGGTTCGGCGCCGCCGTGCTGGAGACGCTGGCGGCACACGGCCTCGCGGTTCCGGTCCGCGTCCTCGGCGTGCCGGACCGCGTGTTCGAGCACGCTACGCAGGGCCGACTCCGGGAGAAGGCCGGTCTCACCCCATCGGGCGTGGCCGCCGCCGCGCGCGCGCTCGTGGCGGCAAAGGAGACCGCGGCGACGCCGGGTGCCCCCGGGGTCCCGGTGACGGTCGGCACGGGGTAAGGTGGGCTAAACTCTACCAGCGACGATGACCGGGCCGAGCGAGGAGCCGATCGCGCGAGGAGCCGGGATGGGACGGACGACCGAGGCGTTGCGCCAGGAGGCAACCGTTCCGGCCCCACCGCCGGTCGATCCGGTTACCCGTTGGCAAGGGCTGTCCGTCGCTGCGGTGGTCGCCGGTGTCCCACTCGATGACGACCAACTCGCTCGCTTCGACGCCTACCGGCGGCTCCTGCTCGATCGGGCCGGCCGTGTAAACCTGACCGCGATTACCGACCCCGACGAGGTCGATCGGCGTCTTTTCCTCGACGCGCTGCTAATGGTGCCGGCGGTCGACCGTCTCATCGCCGCCCTGCCGAATGGACGGGCACGAATGGTCGATGTCGGGAGCGGTGCCGGCTTTCCGGGACTCGCGCTCAAGATCGCCCGTCCCGACCTGCGGATGACCCTGGTCGAGGCCACGGGCAAGAAGGTGGCCTTTCTTACCGAGACGGTAAAAACGCTCGGCCTCTGCGACGTCGACGTGATCTCCGCCCGGGCCGAGGATCTGGGACACCACCCCGACCACCGTGGTGCCCACGACCTTGCGACCGCCCGCGCAGTCGCCTCCCTGCCGGCCCTGCTTGAGCTCTGCGCGCCCCTGCTGCGGGTGGGTGGAAGCGCCCTGTTCCCGAAGGGGGCGGCGATTGGGGCGGAACTGGATGCGGCCCGTTGCGCGGGGCCGCTGCTCGGTGTCCGGCTTGCCGGAGTCGAACGGGTAGCGGACGGCACCCAGCTCGTTCTCGTCGAGAAGACCTCACCGACGCCGAGCCGCTACCCGCGGAGGGCCGGGTTACCGGCGCGTGACCCCCTCGGCGTCCACCGCGACGGCCAGTTGCGGGAGGACGGTCGCGGGAGGACGACGCGATGACGGCACGGGCTCCGCGCATGTTCTACCGCAAGGAGAAGCTCCGGGGCGCCTGCTGGGAGTACGAGATCGAGGGGGGCTGGATCAAGGTCGCCGCGCCGCAGGGCGAGCGTCAGCTTTTGCGCCACCGGTTCGTCTTCTACCGCCCGCGCGAGGTCGAAGTGCGGACGCCGAGCGGGGTCGAGCGGCTTGCCCGCACCGCCGCCGAGCAGTGGTTCTTTCCCGACCGATGGTTCTCTCTCCTCCGCTTTCTGACAGAAGACGACCGCACCGTGGGTTATTACGTCAACTTCTCGCGGCCCCTTGTCGAGTTGCGGACGAACTACTACCGCGATCTCGACTTGGAGCTCGACCTCTGGCTCGATCCCGACGGCACCGCCACCGAGCTCGACCGCGACGAGTTCGAGGACGCGATCTCGCTCGAGCGCCTCCAGCCCGAGTGGGCGACCGCCGTCGACACCGCCTGCCGCGAGGTCGCCGCCGCTGCTGCAGCCTCGGTCGCAGAACATGGACCCGATCTGGACCATAACCGTGACCCCGCCCACGGTCTCCCGGCGTTCATCCTCCGGGCGTAGCGAACGGGGACGCCCGTCCCGCCGCTCTCCCGGACATCCGCGCTCGACGGGTCTGAAGCACATCCGGCCCTGTTCGGAATCCACAGCAGCCCACGGTCGCCCCGTGCAACGTCGGCGCCACGGTCTCCGGTGATTGAGGGCTGCCCTGTCGCGGACAAGCTTTGAGCGGGCGTTCCGGCGTCCCCGTGGGCGACGGGAACGGGCGAGTCGCCGGCGAAAATCGTCAGCTGCGCAGATCGCCAGACGGAATACAGCGTCCGCACGGAGCACGGCTAGCTCTGCCGCGGCCGAGCTGGGGGGAAGCGGACGGAGGGTGACGCCCCTCCGCCGGCCCCCCCATCCCTTAGACGAAGATGTTGGCGTACCCCGGTACCGCCGCGACCAGTTCCCCAGACGCCTCCGAGCCGGGACGGTATCGCTCTGCTGCATCGACGATCTTGGGAAAGACGGTCAGATCACCCGAGCTGCAGAGCGTCGTCACCGGCCGGCTAAGCGCCCATGCGACGGCGTGGTCGATGTCGGCTTGGTCGGTCAACGGCTCGTACCATGTGGTGTGGGTCGGGGTCCGCTCCCCCCAGGGCGCCTTGGCGGTCGCCTTCAGGACGTGAATGCCGACGTCGTCGGCCTGGCAGCGGGCGAGCAACATCTCCCAATCGCGGCGGAAGGCCGGTATCGCGTGCAGAGACGGGTTGAGCGAGATCATCACGGTCGAGAACGGGAAGCGCGCCAGCGCCTCGGCATGCGTGGCCGGCGACTCCATCCCGTGCCCGGTGATGCCGATGTGGCCGACGAGCCCCTCGTCCCGCGCCGCCAGAAAAACGTCAAAACTGCCGCCGGGGGCGAAGCAGCGGTCGAGATCCTCCAGATCACCGACGGCATGGAGCTGATAGAGGTCGAAGCGGTCCCGGCCGAGTCGCTCCAGCGTCCGGTGCAGCTCCGCGCGGGCCCCTGCCGCGTCGCGCTTCTCCGTCTTGCAGCTGATGAAGAGATCAGGCTGGGGGTGACGCGCCAGGTACGAGCCGAGCCGCAGTTCCGCTTCGGCGTAGCTGGGTGCCACGTCGAAGTGGTTGATACCGTGCTCAAGGGCGAACTCGATTGCCCGGTCCGCGTCGTCTTGCGTCGCGTTACCGATCGCGTACGTGCCGAAGGTGACGACGCTGCTCTGGTGCTCCGTCTTGCCGAGTCGGCGCGTCTCCATGTCCGTTCCCCCTTCGCTGGGTCAGGTGGTCGTGCCGTCCACGGGCGGCAGGATAGCACGCGGGTCATTTCCGCTCCCCGACCGGGCAACTCGTGCCTCGCCATCCGGGTGCCGCTCGTCTACAACGCTCCGAACCCGTCGAGCTTCTTGGTTCATGCCCCATCCCCGGCTCGGTAGCGAACGGTCGACCGGCCTGGCAAAGGGGAAAGGATGACCGCGGAAACGATCAGTCCGCCGGTTCTCCTCGTCGCGCGGACAGGGAGCCTGGGGTTCGCTGGCGAAGCAGCGCAAGCGCAGAAGGCACCGCCGTTTCCGCCTCCGGCCCCTGCGCCGATCACGGCCCTGCCGAGCACCGACCTCGTCCCCATCGGAGAAGGTTGCAACGCTGTCCCCTACGACCTGGCGAACGTGGTGCCGACGGGGGTAACAACGCCCGATGGCGAAGCCTGGTGCTCCTTCAGCGCCTGCCCCCGCGTTAGTGGCGGCGCCGACGTGATCCGAGTCTTCGCAGCCCGCCTCGAGCCGCGGATCGGCGTCTGGCTCCCGGGAGCGGCGCTTTCTGTCAAAACGTACCAGT
>CADCWL010000016.1:1184-12143 GCA_902806405.1 uncultured Thermomicrobiales bacterium | reverse complement strand
GGGAGAAGCCGACGATCTCCTGCCGCGCCGGGTCGAGGTAGACGGTGTCGACCGTCCCCAGCTTCGTCCCGTCCTCCAGGCTCACCACCGCCGTCCCCTTGACCAGCTTCGTGCTCACGCCGCGCCTCCCTGACCTCGTCGTCTCAACCGTCGCCGCCGGTGTACGTACACGGAGCGAAATCATTCTAGCATCGTCGGTGCCAGGAAGTCACTCGATTCCCGCCCCGTTGCCGGGCCCCCTACGTCGTTCTGCCTAAGGCCACGCTGGCGCGAATACGTCGATTGACCGATGCCGCACCGGGGCGGCCCTGCCATGATCGAAGGGAAGCGAACGGATCGACGATGGGGCCGCGCGCCACGTTCCGCCCCCCGGGGTTGCGTGGCGACGGCTTGACGAGTGCCGCGCCGTTCGCCCTCGGAGTCGGTCGACAGGTGGTCGATCGTCACGGCTCGTGATCGGAGGGAACGTTCATGTCCCGGTTCTTCGCGGTGGTCGCGGCCCTGCTGCTTTCGGCGGCGGGTCCCATCGCCACCTTCGCCCAGGAGGCGACGCCGACCTCGGCCAGCTTTGCCGACGCCCTGGACCTTCCCGAGCTGGAGATCACCCAGACCGAGGATGGCTTCGCCGGCGTGCCGGAGGAGACCGAGGCGGGCCGCTATCTGGTCACGTTCACCGGTCAGGCACCCCAGGGGATTGTCAACTTCGTCCAGCTGCCGGAGGGCCTGACCGTCGATGACCTGCTGTCGGCGATCGGCCCGGTTTCGGCGGACGGCGAGCTGGCGGGCACCCCGCCTGCCGAGGAAGAGGCGGCTCCCGTGGTCCCCGAGTGGCTCTACGAGACCTACGTTCCCGGTGGGGCGGCGTTCTTCGTGCCCGGGCAGCGCGTCCAAACCGTCGTCGATCTTCGGCCCGGCGACTACGCCGTCTGGAACGACGACTTCGAGGCCCCGCAGGCGGTTCCCATGACCGTCACCGGCGAGATGCCGTCCGACCTGCCCGAGCCGGAGGCCGACGCCACCATCCGCGAGCTCAAGACCGAAGAAGGCTACGCCTTCGAGGTCGACGGCGAGCTCGCCGCCGGTCAACTGACGCTCGAGATCGCCAACGAGGCCGATCAGCCCCACCACGTCGTCTTCGTCAAGTCCCCGACCGAGATCACGGAGGAGCAGGCGATGCAGCTCCTCATGTTCGATCCTTCCGCCGGCACCCCGCCGCCGGGGCTGCCGAGCCCGGAGGAGTTCACCTTCCCCGCCTACGTTCCCACCCAGTCGGCGGACACGACCCAGTGGAACGCGCTGAACCTGGAGCCGGGCTACTACGTCGTCGCCTGCTTCGTCGAAGACCCCACTAAGGGCAACGTTCCCCACGCCTTCGAGGGGATGATCGAGGTCTTCGAGGTCGCCGAAGCGTAAGCCGCCGCAGACCCGCTGCGCACCCGATCCGAGGCCGCGGGGCTTGCCCCGCGGCCTCGCGGCGTCCCCCGTTTCCGGACACCGTTGCACGCTCCCCGGCTCTTGGCCCCCGCCGGCATCCGGTCCCGGCACGCACGGTAGAATGGGGGCCGAACGACAGCGGCGCGGCCGGCGCCGGAGCAGAAGGGGAAAGACCACCGTGGTAGCGGCACCGAGCCGCGCCGGCACCGCCGGCGGCGTGGAGACCTACGGCAACTTCGTCGGCGGCGAGTGGCGCCCCGCCGCCTCCGGCGACCTCTTCGAGAACCGCAACCCGGCCGATCGGGACGACCTGGTCGGCCGCTTCGCCGCCTCCGGCGAGGAGGACGTCCGGGCCGCGGTGGCCGCCGCCGCGGAGGCCGCCGAAGGGTGGCGGCTCACCTCCGCGATCGCCCGCTCCGGCATCCTCCTCAAGGCGGCCGCGATCCTCGAATCCCGCGTGCAGCAGGTCGGCCGGGAGCTGACGCGGGAGGAGGGGAAGACCCTCAAGGAGGGGATCGGCGAGACGACCCGGGCCGTCCAGATCCTCCGCTACTACGCCGGCGAGGCGCAGCAGCCGACGGGCGAGCACTACCCTTCGATGAGCCCGGCGACCCTGCTCTACACGCAGCGCGAGCCGCTCGGCGTTGTCGCCGTGATCACCCCCTGGAACTTCCCGATCGCGATCCCGACCTGGAAGATTGCGCCGGCCCTGGCCTACGGGAACACGGTCGTCTTCAAGCCCGCCAGCCTCACGCCCCTCTGCGCCGTCCGCCTCGTCGAGGCCCTGGCCGAGGCCGGGCTGCCGCCGGGCGTGCTCAACCTGGTCACCGGCGCCGCCTCCGCGGTCGGCGATCCGCTCGTCCGCGACGAGCGGGTGACGGGGATCACGTTCACCGGCTCGAACGCCGTCGGCGGCGAGCTGCGCAAGATCGTGGCGGAGCGGGGCGCCAAGCTGCAGCTGGAGCTGGGCGGCAAGAACCCCGCGATCGTCCTCGCCGACGCCGACGTCGACCACGCCCTCGGCCACGTCGTCAACGGGGCGATGATGAGCGCCGGCCAGAAGTGCACCGCCACCTCCCGCGCCATCGTCGATCGGGAGCTGGTCGGCCCCTTCACCGAGCGCCTCCGGGAGCGGATCGCCGGCCTCGTCGTCGGCGACCCGCAGCGCCCCGAGACCCAGATCGGCCCCCTCGTCGACGAGGGCAACGCCGAGCGCGTCGCCGGCGAGATCGAGCGGGCAACGCAGGACGGCGCGCGCCTGATCGCCGGCGGTGGCCGGCTCACGGACAACGGCCGGGGTCGGGGCGCCTACGTCGCCCCGACCCTCTTCGCCGACGTCGACCCCGACTCCCGGCTCGGCCAGGAAGAGCTTTTCGGCCCGGTCCTCGGCGTGATCGCCGTCGACGGCATGGACGAGGCGGTCGCGGTCGCCAACCGGGTCCGCTTCGGCCTCTCCGCTTCGCTCTTCACCCGCGACCTCGGCCGCGCCCTCGCCTTCGTCCAAGGCATCCAGGCCGGGATCGTCCACGTCAACAGCGAGACCGCCGGCGCCGAGCCGCAGGTCCCCTTCGGCGGCATGAAGGGCTCCAGCTCCTACTCCCGGGAGCAGGGGAAGGCCGCCCGCGACTTCTTCACCCAGCTCAAGACCGTCTACATCGACCCGCCGCCGACCCCGGTCGCCGTCGCCGAGCGACGCAGCGGTGGCGCCGCGTAGCGCGCCCCGTCACAATCGTCCGCGGCTCGGGATCGGCCGGGGAGGGCGCCGTCGCGCGAGGGCGCCCAACGCACCAACGGGAGGACAACGATGGCTCAGGCACCGACACGATCGAAAAAGGCGCAGGCGGAGCGGCGGGCCGACGTGGTCTGGGAGGGCGGCGTCCCGGACGGCAGCGGCCACGTCTCCGCCGGCACCAGCGGCACCTTCGCCGACCTCCGAGTCTCCCTGCCCACCCGCGTCGGCGAGGCCTCTGGCAACACGAGCCCGGAAGAGTTGCTGGCCGCGTCCCACGCCAGTTGCTACGCGATGGCCTTCTCCCTCGCCCTGACGGGTGCGGGCAGCCCGCCGCAGCGACTCAGCGTCAGTGCCAACGTCGGGCTCGACCCGAAGGTCGGCGGCGGCCTCGAGGTCAGCTTCTCCCACCTGACCGTGACCGGGACGGTCCCCGGCCTCGACCAGGCCGGCTTCGCAGAGGTGGCCCGCCAGGCGGAGCAAAATTGCCCGATCTCCAACGCCATCCGGGGCAATGTCGAGATCCAGTTGGAGGCGACGCTGGACTAACGTCCCGCGGCGAAAGGGAAGGGGGCGGGAGCCAATCTGGCTCCCGCCCCCTTCCCTTTCCGCCTTCCTGGCACACGCGGTGCGTCAGCGGGGCAGGTCCGTGACGCAGGTTCGGGAGAAGGAGTCGCCAGATGAGGAAGTGGTCCCTGTTCGCCCTCGCCGTCGTGCTCGCCGGCGCCCTTGGCGGCTATTTCGGCTTCGGCCAGTCCGCGGATGCCGGCGCCCAGGACTGCGACGACTACGTGAACCAGACGAACGAGCGGGTGAACGAGGCCCGGACGCTCCTCTACCCCGGCGATCGCCCCGACGCGTTCCAGGGCGGCCCGGAGGAGGCGGCGCAGATCATGGCGGAACTGCTCGCCGAACAGGAGGAGGCGGAGTTCCCGGAGGGCGGCGCGAACCTCCACAACGACCTGATCGAAGCGATGAACACCGCCGTCGACGGTCTCATCCAGACCGGTCAGGCCGACCCGGCGGTCCAGATCACGTTCGCGAAGTCGATCATCTACAACGCGGATGCCCGGCTGGTGACCCTCATCAATTCCTGCTAGGGAAGACGCTACCGTTGCTGCGGAGCGATCGGGCATGGGGCCGCCGACGAGCGATCGTCGGCGGCCTCACCCGTTCACCTGGCAGCGGGGGCAGAACGTGGTCCCCCTCCCGCCGACCACCGTTCGCGCCAGCGGTCGCGTGCAGCGCAGGCACGTTCCGCCCTTGCCCCGTCCGTAGACCCGGAGGTTGCGCTGGTTCGCCCCCTCAACCCCCTCGGCGTCCTGGAAGGAGGAGAAGGTCGTACCGCGGTGCGCCAGCCCTTCCCGCAGGACCGCCCGGATGGCGTGGTGCAGCCGCCGGACTTCCTGCTCCGCCAGACCGCTCGCGGCGCGCTCCGGATGGAGACGCGCTCGGAAGAGCGCCTCGTCGACATAAATGTTGCCGAGCCCGGCGACCAGTCGCTGGTCGAGCAGCACGCTTTTCAGCTTCCCGGGACGGCGGGCGAGGGACGCGGCAAGGCTCGCGGCGGTGAAGCCCGCGCCCAACGGCTCGGGTCCGAGACGCCGCTCCAGGAGGGCCAGATCCTCCGGCAGCCGGTGCAGGACGCGCCCGAACTTCCGCTGGTCGGCGAAGCGGAGGTCCCGGTCGTCGTCGAGCTCGATCGCCAGATGCTCGAAACGGAGCGGCGGCGTATCCCGCGGTGCGGCGACGAGGCGTCCGGTCATCCGCAGGTGGACCATCAGCGACGACCCGTCGTCCAGATCGAGAAAGAGGTACTTGGCGCGGCGGCGGACGTCGGCGATGGCCCGGCCGACGATCCGGGCCGCGGTCGCCGCGATCCCGGCGTCCCCCATCACGCCCGGAAAGGCGGCGGGACGGACCGCCACGATCCGGCGGCCGACGACCAGGGGCAACAGCGAGCGGCGAACGGTCTCGACCTCGGGCAGTTCTGGCATACTGGCACGGAACCTCGACGACGAACGATCGACGGACGATCGTAGCACGCGGTCCGCGGGTCCCGGCGCTCCCGGGTGACCCCCGGCCCGGCGCGGGAGAACCAGTGGCGGTGACCGAGACGCTCCCGGACTGCATCTTCTGCCGCATCGCCGGCGGCGGGACGGGGACGCCGCTCGTCGCCGAGAGCGAGCACGCGGTCGCCTTCCGCGACCTCCATCCCCAGGCCCCGACCCACGTCCTGGTCGTGCCCCGCCGCCACCTGGCCGCCCTCCGCGAGGTCGAGGCGGGCGACGCTGTCCTGGTGGCCGACGCGCTCGGTCTGGCCGTCGAGGTCGCGCGGCGGGAGGGGATTCTGGACGGCGGCTACCGTGTCCTGACGAACGACGGAGCGGACGCCGGGCAGACGGTCCCCCACCTGCACTTCCACGTGCTCGGCGGGCGCCCGCTCCACGTTCCGCTCGGATAGAAGAGCCGGATCACGCCGACAGGGGAGAACGATGGCCGCGGAAACGAGCGTCCGGCAGCGGCTGGAGGCCGACCTCAAGACGGCGATGCGCGGCGGCGACACCGTCACCCGCGACACCGCCCGCTACGTCCTGGCCGCGATCAAGAACGCCGAGATCGAGCATCGCGGCCCCCTGGCCCTGCCCGAGGAGGAGGCCGTGCTGCGGCGCCTCGGCAAGCAGCTCGCCGACGCGATCGAGCAGTACCGGGCGGCGGGACGGGACGACCTGGCGGCCCGAGAGGAGGGCCAGCTCGCCATCCTCCAACGCTACCTGCCGCCCGCCCTCGGCGACGACGAGTTGGCCGACCTTGCCGCGGCGGTCGTCCGCGAGGCCGGTGCCGCCGGTCCGAAGGACATGAGCAAGGTGATGCCGATCCTGATGGAGCGCGTCGGGAACCGCGCCGACGGCCGGCGCGTCAGCGCGGCCGCCCGCGCCGCCCTCGCCCCTTCGAGCTAGAGACCGACCTTGCCCCACCCGCCGGACGACCCGCCGATCGCCGCTGGCCTCGACCTCGACCTCGATGTCATCGTCGAAACCGGTCTGCCGGTGGACCTCGACCTCGACGCGCTCCATCGCTTGATCCCGTTCGTCCTCCATGCGGAGGGGGCGGCGGGACCGTGGACCGTCGCCGTGGTGCTGACGGACGACGACCGCCTCCGGACGCTCCACCGCGACTTCATGGGCCTCGACACGCCGACCGACGTGATGACCTTCCCCCTGTCGGACGGGGACGTGGCCGCCGCGGAGGAACGGGGGGGCGACGTCATCGTATCGGTCGAGCGGGCTGCCCACCAGGCGGCGGAGTACGACCAAACCGTCGCCCAGGAGGCGAGCTTCCTCGTCGTCCACGGTCTGCTCCACCTGTGCGGGTGGGACGACGGGAGCGACGCCGAGCGCTCCCGGATGCTCGCGCGTCAGGCGGACCTGATCGCCGCCTTCGACTCCGGGAAACCCCTCCGCGCCACGGGCCCGTGAATGACGTTCCCGTCCTGTGGGGATCACCGGTATCCCCGCGTCGCCGGCGAAGTCGATGGCCGGCAGCCCAGCCGAGCCGCGGGCCACCGGCACGTCGTCCGGCGCGACCACCTTTATGGGCGGGAGCTGCCTCGTGCCCGTCGGTCGGCTCACCATGGAGCCGTAGCACAGAGCGGCATAGCACGAACCGGGCTCGCCCCCGGTCGCCCCCCATTCGTCGAGCAGCGAACCGTCGCTCAGGCGGAGGTCCAGCCGATGCCCTCCGAGCCCGCTTCGACGCAGCACCCCGGGGAGGTCGTCGACGCGCCGGCCGTCATCGCGCTCGAGCGGATGACCGAACCTGGTCGACTCGCCCTCCGATCGGCGGCACCGGTCCGATGGGGACGATGCCGGACGCCTCGGCGCGGGAGGGGCCGCCCCCGGTCTACGCCTCCATGGCCAGGGCGCGCCGCAGCACGTCGGCCGCGTGCAGCGCCGCCCGCCGCTGCACCTCGGGGAACGCGGCGCGGATCTTGAACGATTCCTCGACGCTGCGGGTACCGGTTACGGCCACCCCGACGGTTCCCTCGTGGAGGCCGAGATCCGCGGGCGACACCGTCACCACGCAGCCGAGCCCGAGGGACGAGTCGAAGCAGCCACGGGCGTCGTCGGCCCGCTCCCTGGGGTCGTCGGTCCCGCCGTTCGGGGCGGAGGCGAAGGCCCCGGCGACCGCGTCGGCGGCGGCCGGTTCGCCCAGCATGAGCCCGCCGAAGCGGCCGCCGCTGCCCACCTCGACGATGCCGAGCGTCTCCCCCCGTTCGCGAAGCAGCGACGCGAGCGCGGTCGCCAGCGACGTGTCGCCTTCGGCGTAGACGAAGCCGCGGAGACGGTCTCGGACGTCGGTCCGACCCGCCTCGACGAGCGTCGCCGCTTCCGCCTCCGTCTCGGCGCTCGCCGTGACGTGGACCTGGACGCCGTCGTCCTTCGCGTAGGTCGCGATGACCGGCTCCCCCCGCTCGATCAGGTCGGCGAGGATCTCCGCGACCGCCGACTCGCCGATGCCGAGCGTCTTGATCACGGCGTTCTGGATGGCCCGCGGGGGGAGGGAGGGGACGATCCGGGGTACCGCCTGCTCCCGCCACATCCGCCGCATCTCCCGCGGCACGCCGGGCATCGCGACGAGCATCGTCCCGTCGTGACGGACGAACCAGCCGGGCGCCGTCCCGACCGGGTTCGGCAGCGCCTCCGCGGCCGGGATCAGCCAGGCCTGTTTCGCGTTCTTCTCCGGCATGGTCAGACCGCGGCCCGCGAAATAGGCGCGGATCCCTTCGCGCAGGGTCGGGTCGACGACCGGTTCCTGGCCGACCAGCGCGGCGATCGCCTCCCGCGTCAGGTCGTCGTCGGTCGGCCCCACGCCTCCCGTGCAGACGACGAGGTCGGCCTCGCGACCGGCCGCGCGCAGGGCCGCCGTGAGCCGCGGCAGATCGTCGCCGACCTGCGTGACGTGGAGGAGCTCGACGCCGAGACCGACCAGCTCCTGGGCGAGGAAGGTCGCGTTGGTGTCGGTCAGGTGACCGAGGATCAGCTCGCTGCCGATCGAGACGATGTGGGCGCGCATGGCTGGCGGTGGACCTCGCTTGGCGAACGTCGCCGCTCCAAGCGGCGGTCGATCGCCGCCCCGGGCGGGGGGCACCAAATCGCCCCGTTGGTACCCTCGGAGGGGATCGAACCCCCAACCTTCTGGTTCGAAGCCAGACGCTCTATCCATTGAGCTACGAGGGCGCTGCGCGTGCGCGGCGCGGCCGAGCACGCCCGAAAAAGTATAGCAGCGTTGCCGGAGGGCGCCGTTGACGGCCGGTGCGGCCGGCGCGTAGGGTTCGGGGCGGAGGTGTCCCCATGTCGTCCCGCCGGTTGTCCGCCCGACGCGATCGCTCCCCGACCGGTCGATCTCCCGGCCTGCTCCTCGCCGGGGCGGCCGCCGTGGTCGGTCTCGCCATCGCCCTCGAGGGCGGGCTGGCCCGCGCGGTGAACGGCGTCGGCGTGGTCGCCTGGTTCGTTGCCGCCGGCTTGCTCGTCCGTTCGCTTCGGGGGGCGCGCGGCAGGGCGGTGACCTCGGCAGCGGTCGTCGCGCTGGTCCTGGTGCTCGCCTTTCTCGTCCGGCCGAGCGACCTGTCGGCGGCGGCGGTGGGCTTCTTCGTCGCGGGCGCGATCGTCGCCGCGGTGGCCCGCGACCGCCCGATCGGCTGGGCGTTGCTGGTGCCGGCAGGCTGGCTCCCCGCCCACGTCGCGGTCGCGATCGGCCGCTCCATCCTGCGCGAAGGCGTGGCGATCCGGACCGAGCCGCCGCCGACCACGGTCCTCGTCCCGCTGACGATGGTGCTTGCGGCGGCCGCCGGCGCCGCCGTGATCGAGCGATGGCGGGCCGGTCGGCCCGCGTTCCGATCGACTCCCGGGCACGCCGACTAGCGACGCGACGGGCGCGGAGGGGGGGACCGTCCAGGCGGTCCCGTCGTGTCCCTTTCCGAACGTGGTCGATCAGGTGGCCGACGCGATGGAGCGAGCGCTCGTCGGAGGTGGGTAGGGGACCGACGAAGACGCCGGACGCGAGCCGGGATGAGGCGCGCGGTCCCCTCGAGCCCCGGCGACGGCGGGCCGGCTACGCACTTCGATTCGAATGCATGTCCGCCAGGGTCGACCACGCGGAAGGGGCGGGCCGCTTCGCCGGAGCCGCCCTCGGGGCAAACGCCGATCGGTGCGCGAGCAAGGCCGGAAGTGTCTCTACGCCGCCGTGAAGACCAGGGAAACCACCCCGTCATCGCCGACGTCTGAGGGCCGTAGCCCATCTTCCCCGGCCGCTGCCGTACGGGGGCGCCGACCGAGCTGCCGATGGCGCCGCCCACAAGGGCCGTCACCTACGACGTCGATGGAACCTACCGCTCCGCTCTCGCAGCGGGCTCTGCCGGGATCACGCAACCACGACGTCGGCCATGGGGCGAACCATCACCCGCACGTCCGATACGAACCGCTTTCCCGTTTCGCCGGTCCCTCCCCGTTTGAGCCGACGGAGCGTCCCTCGGGACGCTGGTGGCGACCACTTCTCGCCGAGCTTTGATTCAGGGTCGAAACGGCGCTGCCGCAGCGGTTTGTTCTTCGAGGCGACACCGTGTGGCCCGAAAATCGAGTTCTATTCGGGCTCATTACGGGGCACGAAACCTTGACATCCGGTTTCGCTGTTCTCAGGGAAGGGCCCACCGCCATCTGCCGGAGGCCACCGCACAAGCACGCGCGCCGGGGACCGTCCCAGCCACCCTTTTCGCCCACCCTTGGACGGAAGGGCTCCAGCTTCGGCTACGACACTGGCCGGACGGGCAGTGGCAACGATTTCCGTTCGCGAACCGAAAACGGGGTTCGTCGCCTTCTGGGTCCTCCTTGTTCGACGGAGCCGATCGCGGTTCCCCGACGGCGGATCGTCGCGGCTGACAGGAGTTCCGTGATTGAGGCGGCGGATTCCCCTCGCTCTCGACGGCCTTGAACGCGCCGGGTCATGCCCGAAGAATGCGCTACGATGTTGCCCAGAAACGGGGGCTTGGAAAGGCCGTACGCCAGCAGGAGCAAAGGTATGACCAGACCGCTGACCGGGCAGGAGCGCGAAGCGTTCCTGGCCGAACCGCGCGTCGCCGTGATCAGCCTGCCCGCCGACGACGGGCGGCCGCCGCTCGCCTTCCCGGGCTGGTACGCCTTCCTCGGCGGCGACCGGATCACCCACTACACCCAACGCACGGAGCCGAGGTCGCGCAAGCTGCGGCTGCTCCGCGAAGGGAGCGTGCTGAGCCTGTGCGTGCAGCGCGAGGATCCCCCGTACCGGTACGTGACCGTCGAGGGGACGGTCCTCGACGAGAACGAGGCGCCGACCGACGAGCAGCGGCTCGCCATCATCGGCCGCTACCTGGCCGAGGGCGAGGCGCGGGCGTACCTCGACGACGAGATCGCGTCGGGCGCCGCCATCTCGCTGTTCACCATCCGTGCCGACCGGTGGACGGGGTTCGACTTCGCCGAGGACGGGGGATAGCCGTCGAACGGGAGCGGGAGCTTCGCCCGGTAGCACGCCGGTCGCCAGACGAACGGGCAAGGGAACGGCCGGGGCGTATCGCCCCGGCCGTTCTGCGTCCCGTCCCGAGCCCCTACCGGCCCGCCGTCTTTGCCTGCCCGTAGAACGTTTCGACCACGGTCCGGTTCGCCCCCGCCGGCGGAACGCCCGTGCCGCCGCCGAGCGGCGTGAGGCGCTGCGTCACCAGCGCGCCCTCGCGGACCTGCTCGACGCGGACGCGCCGGTAACGG
>CADCWL010000016.1:0-1174 GCA_902806405.1 uncultured Thermomicrobiales bacterium | reverse complement strand
GTACCTCGACGACGAGATCGCGTCGGGCGCCGCCGTCTCGGTGTTCACCATCCGCGCCGACCGGTGGACGGGGTTCGACTTCGCCGAGGACGCCGAATAGCCGTCGGATGGGAGCGGGAACCTCTGATGGGCCCGGGCCGGGGCAATCCGAACCGGCCGCCGCGGCGTAGATCGGGGCAGACGGCGCCCGACCCCCACCAGGCGCCCTCTGCCCCCCGGAGCGCCGCACACGCTCCGCCCCTTCCCTCCCCGCACGCTCCCGGCCCCCGCGGCCGGGGTCGTGTTTAAGTGTCGGCGGCGATCGCGTTCCCGCCCTCGATCCGTCCCGGCACCGCCGCGTCACCCCGCGCGCCGCCGGCCCGGCACCGGCGCCGTCGTGTCCGATGGGACCCCGATAGGGGACGGGCGCGGCGGAACCGTCACGGCATCGCGGCGGCGCCCGGCCCGCGCCAAGAGGCGGACGGCGGCGCGGGCGTCTGCGCCGACCGCCTATGATGCGCTGCCGCGGCCGCGCTCGGGCGGCCGACCGCCGAAGGAGGGCCACCGATGCGCCACTTGCTCACGCTGGTCGCCGTGCTGCTCGTGCTCTCGCCCGCCGCGCCCGCCGCGGCCCGGGCGGCCGCTCCGGGCGCGACCCCGACGGTCGATCCGGGCGTGGTCACCGATGCTACCTACCAGAGCCACGCCTTCGGCTGGCGCCTGGCGTGGGACGAGGGGGTCTGGCGGGTCGAGGGGGCGGAGCCGCGGGTCGACTCGGACCGGCTCCGGCTCGGCACCGGCCGCGGAGAGGACGCCGCGTCGGCAACCTTCTCGGCCTTCCGGGGCCACGGCGGCGACGCGGCCCGCTGCATCGCCCAACCGATCGCCTTCCGCCCGACGCAGCCGGGCACCACGGACGTCCGGGTGACCCGGGGGCCGGAGGGCGACGTTGCGCGGACCAGGGTCGAGATGGCCTTCGCCTACACCGACCCGGCCGGGCGCACCTGGCGGATGCGGGAGTACGCGGAGTGCCGCGCGCTCGTGCCCGGCGAGGCGGTGCTGGTGGTCGACTTCTTTGTCCCCGCCGCCAGCTATCCCGAGCACCGGCGGGCCCTCGAAGCCCTGCTGGCGGCGGTCGAGCTGCCGGTGGGGGCGGAGGGGGCGACGCCGGCCGCCACCCCCGAGCCCTAGCCAC
>CADCWL010000015.1 GCA_902806405.1 uncultured Thermomicrobiales bacterium | reverse complement strand
CAAAGCCGCCGAGCAGCGCGCCGAGGTCGGGGGCGCTTTGCTCGCCGTTCGGGTTCTCGGTCAGCAACCACTCCTTGATCGCCGGCGGCCACGACGCCCATGGCCGGACGCCGAGGAGGGTGTTGCCGATGTTGTCCCAGATGACGATCTTGACCCGCTGACTCATTCATTCCCCTTTGCTAGGCGCCCGGCGCGCCCGGCCGGATCCCCGCCTTCGCCCAGGCGCGCAGGAAGACGCGCTTGCCGTTGCCAATTACGACCGCGCTCGGCTCCTCCTCGGTCGGCGCCGTTCTAACGGCTCGCTTGGGGCACGCTGATCGGTACCCCGCCCTCGGCGCCGGAGCGGTCGATGGCGAAGCAGGCCTCGTGGGTGTTGACCGCGTCGCGCAGGCTGGCGTGGCTCTCGACGCCGTCCCGGACGCAGCCGAGGAAGTGGTCGATCTCGCCCTGGAACGGGTGGTGGCCGACGGCGCCGCTGTTCGGCAGGACCGTCGGGAAGGTCGCCCAGTCGGTGACGCCGGGCAGCTTGCGGCTGTAGAAGCGGTTGTCGCGCAGCCCGCCGTCGGTGCCGAGCAGGTCGAGGTTGAACTGGTACGGCATCCACTGCTCGACGCAGGCGGAGACCTTGCCGATCCGGCCGTTGGCGAACTTGACCACCGCCGCCTGCATCGGCGCGAAGGGCGAGCCCGGCGCGCCGGCGGTCTGCTGGGCGCTCACCTCGACGACGTCGCTCCCCATCAGGTACCGGGCCAGGTCGACCGCGTGGCAGCCGCCGAGCAGCATTGCGCTGGCGTCCATGCGCCGCAGGTGGTGCTCCGAGCCCGGGTAGCCCGACTGCTCGGGGTTGTGCCAGTAGTCGGCCTGGACGTAGAGGACCTCCCCGAGGAACCCCTCGGCGACCAGGGCCCGGGCGGCCTGCACGCTGGGGTTCCAGCGCAGGACGAAGCCGCAGACGGTCCGCACCCCGGCGGCGGCGACCGCGGCGTCCATGGCGCGCAGTTGCGCGTGGTCGAGCGCCACCGGCTTCTCGATCAGCATGTGCTTCCCCGCCCGCGCCGCGGCGATCGCGTCCTCGGCGTGCCGGGCGTGCGGGGTGCAGATCGAGACGGCGTCGACTCCCGGGTGGGCCAGCAGGGCGTCGATCGAGTCGTAGATCCCGACGCCGCCCGGGTCGAGCCCCAGCTCGCGCGCCTTCCGGGCCGCGCCCTCCGCCGTCCGGCTGCCGATCGCCAGGACCCGGCAGGCGGGGTTGCGCAGGTAGGCGCCCAGGTGCCCGGTCGCCACGTTGCCCGCCCCGTGGACGGCGATCCCGATCGTGCCGCTCGGCGGCATGGTCGCTCCCCTCCGCGCCACAAGCACCAAGAGTCTTGACGGCATGGCCTCCCGGGGCCAGTTCGGGTCGGCCGGCCACCCCGACACTTCCCCGGACGCCGACCGCCAGCTCGTGGTCGCCTCGAGGCGACCACCGGATCGTGGGCGCGCCCGGCCCCCGCGTCAAGCCCTTGCTCGGCATGGCTGTGCCGATCCGCCGGCAACGGACCGACCGGGGAGCGGACCGCAAGCGCATCACATCGCGGCGTGACGGTCGCCCGGACGATCGTTGCCTGGCCGCGCCGCGCCGCGTTGGTGGCCGCTCAAGGCGCGGCGCCCCACCGCTGGTCACGGCGTCGCCGGTGCCGAGTCAGAGACGCGGCGACCATGCGACGACGCCCGCGCGGGTGCCGCGCGGGGCGCTCACCCGCCGGCCAGCCGGACGCCGG
The DNA here is from genome assembly GCA_902806405.1 of uncultured Thermomicrobiales bacterium. Lineage (GTDB taxonomy): Bacteria > Chloroflexota > Chloroflexia > Thermomicrobiales > UBA6265 > CADCWL01. The sequence continues at coordinate 10,395 of CADCWL010000015.1, read as the reverse complement.
ACCGCCCGGCGCCGCTCCCCCCGTCCACGGCGAGGGAGGCGCCGTTAACGAAGTCGGCCAGTGGGGAGGCCAGCAACAGGACAGCGCCCGCGACGTCGGCCGGCTCTCCCGCGCGTCCGAGGGGGACGGCCGATCGGGCCTGGTGCTTGTATGCCGGGTCGAGGTGCTGGCCGCCCTCGTCGACGTCGACGTAGCCGGGCAGCACGGCGTTGACCTGGATGTCGTGCCCGCCCAGCTCCAGCGCCATCGCCGTGGTCATGCTGTCCACGTCTACCTTGGAGGCGCAGTAGTGCGCCCAGCCCCATAGCGCGGTGGTGGCAGCGCCGGAGTCAACCGCGACGATCCGCCCGCCTCGCCCCGCCGCTACCAACGCCTGCGCGGCGGCCTGGCAGGTCAGCAACACCCCCTTGAGGTTGGTGTCTAGGACGGCGTCCCACTCTTCCGGCGACAGCTCGAGGAAGGGCGTGTGGGGGTAGGCGACGGCGTTGGTGCCGAGGACGTTCGGCCCGTCGAGCGCCCTGCGGACCCCGTCGACCATGCGGCGGGCCGCTGCCACGTCGCGCACATCCGCCGGGCACCCTGCGCAGCGCATCCCTCGGTCGGAAAGCTAGCCGGGGGCCTGCTCGCACCGCTCCGGCGAGAGATCGTTGAGGGCAACCCGCGCCCCGGCCCGGCCGAAGGCCTCGGCGACGGCGAACCCGAGCGCGGTGGCGGCCCCCGCCACCAGGACCGTCCGGCCCTCGAACCCGAGTTCGACCGGCATCTGCCCTCCCCCACCGCGGCCCGACGCCGCCGCCGACCGTCCGCCCGGCATGCGCGCGGTGTCGTCAGGGGCGCGAGTCTGGTCACCGGGAGCTCCCCGCCCGTTCACGCCGCCGGTTTTGCCAGCGGCACCACCATCGCGAACGGCGCCGGGGCGGGTCGATTGTGGTCCTTCTGCCAGGGTAAAATTCGTGAATCTCTTGACGCACCGGACCGCGCTCGGTCGTCCTCGTGAGGACGGAGGTCGAGCGAACCACGCGGCAAGAAGGCGAAGACGGGATAGGGAACCAACTCGTTTCTGGTGCGAGATTGCACTCCGCGGTTTCGTCGATGTTGAGATCGTGGATTCGACAGGCTTCGCATGCGCGGCTGCACGGTTCCGGACGGGCCGGCCGCCCTCGCCGAGGCACCCGCGCCCCATAGTGGCGGGAGTGGCGGGCGGACTCGCCGCGCCGCGTAACCGGTGCCGCGACCACGCAAGCTCACGCCTAGCCAGGAGGCTGCTCTTCGCCGGGAGGCTGGCCGCCGGACGCTCCGTGACCTCGCGGAGGAGTTCGGCGTACTTCACGAGACGGTGCGCGCGATCCGGCGCGGGCCGCTGACCGACGGCCTCGGGGACGAACCTGCTCCCCACGTACCCCATCCGGCGTCTCACCAGGCAAATTCGCTGGCGCGGCCGACGCGGCGGACGCTTGCGCACCGCGTGCGAGCGGTGGACCCGCGATCGAGACGCGCAATTGCTCGGCCGCGGCGGGTTGGGCGAACCAAAACCCCTGCGCTCGATCGCCGCCGAGCTCGCGCACGATGGCCGCCTGCTCGGACGTCTCGACGCCCTCGACCGTGACGTGCATGCCATAGGCGTGGGCCACATCGGTGATCGCCCGCACGATCGCGCGATCCCCGGGGTCCGAGGCCAACCGGAGCACGAACGAGCGGTCCACCTTCAGCGCCTGAGCCCTGAGTTCGCGGAAGTAGCCGAGCGAGGAGGCTCCGGACCCGAAGTCGTCGATCGCCAGCTCCAGCCCGAGCGCGCTCAACTCACGCAGCGTGGCCGACGTGGCGCGCAGCTCCTCGACCAGGACCTGCTCCGACACCTCCAGTTGGAGGCGCTGGGGTGCCAGCCCTGTCGCAGTTAGGATCCGGGCCACTTGGGCGACGAACCCGGGGTGGCGCAGTTGCCGAGCCCCGACGTTGACGCTGACCACCGGCGGGTCCCCGGTCGCCGCGTCGGCCCACATCACCGCCTCGCGGCTCGCCTCCTCCAGGACCCACTCCCCAATGGGCACGATCAGCCCGGTCTCCTCGGCGATCGGCACGAATGCCTCCGGCGGCACCGGCCCCCGCCGTGGATGATCCCAGCGCGCCAGCGCTTCGACGGCGACCACCCTCCCGGTTGCCAGGTCGACCACGGGCTGGTACGCCAGCCAAAGCTCCCTGGCCTCAAGCGCGGCCCTGAGGTCCATCTCCAACTCGAAGCGCGCCAGCGACGCGGCCGCCATCCAAGGCTCGTAGACGACGGCCGCCGCGCCTCCCGCGTCCTTGGCCCGGTAGAGCGCGACGTCCGCAGCCCGCAGCAACTCTCCGGACGTCGCACCGTGGGCGGGGCCCAGGGCAACACCGACGCTGGCGCCGCCAACGACCTCACGTCCGGCGACGGCCACCGGTTCCGCCATCGTGTTAAGGATGCGCTCGGCGGCGGCGGCCGCCTCCGCCGCGCCTGCCTTCTCCAGCAGCACCGTAAACTCGTCCCCGCCGAACCGGGCCACGGTGCCGGCTCCGTCCACGGAGGACACGAGCCGCCGGGCGACGACTTCCAACAACTGGTCGCCGACGTCGTGGCCGAGACTGTCGTTCACGACCTTGAACCCGTCCAGGTCGAGGAGTAGCACGGCCATGCTCGAACCGTCCGAGCAGGCCCTGCCCAGGGCGGCTTCGAGCAACTCGGCGAACCGGACGCGGTTGGGCAGCCCCGTCAGCGCGTCGTGGAAGGCCTGGTGAGCCAACCGGGCCTCCGCCTCCTGGCGCCCGGTGACGTCGCGGGCGTTGACGACGATTCCGCCCACGCTCGGGTCGGCCAGCAGGTTCGTGAGCGTGGCCTCGAGCCAGCGCCACGAGCCGTCCTCGTGGCGGGCACGGTAGTTGGCAATAATTTGCGCGCCCGGCGTTTCCGCCACGGCGGCGAGGACGTGCCGAGTCGGCAGCGCGTCCTCGGGGTGGACGAGGGCGAAGATGTCGACGCCGATCAGGTCCTCCGGCCGGTAGCCGAGCACCCGCTCGACGGCCGGGCTCACGTAGAGGCGCTTGCCGGCGGCATCGAGGACCGAGACGACGTCGGCGGCGTGCTGAACCAGCGAGCGAAAGCGCGCCTCGTGGGCCCGGGCCTCGGCGTAGAGGCGCGCCCGCCCGATCGCCACGTCGACGTGTTCGGCCAGCGCAAGCATCAGGCGCAGGTCCGCTTCCCCCAGCCCCGCCCCGCTCGCCGTCTCAAGGTTGAGGACGCCGACCACCCGTCCCTCGTCGCGCAGGGGGACGCAGACCTCGGAGACGATCCCCTCGAAGGCGGTCAGGAAGTCCGGATCGGCCCGGCCGTCCTCGAGCACAACCGGCACCCCGGTGCGGGCGACGCGGCCCATCACCCCGCGCTCGGTGGGGATGCCGTCGAGCACCTGGTGGTAGCCGACCTGGTGCTGCAGGCGGAGGAAGCCGCCTTCGACCAGGTAGAGGCTCACCATGGTGTAGCCGAACGTAGCGGCAACGGCCTCGACCACGGTCCGGAAAAGGACCGGCAGGTCCAGCTCCCGCGCCAGGGCCGAGCGTGCCCGGTCCAGCAACTCCAACTCTTGCGCCTGCCGGTGGGCCGCGGCGGCCAGATCGCGTGCCCGCTGCTCGCTCGCCCGCAGCGCCGCCGCGGCGGCCCGGCTCTCGGTGACGTCCCGGGAGTTGATGACGATGCCTCGCACGCCCGGTTGGGTGAGCAGGTTGGTGCCGGTCACCTCGAGCAAGCGCCACGAACCAGCCTTGTGGCGAAACCGGCACTCGGCCCGGATGTCGACCCCGGGGCGGCGCAGACTCTCCTCGAATAAGCCCCGGACCGCGGCCACGTCGTGGGGGTGGATCAGGGGGAAGGGGTCGACGCCCACCAACTCCTCGGGGGCGTACCCCAATACCCGCTCGATGGCTGGGCTCTCGTAGCAGACAGTCCCCGCGGCGTCGAGGATGGTGATGACCTCGGTCGCGTTCTGCACCAGGGCGCGGAAGCGCTCCTCGCTGGTGCGCAGCGCTGCCTCCGCGGCCTCGCGCTCGGTGACGTCGTAGCCGACTCCCAGCAGGCACTCCTCCCCGTCCAGCTCGATCCGCTGGAGGGAGAGCAGGACGTGCCGCAGCTTGCCTGCCTTGGTGCGGAAGGTCCCCTCGTGGTTGCGCACCGTGCCGCGGGCCTGCGCCCGTCCCGCGACGTACAACGGGTCGTCCCGCGGGGAGCCGGACCACACGCCGACCTCGGACGGCGTGCGGCCGACCACCTCGTCCCGGGTGTATCCCGTCATCTCGAGGAAGCGGTCGTTTACGTCGCGAAAGCAACCGTCGGCCAAGGACCGGATAATGATCGCGACCGGGCTCGCGTGGAAGATTGCCTGGAAGCGACCTTCGCCGCGGCGCTGCTCCTCGTCCGGTTGTTCGGGTAGCGCGAGGTCGTTGAATCCCACGACGGTCGACACCTCGTCCAGAGCCTGCCTCCTCGGGTCGAGTTGTCTCCCACCCAAAGACGACCGATCGCGGTCATGGCGGGAGTGTCGCTCGGCAGGCACGAGTCGAGCGGCAGCGAGTCCGTTCGGACGATCGACGGACGCACCCGCGGCCCGCGACTGTTCGGTGCGAGCGGGGCGGGAACTTTATAGAGGATGTGGCACTCACGCAAGCGCCCGCTTTGGTGTCGGGGCGACTTTCGCGAATCTGCGCTGGCGCAGATAACCCCACGGAGCACCGTTGCCGGCATGGGACCGGCGGGCTGATCGGGATGCGGCACCGTCGACCAGCGCTCGGTTCCGCCGGGACCGCTGAGGGACGGGAGGCGTACGCGGCGACGGAGTGGGCCGACTAGCGGCATGCGCGTCCACCGTAGATCATGGAGTCGGTCGGGGGCCGGTGTGCCGGGCGTGCCGCGACTCGCTCTGCCGGCACGGGCGGGACGGCAGGCCCACCCGAGATGGCCGTGGCGTTGACGCCAAGGACGTCTCAACTGGCGGAAGCGACGAGTGGACGATCGCGTCACCGCCGGTCGCGGCACCGGCACCACCAGCGCGAACGGCGTCGGTGTTGGCCTTTTATGCTCCTTTTGCCAAGGTGATGCGGGTGAGAATATCGTCGCAAAAGGGGCGCATAAGGTCGCATGACCCGACCAAGCTTGCTCGACGTCTGGCGCGATCGATCCTGCGCTTCACTCCGCTAAGGAAGCGGGCGGTTCCATCGGCCCTTCGCGTCGGACTTTACACAGCGCACCGAGACCTAGATGGGGCGGGTGGGTTCGCTGCCCACGGCGCTCTTGCCGACCGCCATCGCCGCCCTCTCCAGCCTCGTGCTCGGGCTGGCGGCTGGCTTTTACGATGGCTCGGTGAGCGGCATTTTCATGCAAACCATGCACGTCTCGTTCGCGGTTCCGGTCGTCACCCTGGCGATCGGCCTCGGCGGGATCCTTGGCCCGAGCCTCACCAACGTCATGCTTTCATTGTGGCGGCGGCGTTTGCGGCACATGGTGGAACACAGGACCGTCGCCCGCCCATTGTCCGAGCATCGTAAGCAACTGCGTAGGCGAACGAATCGAGCGCCAGAACAGCGACAAGGACGGTCGGGAGGCGGTCATCGTGGGCGATTCGGAAATCGCGTATCTCTCCGCGTTGGAGCTCCGCGAGCGCTATCGGCGCCGGGACCTGTCGCCCGTGGAGGCGACCGAGGCGGTGCTCCGGCGCATCGAGACGCTGAATTCGCGATTTATGGCCTTCATCACGGTCACGCCCGAGTTGGCGATTGAGCAGGCACGCGCGGCCGAGCGTTCTTATGCGCCCGGGGGGGCCCCCGGCCCGCTTGCCGGACTTCCTATCTCGATCAAGGATCTCACGCCAACCAAGGGCATCCGGACGACGCGCGGCTCCCTGATCGATCCCGATTGGGTGCCCGACGAAGACCCGCCATTCGTCGAGCGCGTCTACGCCGCGGGCGCCGTCATGCTCGGCAAGACCAACACTCCAGAGTTCGGGTGGAAGGCCGACTCAGGGAACCGCCTCGTCGGCCCCACCCACAACCCGTGGGCCCACGGCAAGACGGCCGGCGGCTCGAGCGGCGGCGCCGCCGCCGCCGTCGCCCTGGGAATGGGGCCACTTGCTCAGGGCAGCGACGGCGGCGGTTCTATCCGCATCCCAGCGTCCTTCTGCGGCATCTTCGGCCACAAGCCGTCGTTCGGTCTCGTCCCCCTCTATCCTGCGAGTGCTTTCGGTGACCTCTCCCACATCGGGCCGATGACGCGCACGGTGCGCGACGCGGCATTGCTGCTCAACGTCACCGCGGGAGCCGATCCTCGGGATCGCCTCTCCTGGTCGAGCGGAATCGACTATCTCAGCTCCTGTGAAGGAAATGTTGCGGGACTTCGGGTCGCGTGGTCGCCAGATCTCGGCTACGCGCCGTTGGCACCGGACGTCCGCGAGGTTGCATCCCGCGCCGCTCGTCGGTTCGAGGAGCTCGGATGCCACGTCGAGGAGGTGAACCCGGGTCTCGAACGACCAGACGACCTCTGGTGGAAGCTGTGGGCAAGCGCCAGCGCCGCGACCCACATGGACGATCTCGAGCGCGTACGCGACAAGATCGACCCGGGTCGCTTGCCCGTGATCGAGTTCGGTCAGACGCTTCTGGGTCCCGAAGTCGCGGCGCTGCAAATCCAGCGAAACGCGTATTACCAGGCGATGCGCCGCGTCCTGGAACCGTACGATCTCCTGCTGACGCCCACCATGCCCCGGACGGCCTTCACGGCCGGCGAGGACGCGCCGACCGAAATCGCCGGCCGGCCGCTACAGCACCCTTCCGACTGGAGCCCCTTTTGCTCTCCCTTCAACCTCACCGGCCAGCCTGCGGCCTCCGTACCCTGCGGCTTCGATACGGAGGGGCTGCCGATCGGCCTCCAGATCGTTGGACGCTGGCACGACGACGCCACAGTGCTGCTGGCCGCAACAGCGTTCGAAGCACTCGCGCCGTGGAGCCATCGGCGCCCACCCCTCGACGGAGAGGGCGAGGGGCGGCCATGAACGCCCGCGATCGCGCCTGCCTAGCGGGGAGGAGTCCGCACGAGCAGCATCTCCACCGTCGCGCCAACGCAAACGACGGCTGGTTTCCGGGCGAAGCGCGTCCGACGGGCGGCTTCCGCCGTGAGTGACGCTGGGCGCCTCGCCGGTCAGGCCGCATTGGTGACGGGTGCGGCGCGCGGGCTCGGCCTCGGCATCGCCCACCGGCTGGTCCGCGACGGAGCGTCGGTCGTTCTCGCCGATGTAGACGGACCGGGTGTTGTCGCCGCGGCGCACGGGCTCGGTGCCGGAGCCCATGGTGAGGCATGCGACGTCGCCGACGCGGCGGCGGTCGAACGCTTGGTGAAGGCAACGGTTGACCGCCACGGTCGGCTCGACCTGATGGTGGCCAACGCGGGAATCGGCGGCGGTGCTCCTCTCGTGGAGATGACCGACGGCGCGTTCCGACGCATCATCGCCGTCAACCTAGAGGGTACGTTCTACTGCTGCCGCGCGGCGGCGCGGATCATGCTGCTCCAGAGGTCAGGCGTCATTCTCACCGTGGGCTCCATCTTCGGCCGGGACACCCCTCCTCGTTCTGGCGCCTACGGGGCATCGAAGGCAGGGGTGGTTGCCCTTACGCACGCGCTCGCTCGCGAACTGGGACCGTCCGGCATCCGCGTCAACTGCGTCAGCCCCGGCAACATGGCCACGGAGATGCATTGGGCGGCCCTCCGACGACGGGCAGAGAGCGAGGGCGTGGGTTTTGAGGAGGCGCGCGAACGTTTGCGCGCTTCCATCCCGATCGGTCGCCACGGCGAACCGGACGACGTCGCCGCGCTCGTGAGCTTCCTCGCCTCCCCGGACGCGGCTTACATCACGGGCCAGACGATCAACGTCGACGGTGGATACCAGCCTCGCTAAGGGGGCGACGATGGCTAGCGAGGTCGTCTTCTCGTTCTCCGGACAGACTGTACTCGTGACCGGCGGCGCCACGGGCCTTGGCCTCGCCATTGCCGAAGCATTTGGCCGCGCGGGTGCCCAGATCGCGCTCAACGATCTGTCGTCCGACCGCGCCGAGGCCGCGTGCGCCTCCCTCAACGAAGCGGGAATCCGGGCTCTGCCCGTCGCGGCCGACGTCCGCGATGGGGCAGCCGTACGGGCGATGGTGGAATCCGTGGTTGCGAACCTCGGGGCACCACACATCGTCATCGCCAACGCGGGCGTCTACCCCAACACGCCGTTCATGGACCTCGGCGAAGAGGAGTGGGACCGGGTGCTCGATACGAACCTGAAGGGCGTTTTCCTCACGTGCCAAGCGGCGTCTCGGGCTATGGTGTCGGCGGGCCGGCAGGGCCAGGTCGTTACGGTCAGCTCGGGAGCGGCCAACGTGGGCTTCTGGGGTTGGTCGCACTATTGTGCCTCGAAGGCGGGCGTGATCGGCTTGACCCGGGCGATGGCGGTTGAGCTGGGCGAGCACGGGATCCGCGTCAACGCAATCCTGCCTGGCTACGTGGAGGTCACCGAGGGAGGGAGCCACCTCACAGAGGCGTACAAGACGACGGCACGCGGCGCCAACCTGCGGGGACGTCCTGGTGAGCCGTTGGATGTGGCTCGGGCAACCCTCCTTCTCTGTTCGCCGCTGGCCGATTTCGTGACCGGCGCTACTCTCTCCGTCGATGGAGGCGGCAGTGCCGGGCGGTTGGGCGTCCGTCCAGCCGCCCCCTGAGCCGGTTACCCCACATCCGCGGAAACGCTCGACGGTGCTATTGGCCCGTTGTCTCGGTCCTGCCACTCAGCCGACGATGCGGGGCGCACCCGTGTTAGGACACCATTCCACGTCGGCGATCGCAACCCTCGCCCGGTTGGCGTCCAGGCAGTGGGCGATGCCGAGGCCGCGAACGGCGCCGGCGACGATGGCGACCGACCCCTCGATTTGAAGTCCCCGTCCGGCCAACCACCGCCTACGACCCTGGCCGGGGGTGCGCGGCGCGGAACTCCTCCGCCACCGTCGCGAGGGTGGCGAAGCGGACGCCGTCGTGGCCGGCGACGTGGTCGACGACGCGCTCCAGCATCAGCATCCGGTGGCCGCGCCCGATCACCTGGGGGTGCATCGTCAGGGTCAGCACGCCGCCGGGCGTGTCGCGGTACATGTAGTCGAATTCGTCGCGCCAGATCTCCTCGACCTTCGAGGCGGCCGAGAGGCCGGGGCTGAGGCGGTTGGCGAGGCGGATGTACTCGAAGTGCGGGAAGTCGTCGAGCATCCAACTGACCGGCAGTTCGACCAGGTCCACCTCCGGCCCGAAGAGGTACGGGCCGTCGGCCTGGATCACGTCGCCGACGCGGCACCAGTAGGGCTCGTAGTCCTTGCCCATCAGGGAACTCTCGTAGCTGAAGCCGTGCTCGAGCAGCAACTCGACGGTGCGGGGGCTGTTGTCCCAGGCGGGAGAGCGGTAGCCGACGGGGCGGACGCCGGCGGCGCGGTCGAGCGCCTCGAAGCCGCGAAGGAGGACGGCCCGCTCCTGCCCGGGGTCGAGGGCGGCGGGGTTCTCGTGGAGGTAGCCGTGGTGGCCGATCTCGTGGCCGGCGGCGGCGATCGCGCGGACCGCGTCGGGGTAGGTGTCCGCCGTGTGGCCGGTGACGAAGAAGGTGGCGGGCAGGCCGTGGTGGTCGAGGAGGCGCAGGATCCGCTCGACCCCGACGACCCCGAACTCGCCGCGCGAGATCATGCTCGGCGAGGTCGCGGCGTAGGGCCCTATCCAGATCGAGATCGCGTCGAAGTCGAAGGTCAGGCAGACCGTCGCGCGATTGCTGGTCATGCGTTCCTCCCCGGGCCGCCGATGCGGGACGGTCGAGCCGCGTACCGTCTTTAGCCGCCCCGTGTGCGGGGCGCGGCCGCCTGATCCTCGCGGACCGACGGTCGATGTGCAATCCCTGCCGTTCACCCCGAAAGGTGGAGGGAGGCGAGCGCCATGGCGGCGGCGTGGCCGTCGCGAACGAGCGGGTCCGTCTCGGTGGCGTCCGGCAGCCGCACCGGGTCGTCCAGGGGCGCGATCCTGCTCACCGCGAGCGCCACCCCCGGAGTAAGCAGGGCCGGAGCGGGTCCATCGTGGTCCTTTTGCCAGGGCGAAGTTCGCCGGGAAGCCGAGCGTCCCCGCCGCCCGCGCCAGCGTCACCCGCCGGTCCTCCAGCGGCTGCCGCAGCCCCTCCGGCAGCGCGCCGCCGAACTCCGGCAGCTCGTCGAGGAAGAGCACCCCGCGGTGGGCGAGGCTGATCTCCCCCGGCCGCGGCCACGCGCCGCCGCCGACCAGGCCGACGAACGAGGTCGCGTGGTGCGGCGCCCGAAACGGTCGCTCGCGCACAAGCG
>CADCWL010000014.1 GCA_902806405.1 uncultured Thermomicrobiales bacterium | reverse complement strand
CCAAGTCGATGGTCGGTCATCTGCTTGGCGCCGCCGGCGCCGTCTCCGCCCTCGCCTGCGTCCTCGCCATCCGCGACGGCGTCGTTCCCCCCACGATCAACCTCGACGACCCCGACCCGGCCTGCGACCTCGACTACGTCCCGAACACGGCCCGCCGCATGCGCGTCGACGCCGCTCTCGCCAATGGCTTCGGATTCGGCGGCCAGAACGCGACGGCGATCTTCCGCCGCTTGTGACCCAGACCCCGCCCGAGGCGTGGCGGGAGAGAAGGCGCGGGGTCGTTGACGCGGAGACGCACTTGTGCGCCCCCGCGGCGCCGAGTTCGACTCCCGGCGACGGACATCCACGGCTAGAGGGCGAACGCCGATTGGTCCACGGCCCTTGCCCGGTCCGCCGGAGGTAGCGAACCGTCGGCCGGAGGGTTGCGGCGGCAGGAGTCGGGTAGCCGTCGGGATCGCTCGTCGCCTCCCGGATGACGTCTCAGGTGAGTGGGCCTCGCGTCGTCTCGCGGAGGGATGGCGGGGTCGCCCCTACCCTCACCGTTGACCGCCACGGAGGAGCGGCGGGTGCTGTCGTGCGGGAACGTGGTGGCGACGACCGCCCCGTCTATGGCACAGCCGGAGGCGGCGCCCCGGAGCCAACCGCGACGGAGCCACCCGAGCGAGCGGTCTCCTCCGCCGCGACCAGCTCCCGGGCGATCCGCTCCGCCTCCGTCTTGTCGTCCGGCGCAAGCTCGCCGTCGATCACCCGCTCCCGCAGGTCGTCCTTGACACGCTTGATCCAGATGCCAGGGGGGCGAGCAAAAAGGGCCATCAGCTCGTTGCCGTCGAGGGGGCTCTGGAGCTTGTCGAGGTCCGCTTCGGCCTGCAGGCGGGCGAAGTGGGCGCGAAGGCCGGCGACGCGGGCGGCGGCGGCCCGGCGCTTCTCCTCCCGGCCGGAGGTGACATCGGCCGCCGCGAGGTCGAGCAGGTCGTCCCAGACCTCGCCGGCGTCGAGGGCGAGCCGGCGGACGGCGCTGTCGGTCCAGTCCGGCTCGTAGGTCGTCGGCCGTCCGTGCAGTGCGACGAGGAGGCGGACCGCCGCCTGCGTCGCCTTGTCCGTCTTCAGGCGGCGCAGCAGCTTGGTTGCCAGGTCGGCCCCGACCGGCTCGTGCCCGAAGAAGTGGACCTCGCCCGCGGCGTCGACCCCCCGCGTCAGCGGTTTCGCCGCGTCGTGGAGCAGCGCCGCCCAACGGACGTGCGGGCGGGCGGGGGCCTGGGAGACGACCCGCAGGGTGTGGTCCCAGAGCTCCTTCTCGCGGTGCGGTCGGGCGCCGCGCGCGCCCGCCTCCGCCTCGGCGGCGAGGGGCGCCAGCTCCGGCAGCGCGACCGCCAGCAGCCCCGTCCGCCGCAGCGCCTCAAGGCCGGCCGCGGCCCACTCGCCGACCAGCAGCTTGTCTAGCTCGGCGAGGACCCGCTCCCGGCTGATCCGCTCCAGGCTCGGCGCGTTGCGGGCCATCGCCGCCTCGGTCAAGGCGTCGAGCCGGAAGCCGAGCTGGGCGACGAAGCGCGCCGCCCGCAGCAGCCGCAGCGGGTCCTCCGCGAAGCGATCGTCCGGGTCGCCGACCGCCCGCAGCACCGCCAGCGCGATGTCCGCCTCGCCCCCGTACGGGTCGACCAGCCCGCCGCCGTCCAGACCGGCCGCGATCGCGTTGGCGGTGAAGTCCCGCCGCGCCAGGTCCTCCTCGAGGGTGCCCCCCAGGGCGACCGCCGGGAAGCGCGTCTCGTCCGGGTAGTGCTCGCGGCGGTAGGTCGTGATCTCGACCGCGACCCGCTCCCGCTCCGCGCCGAAGACGAAGCCGACCGTCCCAAACCGGGCGCCGACGTCGTAGACGGCGTCCGCTCCCGCCGCCCGCCCGAGCCGCGTCGTCTCTTCGGGCAGCGCCGAGGTCGCGAGGTCGAGATCGTTCGGCAACGGCCGCCGGAGCAGCACGTCGCGCACGATCCCTCCGACCAGGTAGAGTTCGCGCCCCCCGGCGGTGAACGCCCGCGCCAGCCGCCGCGCAACGTCTCGCTGGCGCGGCGCCAGCGCGGCCAGGATCGAGCCGTCCATGCCCCTCTTGTTCCGTTCCGATCGCGGCCGGCGGCGCCCCCCGGCCCCCGGACGGCGACCAGTCTACCCCGCGCCCCCTACACCGCCGTCCACCACGCCCGCCCGTCCCGCACCTCGTGCCGCAGTCGCCCCTCCCGCTCGAGATGGCTGAGGAACGCGAACGCGGTCGGCTGGAGCAGGTAGAACGATGGGGCGTCGACCGCCGCTGCCCCGAAGTGCGTCAGCAGCCCCGCCAGGACCGCCTCAGCCGTCGTGGGCGCCGCGGCCAGCGCCACCACCCGCTCCCCGACCGCATCGAGCAACGCCCGATTCTGCCCCACCAGCTCCGCCACCGAGTCGACCGCCGGGCCGTGCCCCGGCATCGCCACCCGGCAAGGCGTCTCGCTCGCCACGGCTAGCGCCCGGAGGTGATCGGTCACGGAGAAGAGGTACGGGATCTTGTACTTGTCGAGCACCGCCGCCGGCAGCACGACGTCCGCGCAGAAGAAGACGCCGTCGACCAGATAGCCGACCTGTCCCGGCGAATGGCCGGTGAGCGGGATCACCTCGAGGTCGATCCCTTCGACCGTCAGCGGCCCCGGCCCGACGACGTCGTCGACCGGGCTCGCCTCCGCCAGAAGGAAGCGGCCGCGCAGCGCGTCGAGCGGGTCGGCGCCGCCGTAGATGGAGGCGGGCTGCAGGAGCGGGTAGCGGAGGATCGCGTCGTCGAAGGCCGGGGCGTAGACGCGGGCGCCCGTCCGCCTCACGACGGCCGCGTTCCCACCGAAGTGGTCGGCGTGGGCGTGGGTCGTCAGGATCGCCGCGACCTCGCCCCCGATCTCTTCCCGCGCCGCCTTCAGCGCCTTCTTGGCGGCCGTCTCGTTCAGTCCGGTGTCGACGAGGACCAGGCGCCCCCCCTCCCCGCGCAGCACCCCGATGTTCACCCCGCCCGGGACGACCGCCACCCGCGGCCCCAGCTCCACAATCACCGCGTCTCCTCCGACCTCCGATGCCTGCCTTGCCCCGGCCGATCGCGATCCCCGTCTTGCCGCAACGGAGGAGCCTGTGCGCTCGCGTGGCGGGCGCCGTGGGCCGCACGTCCCAATCCCCGCCGCGGGGTGCGCGCCGCGAAGCGGCCCTCCGGGGTGCGCGAAGGTGGAGGGCCTGCGGCAGCGGACCGGCGGCGTTCGCTCCCCGAGGCAGCCCGTTCCCGACGGCCCTCGCCGCGTCCCGACTATACTGGCCGCCGCCTCGTTCCGGGCGCCGGGAGACGCGGGATGACGACAACCCTCGAGACCACAGTCCGCCACGTCGTCGAGGTCGGACAATTTGACCGCGCCGGGGTGGAGCGCCTTTTTGCCGCCGCCGATCGGATGCGTGAGCTGCCGCGAACGGCGGTGCCGCTGAGCGGCCGGCTGCTGGCGACCCTCTTCTACGAGCCGTCGACCCGGACCCGGCTCTCCTTCGAGGCGGCGATGCTGCGACTGGGCGGCGGCGTGATCTCGACCGAGAACGCCCGCGAGTTTTCGTCGGCGATCAAGGGGGAGTCGGTCGAGGATACCGTCCGCATCGTCGAGGGGTACGCCGACGCGATCGTGCTCCGCCACCACGAGCAGGGCGCCGCCCACCGCGCCGCGGCCGTCTCCGCCGTCCCCGTCCTCAACGCCGGCGACGGCCCGGGCGAGCACCCGACCCAGGCGCTGCTGGACCTCTACACGATCCGGCACGAGCTTGGCCGGATCGACGGCCTCCGCGTCGCCCTCGTCGGCGACCTCCGCTTCGGCCGCACCGCCCGCTCCCTCGCCCGGCTCCTCCGGCTCACCAGCGGCACCGAGCTCGTCTTTGTCTCGCCGCCGGCCGTGCCGATGGGCGACGATGTCCGCGCCGAGCTCGACGCCGCCGGGGTTCCCCAACGGGACGAGCCCAACCTAGCAGCCGTGCTCCCCGACGTCGACGTCGTCTACCAGACCCGCATCCAGCGGGAGCGCTTCGCCACGAGCGAGGAGTACGAGGCGTCCCGCGGCGTCTACGTCCTCGACCGCCCCGCCATGGACCGCTTGAACCCCGGCGCCGTCGTCCTCCACCCCCTCCCCCGCGTCGACGAGATCGCCCCCGAGGTGGACGCCGACCCCCGCGCCGCCTACTTCCGCCAGGCCCACAACGGCGTCTACGTCCGGATGGCGTTGCTGACGGCGGTGCTGGGTGGGGACGACGGCCACGACAGCTGAGGTTTCCGCGATGCCCCTCCCGATCTCGTTCCTCGACCTGACCCCCATCGCCGCCGGCTTGTCGCCCGGGGAGGCGCTGGCGAACGCCGTCGACCTCGCCATGCTGGCCGACCGGCTCGGCTACCACCGGTACTGGTTCGCCGAGCACCACAACATGGCCGGGCTGGCGAGCGGGGCGCCGGAGGTGCTGATCGGCCACGTCGCGGGTCGGACGGCGCGCCTGCGGGTTGGTGCGGGCGGCGTGATGCTGCCGAACCACGCGCCGTTGAAGATCGTCGAGACCTTCCGCCTGTTGGAGGCGCTCCACCCCGGCCGGATCGACCTCGGTCTCGGCCGCGCGCCGGGCACCGACACCCTAACCGCCTTCGCGATGCGCCGCTCCGCCGAGGCGATGACCGCCGACGACTACCCGGAGAAGCTCGGGGAGCTCCTCGCCTTCGACGACGAGGCGTTCCCGGCCGACCATCCCTTCCGCGCGGTCCGGGCGGTCCCCGTCGACGTCAAGCTGCCCCCCCTCTTCCTGCTCGGCTCGAGCGGCTTCAGCGCCCAACTCGCCGCCGGGGCCGGCCTCGGCTTCGCCTTCGCGGCCCACATCAACCGAGCCGGCGCCGTGCCCGCGCTGCACGCCTACCGAGACGGCTTCGTCCCGTCCCAGCGCTATCCGGAGCCGAGCTCGATCCTGACCGTCTCCGTCACCGTCGGCGAGACCCCGGAGCACGCCCGCGAGCTCTCCCGGGTCAACGACCTCCTCTTGCTCCGGCTTCGGAGCGGGCGGCTCGGCAGCTACCCCTCCGCCGCGGAGGCGCGGGCGCACCGCTTCACCGACGCCGAGCGGGCGGCCCTGGCGGCGATGCCCCTGAACTACCTCGCGGGGGATCCGACCGAGGTTCACCGCCAGATCGACGACCTCGTGGTCGCCTCCGGCGCCGACGAGGTGATGATCACCACCATGCTGCCCGACCCCGAGGATCGCCGCCGAGCGGTCGTCGAGCTGGCGCGGGCCTTTGCGATCGGGGAGCCTTCGCCGGTGCCGCCGGTCCCGGAGTTGATGGCCGTCTAACGTGGTCGCCGGCTGCCGGCAATGGGTAGGGCGACGGCTGCTGCCGATCGGCAACCCGCGCTTTCGGCCATCGCCGGGAGACGGCGGCGGCGGCCCGGCTTGTCGGTCATCCCGAGTCTTCCCGAGGCACCGAGGGGGAGACCGCGCTCGTCCGGAGTGGCGGTGGAGCGATTCCCCCTCGGTCGGGATGACGGCAGGGTGGGGATGCCGGGCGCGAGGGATTGGGGTCCGGAAACGGGTGTCCGCGGTTGGGGGGGGTGCCGGAGGCGGGGCGCTCTGGTCCAGCAACGGGCGGGCGGCGGGACCAGGCGCCCTGACCACCGGTCCCGCCCAGAGGTCATTCCTGGTGGGAGCCTGCCCCGACCGCCGTCGAGCGCGACCGACCGCAGATCACGTGCGACGTGCCTTCTGCCGCGTCTGCCGCTATCCGGTCGGCCCGCCGAACCGCGCGCCGACGGACTCCACTCCTGCGGCGATGACGCCGAACCGCCGCGCGTCCCGAGACTGGGGCGGCGCGGGTGCATTCCCCCAGACCTCGACTCGGGTGCCGTCGACGGCGCCGTTCCAGAGGGGGACGGTGCAGGTGCGGCGGAGCAGGTTCTTCCAGAGCTGGGCGTTCTTGAAGGTCTCCTCGTCGGCGCTGAAGAGCTCGAAGACGGAGCGGGCCGCGACCAGGATCAGTTTCCGCTTGGCGCGGCTGAGGGCGACGGTGAGGCGGCGCGGGTCGAGCAGGAACTTGCCGGCGGCGAGCAGGTAGGCGGGGTCGCTTTCGGTCGCGCTGATCAAGATCGCGGTCCGCTCGCCCCCCTGGAAACGCTCCACGGTGTCGACCGCCGCCGCCAGCGCGTCGGCCTCCTCGGGGGTGCCGGCCAGGCCGCGCATCGTCTCCTGCAGGAGCGCCCGCTGCGCGCGGTGGGGGACGACGACGCCGAGACCGTCGACCGGGTTCAGGCCGCTCGCGGTCAGCGCCGCCAGGACCGGCGCGATCAGGGCCTGCTCGAAGCCGTTGCGGAGCTGGCTGTCGCGCTCGTCGTGGACGACCACCGTCAGGGGGTGCTCCGGCGACAGGATCGCGGCGACGAGGGCGTCCAGGTCACGGGATGGCCCGAGGATGTCGCGGCGGCGGGAGTGGTAGGCGATGCCGTCCTGCTCGTAGACCTCGCGGCGGAGGAAGGCGGCCATCTCGGCGTGGAGGCGGAAGCTCTCCGCGAACTTGATCATCGGTGGGCGGAGGGCGCGGAGGGCGTCGAAGAGGGAGCGGTAGGACTCGTACTGCTTGAAGGTGCGGCGCGGCTCCCCCTCCCAGTCGTGCTTGACGATCGGCGGCATCTGGCGGTGGTCGCCGACCACGATCAACTGCCCGTCCGACTTCAGCGGCAGCGCCGCCATGGCCGCCTCCGGCAGGTTCATCTGCGACGCCTCATCGAGGACCAGGCAGTCGACCAGATCCTGGCCGAAGAGCGCCTTCGGCCAGCGGTCCTTGATCATCCGGTTGACGCCGCCGGGCGTGGCGCCGACGACGCACCACCGCTCGGCGGCAACGCGATCGGCCGCCTTCGGCTCCTCCTTTGGCCGGTCGTCGTCTTTGGGGACGGCGACGATTTCCTCCGGGGTGTCGCCCTTCGGTGCGAGGCGGAAGAGCGGGACGTCGAGCAGGCGGTCGTCCAGGTGGGCGGCAAAGATCGCGGGCTGCTCGATCCGCAGCTTCGCCAGCAGGGCGCGCACCCGGGCAACGTTCTCGAGCAGGACGTCGGTCGCTGCGTGGGTCTTGCAGGAGACGACGACCCGGAAATCGCGGTCGGCGGCCATCGCGCCCTGGAGGCGGGCGAGGAGGGCAAAGGCGGTCGAGTAGCTCTTGCCCGTCCCCGGGGGACCCTGGACGAGGAGCGTCGGGGCGTCGCCGCGGGCGCCGATGAACTCCCGCTTGCCGGACTCGAAGCCGTGGAGGGCGCCGGCAGTGTGGAGGGCGTCGAGCCCGGCCAGGAAGCGGGCCTGCCCCGCGGCGGCCGCCGGCGGCCAGGACGCCCGCGCCCGGACGGGGTCGGCAAGGCGCTCGTAGAGGGCGTTGCGGCCGCCGGCAACGAGGCCCTCGGTCACCTTGGTCAACGAGAAGCCGGACCAATCGTTCGGGTCCTTGTCGAGGGTGTAGACGATTCCCTGGGCGAGTGGCTCGGGGTGCGAGGCGAAGGCGAAGCCGCGGTTGCCGGGGCCGCCGCGCGGACCCTGGAGCTCGAGCACGACCTCCGCCCCGGTGGCCCGGCCAACCGCGTCCCGCGCGACCGCGATCTCCAGGATCGTCCCGCGCCCGGCGTAGAGGAGCTTCTTGGCCGTCGGCTGCAGCGGGGTCTGCTGGGCGACCGGGAGGCGCGTGTCGACCATCCAACGCGGGGAGATCACCACCTGGTCGCCGACCCGGAGCGTGGTTAGCGCCAGCGCCTCGTCGAGGCCGGCGTCGACGCCGGTGAGATCGAGCGGGAGGCGGACGCGCAGCCCCTCCTGGGACCAGTCGCTCTCCGCCTTCTCCTCCTTGGAGAGGCTGACCCGCTTGGTGTCCGGGCGCGCCAGCTTGAACGCTTCCCGCTGCGCCGCCTGGAGCAGGCGCCGCCGCTCGTTCTCCCGGTTTTGCGCCGCGACGCCCGGCTCCTGGGCCGCCTCCTCGTACCGCACCAGCAGCGTTTCGCCCGCCAGCACCCGCCGCTCCGGCGGCGCCAGGCGGGCGGCCTTCCAGGCGCCGAGCGCGACGTGGCGCTCGATGGTGAGGAACTCGTCGAGCGCCTGGGCCAGGGAGCGGGCGGCGCCGTCGAAGGCGTCGAGGCTCGGCAGGTCGAAGGGGGTCTTCTCGGTCTCCTTGTTCCCTCGGAAATCCCTGGCGACGTGCTCCATCGCCTCCAGGCGGCGGACCTGGAAGCCGCGCAGCAGATCGGGCGTCGCCGTTCGGTAGTCGGCGTCGTCGTCGCGTCGGTCGGCAGCGGGGGAGGGCAGTTCGTTCCAAGCGGCGTAGGCGTACTCGAGCGGGATCTGGCTGGAGAAGCGGGAGCGGTTGGTGTACCAGGGGGACTCGCCGGCCGGCGGCGCGTCGAGCTTGCCCCAGAAGTCGAAGAGGTGGGTCTTGAAGAGGTCGCGGTAGGGGGTGCCGGCGTTCCAATCGAACTTCAGGTGGGCGGCGACGGCCTGGAGCGACTGGCAGACCATCGGGTAGTTCTTGAGCTCGCGGATCTCGCGGTCGAGGAAGGTGGCGATCGGGGAGTCGAAGGCGGCGAGCTGGGTGACGACGTCGTAGAGCGGGGTGGCGCCGAGGATTGTGCCGGCGTGGCGGGCGAGGCCGTCGAGCAGGACCCGCTGGTCGTGGCGGTCGAAGAAGATCAGGTGGATCGGCGCCCGCTTCTTCCCCTCGGCGTCCGGCGCGGCGAGCTCGACGATGGCGCGGAGCGTCTCCGCAATCCAGCCCGTGAAGAGCGCCGCCTCGGTCTCGTCGCTCGTCGGCGGGCCGGCGGCGAGGTGGACGATGCTCCGGCGGCGGCGGGGCGGCTCGGCGCCGTGGTCGGAGGCGACGACGAGGGCGCCGAGGAGGTAGACGCGGTCCTGGAGGTGGTCGTGCTGGGCGTCGAGGTAGACGCGGACCAGGTTCGGGTTCTGGGCGGCGTCGCTGTAGGGGAGGGAGCCGTAGCCTTTGCTCGGGAGGTAGTCGGCGGCGCGGAGCTTTTCCCCCTTGAAGGCGCGGTAACGGCGGGCGCGGTGGACCAACTCGTCGAGCCGGGGGCCGACCGGCCAGGTGGCGCCGAGGCGGCGAACCAGCTCTTCCTTGCCCGGCGCCGGGGCCAGCTCCCGGATCGTCTCGGCGCCCGTCTTCGGGTCGCGGGCCGGTTCTTTCAGGCGGGCAACGTCGCCGACGCGGGCGAGGCCGGCGCGCTGGAGGGCAGCCTTCTCTCGCTCGTCGAGGTGGGGGAGGAGGGAGAGGTCGTCGTGCTCGGCGCTCCACTTGGTGCAGAAGCGGTTGTAGAGGCAGCCGTCGCACTTGTAGGTGAGGTGGTACGGGACGGCAGCGAACGGCTGCTCGGCGACGCGGCCGGCGAGGGAGTGGGGGCCGGTGACGAGGTCCCGCACCGAGGCGCGGTACCCCTCCGGCTCGGCGACAAGCTCCAGGAGGGCTTCCGGCGCGTTGAAGAGGCGGGTGGCGGCCGTGCGCTCCCGGTCCTCGCGCTCGCGCTCGGCGGGGTCGCGGGCGAGGGCGGTGGGGCCGCGGTAGAGGATGGCGGTCTCGATGCGGTCGCAGGGGACGTTCTCGGCGACGAGGAGGGCGGCGAGGAGCTCGTGGTAGAAGGCGACCTGGAGTCGGTGCTCGACCTTGGCGGCGGGGGAGCTCTTCATATCGGCGATCAGGACGCGGAGGGCGCCGTCGTCGTCCCGCTCGAGGCGGAGGAGGTCGGCGTCGCCACGGATGCGCCAGCCGCCGACCGGCACGTCGAGCCGGGGCTGCAGGAGGAGGAGCGCGGCACCGGGGGCGAGATCGCGGGCGAGGGCGGCGACCTGGGCGTTGTCGTTCCCCCGCTTCGTCGGGTCCTTGCCGGCGGCGAGGTCGACGACCGAGAGGACGGCGGCGGCGGCGGCGGTGACGTCGGCCTCGAAGGCGGCGCCGGAGCGGGAGAGGAGGGGCTGGATGGCCTGGGCGGCGACGCCGTAGTCGCGGAGGAAACCGCCGCCGGCGACGCCCTGGTGGAGGCGGAGGCGGAGGTAGCGGCGACACTGGTCGAGACGCACGAACTGGGAGACGTCGGTCGGAGAGACGGGGCGGAGGCCGCGGGCGTCGGGCGGGACGGGGTAGAGCGGGACGGACGGCTCGGCGAAGTCCGGATCGATCACGGCGCGTTCCCTCCCCCGTGCGTGCGGGGAAGCGTAGCGCAGACGGGATCGGGAGTGGGGAGGACCTGCCACCGATTCCCATTCCGTCAGGGGGAAGGGTGGGGAGCCGAACCAGGACGGAGCGGGTTAGTCGCCCTGCGCTCAAAACCCCAGACTACGGAGACGAAGCTCGCGGCAGGATCTGAGGAGGGCTGTGCTCGGCAAGCGCCGATACCTGGCGGGCGTGAGCAGTCTAGGCCCCCGTTCTCTCACTGTGGTGCGCTCGTCCCCGGCTCTTCCAAATCCTCCCGGCGCTGTTTGATCTCGAAGCGTTCGACGGTGCCGCGCCGATGACGCCCGGAAGCAGGTCGCAGGGATCGCTCCGGCATCATCTACTGTGCTCGGCACGTTGCGTGGTACGTACCTTCGAGCGTGTCGACCTCGACCCTGTTTCCAAGCCGTTGATCGTCGACCGGATCGTCCGTTCGATACAGTTCGTTCCGGTCGAGCAACAAAGGAGCGGTGGCGGTAGATTGAGAGCCGCTCTCGAACACGACCTGGCGTCGCTTCGTTTTTGTGGCGGGGACCGTCAGATTGCGAGAGAACGTCCTGATCGATTGACGATCGCGATAGACGCGAATCTCCCTGATCGTGATCGGGTTGTTCCCGAGATTCGTCACTGTCGTCAACTCCACGGGTGTTTCGCACTTAAGGGTGACGGTTACCCTCTCCTTCTCGCTATCGACGTTTCCACCGCTCCCGTCCGACGCTCGGCTACAGCTCCCTCGAAACGTCCCCGCCGTCGTCTCCACCGCCACCACCTGCCCATCGTCGGTGTCGCGGAAGAGCTTGTCCCCGGTGAGGCGATCCGGCCCGTTCTCGGCGCCGGGGCCGCTCGTGAAGCGGACGACCTCACCCGGCGCGAGCCGGCGTTTACGGTCGACGGTGTTCCTCGCGTCCGCGGATTCGGGCGCAAGCGATCGGACGCGCGTGATGTTGACGTCGACCCGGCCGGTGTTCTCGACCCGAATCGACTCCGCGTCGCCGACGCAATCGACGATGACCTCGAGTCGGGCGTCCCTCGGATCGGGCGTGGGACTCGGCGTCGGGGTTGGTTCTGCCGTTGGGGAGGGCTCCGGGGTGGCGGTCGGTTCCGGGGTCCGCGTGGCCGGCGGGGTTCGCGCGGTCGGCGGTGATTGGGTCGTCGATCCCGTCCCGCCCGTTCCGCTCGGCGCCCGCTGGGCGACGCCCGGCACGCAGGCCCCCGCGTTGGGGTTCATCGAGAGAGTTTGGCAGACGAGCCCGGCGCAACACGGCACCATCAGGGTGCATCCCGCCCCCTCAGCGGAGCAAACCTGCGCTCGGGACAACCCACGACCCTGTGTCGCGGCCGCGGCCACCGCGGCGACGGTGGCCGCCAGCCAACCGCCGAGCATGCGGCGGCGGGTGCCGGGCGCCGCGAGGGAACGCGCGAGATCGTCGAGCCGCCGACCGTCCATCGCCGCCTCCGTCGACCGCGGGGGAGCCGAATCCGGGAAGACGCCGGGTCACTTTGGTTGTGCTTGACCGGAGCGTAGCATCGGCCGCAACGCTGTCAAGCGCTGTGCGCCGGGGGCGTCCGAGGGCCGCCTCGGCCGCCGACCGCCGTCGGCTCCGAACCCGATCGCTCGTCGAGGACCGTCGGCTTCCGCGGTTGAAAACCGCACCTGTGGTTGGTGCAGGTGGCGCGCGAGCACCGCGTGGAGACCGGGGGGCGCCGATCCCCCCGGCCCCGGCCTACGCGCCGCCGGGCGGCGGGCCTGCCGTGCGCGACGGTGCGTCCGCTTGGAAGGCTCCCGGCGCCTCGCCGGTCGCGCCGGCTGCGCCGGCCCAAGCGTCCCAGAGGCCGAAGGCGTAGGTGGCAGCCCAGGCCGCGAGCAGCCCGGGCCGGAGCCGGTCGGTGCCGATTGTCATGCCTTCGGCGCCGAACACGCGGCGTGCCAGCCAGGTGTTGAGCCCGCTCGCCGTGCTCAGCCCGAGGC
>CADCWL010000013.1 GCA_902806405.1 uncultured Thermomicrobiales bacterium | reverse complement strand
TGTAGGGGTGCTGTGGGTCGCCGACCACCACCTGCGCGCCGCCCGCCTCCGCCATCGCCCCCCGGTAGAGGACGATCACGTCGCGGCTGATCTGGTAGGCGGTCGTCAGGTCGTGGGTGATATAGACGATCGAGATCCCGAGCTCCCGGTTCAGCGTCCGCAGGCTCCCCAGGATCGTCGCCCGCAGCGAGGCGTCCACCATCGAGACCGGCTCGTCGGCGATGATCAGGCGCGGCCGCAGCAGCAACGCCCGCGCCACCATGATCCGCTGCCGCTGCCCGCCGCTCAGCTGGTGGGGATAGCGCCCCAGCGTCTCCTCCGGCCGCAGCCCGACCGCCGACAGCGCCTCCGCGATCAGGTTCCGACGGGCGGCGTCCCCCTTGGCGAGGCCGAACTTGCGGATCGGCACGTCGAGGACGTGATCGACCCGATAGAAGGGGTTATAGACCTCGAACGGATCCTGAAAGATGACCTGCACCTCGCGCAAGAATCGGCGCCGCTGCTCGCGGGACAGGCGCCGCAGATCCTCCCCCCGGTAGCGCACCTCGCCGCTCGTCGGCGCCGCCAGACCGAGCAGCAGCCGGGCGAGTGTGGTCTTGCCGCTGCCGCTCTCGCCGACGATCGCCGTGATGCTCGGCGCCTCGTCGTCGACCCGGAACGACAGCTCGTCGAGCGCCGTGACCCGGCCCCGGCCGAGCACGCCGCCGCCGAAAACCTTGGTCACCCCCCGCGCTTCGAGCAGCGCCGTCATGCCACCTCCTCCCTCGGGTAGAGGTGGCACGCCGCGAGGTGCCCCGGCGCGTGCTCCAGCAGCGCCGGGGCCTCCCGCCGGCAGCGGTCCATGGCGTACGGGCAGCGGGGGTGGAAGGGACAGCCGGTCGGCGGGTCGAGCAGCGATGGTGGCAGCCCGGGGATCCCCCGCGGCTCGCTCTTGCGGTCGAGCGAGGTCAGGCTGCCGATCAGCAGCTGGCTGTAGGGGTGCAGCGGCCGGCGGAAGAGATCCCGTACGGCGACGACCTCGACCAGCTTCCCGGCGTACATCACCCCGAGCCGGTCGACCGCCTGCGCCATCAGACCCATGTCGTGGCCGATCAGGATCACCGCCGCCCCGAGCTCCTCCTGAACCCGCCGCAACGTATCCATGATCTGCCACTGGACGACGACGTCGAGCGCACTCGTCGGCTCGTCGGCGATGATCAGCTTCGGCCGCAGGCTCATCGCCACCGCGATGCAGACGCGCTGCTTCATCCCCCCGCTGAGCTCGTGCGGGAACATGCCGCCCACCTCCCGCCGCAGGCCGACGCTCTCGAGCAACCCTCCCACCCGCTCCTCGAAGGCCCGAGCCGACAACCGCACCCCGTGGTCCCGGAGCGCGTCCCGGATCTGCTCGTTGACGCGCAAGACCGGGTTGAGCGAGTTCATCGCCCCCTGCGCCACCAGTGCGACCTTGGCGAGCCGTGCCCGCCGCATCTCCTCCTCCGAGAGCCCCATCACGTCGACGCCATCGAGCGCTATCCGCCCGCCCTCGATCCGCCCCGGCGGCCGGATCAGCCGCAGCAGCGCGAGGGCGATCGTCGACTTCCCGGAGCCCGACTCCCCGACCAGGCCGAACCGCTCCTCCTCGCCGACGTCGAAACCGACGCCGTCCACCGCCCGCACGGCGCCCCGTGACGTGTGGTAATGGACCCGGAGATCACGTACCTCGAGGACCGCTGGCTTCACACCTACTCTCCCGGGTTCTCGCCACGCCAGCGTCGACGATGGCGCGGTCGCGCTTAGAAGCCGAGCGCCGTCACCGCGGTTGTCCGTACGATCCGTAGTTCTCCGCCGACCGGATCGCTGGGACGAACGCCGGCCATACGGGGCGCCCGGCGCACCGCTGCGTCCCCCTCTCCCTCGTCCGGGCGGGGAGGTCGGTGAGCAAGGAAGTATTCCGGCACGCAGTGCCTTCAGCCCGCTCCACGATCAGACCCGGTTCCGGACGCGAGGATTGGCCACCTCGTCCAGCCCGACCGCGACCAGGAAGAGGCCGACGAAGAGGACCGCGATCACCACGATCGGCGGCACCCACCACCACCACCAGCCGTTCACGATCGCGGCGTTGTAGTTCACCCAGTAGAGCGTCATCCCCAACGTCGGCGCCTCGAACGGTCCCAGCCCGAGCACCTCCAGCCCGATCGAGGCGAGCACCGCCGCCGAGACCGACCCGACCAGCGATGCCCCAAGGTACGGGAGCAGGTTCGGCAGCAACTCCCGGACGATCACCTCCGGGCCGCCCATCCCCGAGAGCCGTGCGATCTGCACGTACCCCCGCTGCTTCAAGGTGATCACCTGCGAGCGAATCGTGCGCGCCGGGTACAGCCAGGCCAGCGCCCCGACCACCAGCGCCATCTGGTTGACCGACAACCCCTCCCGCGCCTTCATGCCGATGATGATCAGGATCAGCAGCCCCGGGATCGTCAGCCCGACGTCGACGATCGCCTTGATCACATTGTCGACGTGTCCTCCGTAATAGCCCGCCACAAACGCCAGGGACGCGCCCAGCCCCACCCCGAGCAGCCCCGCGAAGAGGCCGATCCGCAGCGTCAGCGGCGTTCCCACGACCATCACCGCGTAGAGGTTGCGCCCCTGCTTGTCGCTGCCGAAGGGGAGATCCGCCGATGGCGGCTGCAAACTCCGCACCGAGAGCGGGCTTGCCTCGCTCGGGTCGACCGTCAGATAGCCGACGACGACGAAGAGCAGCAGCGCGAGCAGGAAGAGGGAGCCGACGAGCAGCGAGGGGTTGCGCCGGACATAGCCGAGCGTGGCGACCGCAGCCTCCTGCCGGCCGCCGCGCTCCCGCGGCCGTTTCTGGGCCGTCCAAACCGGTACCGCGCCGGCCATCCTACGCCCTCCGGTAGCTGATTCGCGGATCGAGCAGGGGGTAGAGGAGGTCAAGGGCGAAGGTCGCGACCCCGATCGCGACGATCAGAATGAAGACGATCCCCTGCACCAGATAGAAGTCCGAACCGCGGATCGCCTTGTAGAGCACGGTCCCGATGCCGGGGTACGAGAAGATCACCTCGACCAGCACCGCCCCGGAGATCAATTGCCCGAGCACCAGCGCAAGCGCCGTGGTCTGCGGCAGGAGCGCGTTGCGGACCGCGTACCGCAGAAAGATCGTTCGCCCCTTGAGCCCCTTGGCGTCGGCGTAGGTGACGTAATCCTCGCCCTGGGTGGTGACGATCATCGCCCGCATCCCGAGCGCCCAGCCGCCGATCGAGACGAGGACGATCGAGAGCGCGGGTAGGACCGAGTGGGAGAGCACATTGCCAATAAACGCCGGGGTCAGCGCCGGGAACGAGCCGGCCGTGTAGCCGCCCGAGAGCGGGAAGAGCCGGAGCCGGAACGCCAGGACGTAGATCAGCACGAGGCCGAGCAAAAAGAACGGGATCGCGTTGAGGGCGAGCAGCGGCGGCATCAGGAACTGCAAGAATTTCGGCGATCGGGGCCAGCCGAGGAAGGCTCCGAGCAGACCGCCGATCACCCACGAGAAGAGGGTCGTCGTCAGCAGCAGCCCCACCGTCCAGGGCAGCGCCTCGCCGATCATGTCCAGCACCCGCCGCGGATAGTTGGCGATCGAATAATTGAAGTCGAACCGGGCCATATCGGCGACGTAGGCAACGTATTGCCGCCACAGGGGGGTGTTGAGGCCGAACTTCGCGTCGTACTCGGCGACCATGTCCTCGAGACCGGCCTGCACGTTCCCGCCGATCGCCGCCTGCTGGATCAGCTTCTCCCGGACGGGGTCCTGGCCGCCTATCCGCGGCAGGAAGAAATTGACGGTCGCCGCCAACCAGACGATGACCAGGAACATGCCGAAGCGCTTGGCGACGTAGTCGGCCGTCACGGGCGTCTCCTCCGTGGGATGGCCAGGGGGATCGCGGGAGTGGTGGGGGAGCGTGGCGACGCCGCGCTCCCCCACCCCCAGGCGTTCGAACGCCGCCGGAGCTACTGGGTCGGTGCGGCCGGCTGCAGCCGGTGCATCACCAGCGGCCACGTCAGGTGGAAGTGAGCGGGGTTGACGTAGGAATTCTCCGCCGTCGGCCACCCGGTCCAGTAGGTCGTGTTCATCGGCAGTCGGTGGAGCCCCTGCGAGATCTGGATGTCGGGATTCTGAGGAATCCAGAGCTCCATGCACCGGGTCCAGATCGCCATCACGCGCGCCGTATCGGTCGGGCTCACGCCGTAGAGCTCGTCGACCAACGCGTCGTACTCCGCGTTCTTCCAGCGGGAGAAGTTGACGAGGTGGCCGCCGGGGATCTTGGTCGACGCCGTCTGGTAGAGCCGCAACGAGTAGTAGATGTCCGGGCTGTAGCTGCCGCCGTGGCCGAAGAGCGCGCCGGTGTAATCCCCTTCGCTGAAGCGGGTGAAGAAGTTGGGCGGCTCGGCGTACGTCGCGTCGATCCCCGACCGCTTGAGTTGCTCGACGACGACGGGCCCGACCCCGGTGAAGTCGAAGAAGCTGACGATCTCGAGCTGGATCGGCGCGCCGGCGGCGTCCTGCCACATCCCGTCGTCGTTCTTGGTCCAGCCTTTCGCCGTCAGCAGGTCGTCGCCCTTCTGTTGATTGAACTCCGTGATCGGGTACTGCTCCAGCATCGGCTGGACCGCATCGATGTACGGTCGCAGACCGGGGTAGTCCGGCACGAACAACGTCGAGGGCCGGCTGGCGCCCGACCACCCGACATCGATGATCTGCTCCCGGTCCAGGTAGTAGCTGATCGCCCAGCGCACGTTCGGGTCGTCGAACGGCGGCTTCTCGTTGTTGAGGTAAAGCGAGTGCGGCCACCAGTCGACGTTGCCGAACGGCTCCTCCTGCCCGGTCCAGGTGATTACCTTGTCGTTCCCGTTGAACACGGTCGCGAAGGTCGCCGGCTGCAACCCGGTGGAGATGTCGTACTGATTGGCGATGATGCCGGTGGCGAGGCCCTGCTCCCCCGGGTCGGGCAGGTAGATGAACCGCTTCATCGCCGGCAGCGTGCCGACGCCCGCCGCCTCACCCCACCACGAGTCGCGCCGATCGAGCACCTTCTGCTCCGGCGAGGAGAAGACGACCTGCCACGGGCCGGTCGTCACCGGCCAACCCTTCGCGATGTCGAAGTGGGTGAAGGTCGCCCAGTCCTGGCCTTCGAAGATGTGCTTCGGCACGATGAAGACGCCGATGTCGAACTTGTAGGCGACGAACTCGAAGAAGCGCGGCGCCGGCACCTTGAACTTGAACAACGTCGTCGTGGGATCGACGACCGTCGCCGACTCGAGGAACTGCTGGACGTCGGCGCCGAACTTCACCATCGAGCCGACCTGGACGAGCTGATTGAAGGTGTAGGCCACGTCCTCCGCCGAGAACGGTACGCCGTCGCTCCAGGTGATGCCGGGCCGGGTCTTGACGGTCAGCTCGCGATAGTCCGGTGAGTACTGGAAGCTCTCTGCGAGCCACATCGTCGTTTCGTTCGTGAAGGCGCTGTAGAACGCGAGAGGTTCGTAGAGGAGCATCGAACCGAGTTGATGGTTCCCGGTCGGCAGGAACGGATTCCAGATTGCGGCCTCTTCGAATTTGCCCTGCACCCCGCCGCGCACCGCGATCACGGTCTGCTCGCGCGGCACCTCGCTCAGTTGCGCCCGCACGGAGGCGGGGAGGGGCGAGACCGGCGCCGCGGCGCTCGCCGGCGTGGCCGTGCCGGCGGCCAGCACGGCGCCGATCGCCGACGCGGAGAGGCCGAGCGCCGCGGCGCGCTTGACGAAGTCGCGGCGACCGATGCGCCCCGCCGTCAGTTCCTGGGCGAGCAACCGGACGCGATCATCGTTAACCATGCCGTTCGTCCTCCTCCGGTGGCGACACCGCCACGGCCGGCGCCGTGGGCGCCGGCCTCGGATCACTACGTCTGCCCCACGTTGGGCAGCAAGGGATATTTCCGCTTATAGCGGTCGTTCGCGGCGTTGTCAATCGCACACGGCCGGCGGCCCCGCTGCCAAGGGCCGAGCGGACGACCTAGCCACTTGTCCTGGCACCCCTATGCATGCCGCCCCCAGCCTCGCCATGGCCGCGTCTGCCGTCCCCTCCAGCCGGCCGTCCGCATCATCGACCTCTTCGCCGTCTCCTCCGGCCTCGACGAGTTTGCCAACCCCCGCACCCGCCGCTCGGTGTAGGCACAGCGCACCCTTCGCCCCAGCCGCCGTCGCACCGAGGCCGGGACGGACCCGCTGGAGCCGGCACTTCCGCATTCCTTAGCCCCGAGTCGTCGCGTCCCACGCAGAGAGACGGGGCCGGCATGCCGGCCCCGTCTCTCCCGTCCCCGATACCGCTCGCGAAGCCGGTGACGTGCCCCCGAATCCGATCGCTTTCCCCCCCTTGCGGCGGAGAGAGGCAATCGGGCAACACGGCCCGACGTCTCAGTCCCGCAGCGACCGAATCTCGTCGGCGTCGATGGTGCTCTGCCGCCGGCTCAGCGCCATGATGATCGCCAGCCCCACCGCCGCCTCCGCCGCCGCCACGGCGATCGTGAACAGCGCGAAGCTCTGGCCGTTCATCGTGTTGCTCTCCCACGCGAACGCCACCAGCGTCAGATTCACCGCGTTCATCATCAGCTCCACGCACATGAAGATGATGATCAGGTTCCGCCGCACCAACACCCCCATCATCCCGATGATGAAGAGCGCCGCGCTCAAGAACAGGAAATGGTTGACCCCGAGCTCGCCCATGCCGCCTTTTCGCCCCCGTCTCCGCGTGCCGCCGACGCACCCGCCCGGCGGCCGCGTCTCCCGCGTGCCCAAGCCCAGCAGGGGCTTTGCGGGTTCGGCACGGGCTTTGAAGCCACGCGTCGACGTATCCCGTCTAGGACCGCCCGGAGTCCCGGCCCCCGCCCACCACCGTCCGCTCGTCCGCGTCGCGGACCATGATCAGCTCCCGCGTCGCCTCCAGCTCGGAGGTCGCCTCCCGCCGTCCGCTCCCCGTCGCCACCGGCCGGTCGCCGCTCGCCACCCGCACCGGCGTCTCCCCGTCCGGCCCGTCCAGGCCCGGCGGCAGCGCCGCCACGTCCGTGCCCCGCGGGTGCCCGAGCGAGATCGTCGCCCGCCGCTGCCCGACCCGCTCCCCCAGCCGCTCCGGTAGCGCCAGCACGATCGCCCCGACGACGCCGACCAGCAGCACCAGGGAGACGATCTCGAACGGCAGCAGGTACTGCGTGTAGAGGTTCCGCCCCAACGCCTGCACGTTCCCGCCGACCGCCGCCACGTTCGCCGGGGTCGCGTTCCCCTGCTGCCCGACGACGGTACGGTTCAAGATGGCGGCCCCGACTTCCAGGAGCAGGATCGCTCCCAGCAGCACCCCCACCGCCCGCTGCACCGGCCGCGCCGCGTGGAACTCCGGCAGGTCGTCCGGGTCGACCAGCATCAGCACGAAGAGGACCAGCACCAGGATCGCCCCGGTGTAGACGATGATCTGGACGGCCGCCAGAAATTCCGCCCCCAGCATCACGAACACCGCCGCTACGTTGAAGAAACACAGCACCAAGAAGATCGCGGAGTGGACCGGGTTGGTCGCCACCACGACCCCCCCCGCGGCCAGGACGCAGACCGCCGCCAGCAGGTAGAAGACCAGCACATCCCAGGGCATCAGCGCGCTCCCTCTTCCCCTCCCATCAAAGCTGGCCGTTCCCGACCAACCGGATAAAGGCCGTCACCATGATGTTCACCAGCACCAGCGGCAGCAGCACCTTCCAGGCGATCCCCATCAGTTGGTCGTAGCGGAAGCGCGGCAGCGTCGCCCGCAGCCAGACGTAGAAGAAGAGGAAGAAGAGCAGCTTCAGGACGAGCCAGACGAGCCCCAGGCCCCAGTAGCGATCCGCCCCCGGGCCGTCCGTTCCCCCCAGGAAGAGGGTTGCCGCGAAGAGCGAGAGGACGATCATGTTGATGTATTCGCCGAGGAAGTAGAAGGAGAAGCGGAACGCCGAGTACTCCGTGTGGAACCCGGAGACCAGCTCCGTCTCCGCCTCCGGCAGGTCGAACGGCGCCCGGTTCGTCTCCGCGATCCCGGCGATCAGGAAGATGACGAAGGCCAGCGGTTGCGACAGGATGAACCAGTTCGGCAGGGAGAGCGGCCCCAGCTGCAGGTCCGCCTGCTGCTGGAGCAGGATCTGCCGCACGCTGAGCGACTGCGACAGCAGAAAGACCCCGACCAGCGACAGCCCGAGGACGATCTCGTACGACACCACCTGCGCCGCCGCCCGCAGCCCGCCGAGCAAGGAGAAGCGGTTCGCCGAGGCGTACGCTCCGAGGATGATCCCGTAGACCCCCAGGGAGCCGAACGCCAGCAGGAAGAGCGCCCCCACGTTGAGGTCGGCGGCGAAAAGGTTCACCTGCCGCCCGAAGATCTCGACCGTGCCGCCGAAGGGGATCACCGCCACCCGCACGATCGCCGTCACAAAGACGACCAGCGGCGCGAAAAAAAAGACCCATTTGTCAGCCGCGGCCGGGATCAGATCCTCTTTACCGAGCAGCTTGATCCCGTCGGCGATCGGCTGCAGGAGCCCCTTCGGCCCGGTCCGGGTCGGCCCCATCCGGTCCTGCATCGCCGCCAGGACCTTCCGCTCAAAGTAAGTCATGTAAGCCATGCCGATCAGCAGGGCATTCATGAAGACGAACGCCACGAGGAACGTCAGCCACAGTGGCTGGTCGGCCATGCCGGTGCCCTACCCCTCGCCTCGACGGCGTCCCGATCCCAAAATCCACGTCGAAACCGGGCCGTGCCCGGCACGGCCGTTGCGACGGGCATTCTACCCGCTGGCCGCGGTGACGTCCCACCGCCCCCGGGCGGCCGTGCATCGCCGCCCCGTCCTCCCGGCGCCGGCCGGCGACCCGACCCCGGTACCCCGTGCTACGAGCCGTCCGCAGAAGGAGCGCGAACCGATGGCCACCGATCCCCAGCTCGATGCCACGGCCGGACAGGAGGGCGTCTGGCGCCTCCAGAACGGCGCGATCGAGGACCTCCCACCGGGCAACCCCTACCGCCCGGACGGGATCGAGGCCCTCACCTACAGCAATCCCTACCGCCTCAACGTCGAGCGCGTCTGGTTCGACGGCAAGATCGTCTACGCCGTCGAGAGCGGCGAGGTCGAGATCGCCTTCGACAAGGACCGCAACGCGATCGGCAACAGCGTTGCTCAGGAGTACCAGATCGTCCACGCCGTCGAGTTGGACGAGGCGGGCAAGCTCAAGGGCGGGGAGGAGCCGGAGCGCGTCGACGGCCAGTTCAACATCTACGACTCCGTCCCCGGCATGGAGAACTACTCCCCCCTCTGGCAGTTCAACTACGTGGTCGTCCCCCGCGACTACGAGCCGAACACCCTCCGTTCCGAGGCCGACTGCCTCCGCAGTGGCTACCCCATCCTCAGGAGCACCGTCGTCGAGAACTGACCCGTCCTGTAGGCACGCCGCCGTGCGCGGCGCCCCCACCCGATCCCGGCGACGGGAGCGCCGCCCGAGCGGGAGACGCTCCCTCCGCCCGCTCCGTGAACCCACCGCCGCCGAGATCGTCGGCCGCGTCCCTCTGCTACCACGTTCGTCGTCCTTGCCGATCGACCGACCAGACGCGATCGACTCCCTCCGGCACCGCCGCGTACGCTGCTCTGAGGCCCACCATCGAGGAGGCGACGGCGGGCCACGGATCGCGCACCTCCAGCTTGGCCGTCGGCAAGGGTCGGTCAACCCATACGGCTTCCCAAGGGATTTGCATCGGCTTGCGGTCACGCCGTTCGGGGCAGCGACCTCAGGACCGACGTCGTCCCTCGAGAAGCCGAGCCGTCGGCCTCGTTCGCAGCGAACTGGGACCTCTTGGGACGGTACTTGGGGAGCGTCAGATCCGGTCCATGGCGTCGAGGGCGGCATCGGTGACCGCGCCGAGGACCAGGTGGGCGGCAAGGCCCCGGGCGTGGGCTTGCCAGGGGTAGGCCGCGGGGCCGGCGGCCAGGCCGAGGAGAGGCGCGAGGCCCTCGTCGTTGACCAGGAAGAGGCCCAGCCCGTACAGCACGCCCCGCCCCGCGCCCAGGCCCTTGACCCGGCGCCGGAATGGACCGTAGAGCGCCCCCGGGACGACCCCGAGCGCGTAATGGACCACGATTCCCGCCGGGTGGGGCTGAGCGGGTGAGAGCCGCAGGCCAAGCGCCCGCGCCACCTTCCCGGCGGCGACGTGCGCTGGGTCCTTTCCCTCAGGGCGGGCGGCCTGCTCCCGACGGAGCGCGGCGCGGTCCTCGCGCCGGTAGAGGAACCAGCCGACCCGGTCCATCAGCCAGACGCCGACGGCACCGGCCACGGCGCCTTTCGCCACGTCCCCGACCAACCTACCGTTTCCTCCGGGCATCTCTGCCTCCATCTGCCCGGGGCGCCGTCCCGCGCCGACCCGGCGCGCGGAGCCCCGGCGCCGTCCCGTCTCCCCGGCGTCCGCTCGACCGGCGATCCGTCCCCGCCTCTCGCTTCACTCCGGCCGCCGTTCGTCCCGCAGCCCCATCCCCCGCTCGATCGCGATGCCCTCCCGCCGCGCCTGGGCCCAGGTGACGGGGATGTCGCGGATCTCCCCGCTCTGCTCCGCCTCCGCGAGGCGGCCGAGGGCCTCGCGGACGATTCGGCGCTGGAGCTCGCGGTGGAAGGGCACGCCGAAATGGTGGCCCATCATGAACGGCACGAAGACCGCCCGCGGCGGCTTGGCGTGCTCGGTGACGTCACGGGCGACCGTGACCGAGACCGTGGGGATGCCCCGTCGCTCGATGGCGCGCTGCACGAGCGCGACCGATTGGTGTCATATCGGTCACGCCGGGGCGAGCAGGGCCGCCTCCGCCCCGTCGGCCGCGACGGCCGCGGCGATCTCCTCGGCGAGCGTCCGCTCCAGGCGCTCGGGGTCCATGTTGTAGCCGATGAAGGAGAAGAAGCTGGGCGTCAGCCCGCCGATCGTCCCCTCCGCCGCCAGCTCCCGCAGCCGCTCGATCGGGAAGATCACGTTCAGATCCCGGTTGGCGCCCGCGGTCGGGTACTTGAGCTGGTGGATCTCCAGGTCGGCGGGCGTGGCGGTCGAGGGGACCCGGCGAAAGCTGTAGTCGCCGACCGGGTGTGCCACGTCGAACGGCAGCGTCCCCTTCGGCTGGACGCCGGCGGTGCTGACGAACGTCAGGCGCGATTCGGCGAGCGGCTTGGCGAGCCTGGCCAGCGGCACGAGATCCCGCTTGGTGATCATCGAGCCGGGGTAGCGTTCGTTGACCGTTGCCCAGAGGCCCGGCCGCAGCTGGCCGCGGTCGCTAGAGGTTGCCGTCATGGATCCACTCCCCCGATCGCTTCACGAGGTAGAAGTGCAGGTCGAAGAACAGGTGGGCCAGCGTGGCGGGGTCCTTCGTGGCCAGGGTCTCGTGGATGAAGGCGCGATCCGTCGGCGGCACGTCGAGGAGCGGCTTGAGCGCCTCGACCCACGCTTTGTCGATCTCCGCGCGGCCCCGCGCCTCGTCGCCGTCCCCTAGGTGGAGACGCACGTAACGGATGAGCGCCTCCGCGTCGCCGCGGTCCGCCGCGTCCTTCAGGTATTGGAGCGACACCCCCGACCCCTCCCATCCCGGCGTCGACCGAGCCGCCACACCATCCCAACGTCCGATCGGTGCGTGGGCAGGAATCGTGCCCATCCGGCGCCGTCGCTTGGCGCTCGGCGCGGAGGCCGACGGCTGGACGGTGCTCCCGGCCCTCGGGCGGGCCACGAGGACGGCCGATGCCGGCGCGGTCGGCGGAGGTTCACGCCCCATTCGCGCCGGATCCCACGCTGTCGAGATCCAGGTGCGTCTGGGGGGCCGTGTTGACGGTCAGGGTGAAGACGTCCGGGCGCCCGTAGTGGCCGACGGCGTCGAAGGTGAGGTGCTCGGCGGCGATGCGGGCGAGGTCGAGGTCCGCGTAGAGGATGGTCTCCTCGGAGCCGGCGGGTCCGGCCAGGCAGTGGCCGTCCGGGCCGACGATGGCGCTGCCGCCGGCGTGGAGGTACGTGTCCGGGGGCAGGCCGTCGTTCTGGAAGATCGCCAGGTCGTCGGGGATCTGGTCGCGGCGGAGGACCGAGCCGGCGGCGACGACGAAGCAGCGCCCCTCGAAGGCGTAGTGGCGGGAGGCGACCAGGTGGATGTCCCGCACCGTCGGCCAGAGGGCGGCGTGGATCTGCTCGCCGAGGGCGTGCATCGCGTGGCGGGCGAGCGGCATCCAGTGCTCCCAGCAGACGAGGCCGCCGACCCGGCCGAGGGTGGTGTCGTAGACGTCGAGGGTGCTGCCGTCGCCGCGGCCCCAGACCAGGCGCTCGGTGTAGGTGGGGATCAGCTTGCGGTGCCGGCCGAGGAGCCGTCCGTCGGCGCCGAAGGTGACGATGGCGTTGTAGAGGGTGCCGGAGAGACGGCCGCGCTCGCGCTCGTTGATCCCCATCACAACGGCG
>CADCWL010000012.1 GCA_902806405.1 uncultured Thermomicrobiales bacterium | reverse complement strand
CCGGTCGGCAAGCGCGGGCAGGAACGGGCGCCCGGGTGACGCGGGGGGCTCGGTGCCCCACCGATCGCCGCCGCCCCGCCGACACCCCTGGAGCCCACCGATGCCCGGGCCCCGGCTCCGGCCTTGCGACCGGGGTCGGCCTTCTGAAACGTTCAGAGATCACCAGTAGCGGGAGAACAGACGTGCAGGGAGGGCCGTTTCTCCCCCCTAACCCGGGAATGCTCCCGGTTGGTGGACGGTGCGACGGTTCGCGAGACCGGGCCACCAGGCGGGGGAGGCGTGTCCCGGCTCATCGAGCCGTCACCGCCCTCTGGCGCAGCACCGCCCGGATCGTCTCGTGGCTGACGTCGAAGTCGACGGCTAGGGCACGCGGGCTCCGCGTGGACGCGTGCGCGCGGATCTCGGCTTCCTGCTCGGGGGTCAGCCGGCGAGCGCGGGCTCGGTAGCGGCGGGGCGCGGGGTCTTCAGGCCGCGATCGGGCGGGCCACCGCGGCGAGGAGGAAGCGGGGTGCCGAAGGTCGGGCACCGGAACACGGACCGGCCGGTCGGACGGGTTCTGAAGGTGCGGATGCGACGCCCGTCGCTTCCCCAGCGGGGACCCGTTCCGGCAGAGCGCGCGGCGACGGGTCGGAGCTTCGAACCCAAGCGTTAGCCCTCGCCCCGGAGGGCGCGGAGCAGGCCGGCGACGATCTCCGGGTGACGGGCCCCGACCCCCGCCGCCCGCAGCCGGACCGCTGCCAGGCGGTCGGCCGGCTCCCCACCCGCGAACAACTCGTGTGCCGCCTCCAGTTCCTCGGCCCCGACGACCCACCGCTGCCCGCCGTCCAGCGGCACGACCGTCACCCCCGCCCCGCGCTCGACGGCCGCCACCTCGAACGGCTCCCCCTTCGCCGTCCGCACCGTCCGCCCCGCCAGCCCCGCCAGCCCGTCCCACAGCGCGGGCTTCAGCGGCCCGCGAGCCGGCCCCGGCCCCGCGTCCCCGCGGGGTCCGTCGGCCTGGGCCACCTCCTGCGCGGCGGCATCCGGTTGCTCGGCGCCGCGGGCGTAGCGGCCCTGCAGCCCGTCCAGTCCCTCCCCGTCGTCCCCCGCCCAATCCCACCGGTCCGGCGCCGCGCCCCGGCCGGCGGCGCGGTCGCGCTCGGCGTTGGTCCGCCCGAGCCGCTCCCGCCGCATCGCCTCCCCGCGGTCGTCGCCGGCGGCCCCCTCGGGACCGCCTACCCGGCCGACCGCCTCCGCGGCCTTCGCCTTGGCCGCCTCCAGGCCGTCCCGCAGCCGGTCCCCCAGACCCCCGGTCATGACCGATCCTCCTTCGCGCGCGGCGCGCCCCCGTCCTCCTGGCGGCGTCCGCCCGTGCACTGGGCGTGCCACCCCTTGCGCCGGGCTCCGCGCTCCAGCCGTGGGACGGCCCTCGCCCGCGGCCGCCGGCGCCGGCCGCGTTCACCCCGCGCCGAGGTCGCGCACGGCGGCCACCGCCGCCTCGACGTCCTCCTCCGACGTCAGCAGGCCCGGCGCCAGGCGCGCGTAGCGCGTGGCGTAGGGGGTCACGCTCGCCACCACCCCCCGCTCCCGCAGCCGCGCCACCGCCGCCTCGGGCGCCAGGCCCGCGACCTCGAAGCACGCGATCCCCGACGACAGCTCCTCGGCCGGCGGCGTGCGCAGCCGCACGTGCGGCATCGCCGCCAGCCCCCCCTTGAGCCGCCGGTTCAACTCGTGGACCCGCGCCGCGACCGCCCCCTTGCCGAGCGCCAGGTGGAACCGGAAGGCCGCCGCCAGCGCCCAACGGTGCTCGAAGGCGTGGAAGCCGCCCGGCGTCAGCGCCGCGGCCGGCGGCACCCTGTCCCCGCCCCCAGCCAGCGCCCGGTAGGCCCCG
Organism: uncultured Thermomicrobiales bacterium; assembly: GCA_902806405.1. Classification (GTDB taxonomy): domain Bacteria; phylum Chloroflexota; class Chloroflexia; order Thermomicrobiales; family UBA6265; genus CADCWL01. The sequence goes on along the minus strand of CADCWL010000012.1, from coordinate 10,674 downwards.
CCGTCGAACGTCGGGATCGTGCCGGCGACAGCGGGCCAGGCGCCGGGCCGGCCCCAGACCAGCCCCGTGCCGCGCGGCCCGAACAGCCACTTGTGGCAGCCGGCGACGAAGAAGTCGCAGCCGAGCCCGGCGACGTCGATGTCCTCCACCCCCAGCCCGTGGACCCCGTCGATGCACAAAAGCGCCCGCTCGTCCTCGGCCCGGCCGGCGTTGGCCTCGGCCAGCGCGTCGGCGATCGTCCGAATCGGCAGCTTGACCCCCGTGCCGGAGTGGACCCAGGTGACCGCCACCGCACGCGTCCGGGGGCCGATCGCCGCCATCAGCCGCCCGACCATCTCCTCCCGCGTCGCCGCCGCCGGGTCGCCGTAGAGGGACACGGCGCGGACGGGGACTCCGTCGCGCTCGGCCCGGAGGCGGAGTGAGGCGCTCGTGGCGTAGTGGTCGTGGGCGGTGGTCAGGATGTCCTGGCCCGGCCGGAGGCGGAGGCCGCTGTAGAGGAGGCCGAGCCCCTGGGTCGTGCTGCCGGTCAGGGCGACGTCGGCCGGGTCGGCCCCGAGGTACTCGCCCGCCGCCCGCAGCGCCGCCACGACCAGCCGCTCGTTGTGGACCTCGTGGTAGCCGATCGGGTCCGCGTCGAGCCCCCGGCGGTGCTCCGCAATCGCCGCCCGGACTGGCGCCGGGTGGGGGGCGAGGAAGAAGCCGGCCATGTGGACGAGGTCGGGCGCGAGGGCGAACTGGGCGCGCACCGCGGCCCAGTCGCCGAGGTCGGCCTTCGGCTGCGCAGCCACGGGGACGCGGGAAGGGACGGCGGCGAGGGGGCCGGCCCCGAGCGCCAGCCCGGCCCGGGCAAGGAAACGTCGGCGATCGACCCCGGGGCGCGGGCGGGGTCCGGGCAGCAAACGGTCGGTCATTAGGGACCTCGCCCCCGACGGAACGGGCGTCGGCCAATCATCCTGGGCCGCAGGAGCCGCGCGGGCCAAGGGAGGGTCGCACGCCGGGCCGCGCCGCCGCAACGGCGCGCGATCATCCCGCTCCACGATGGCCAAGAGGCAGGCCCCGTCGGCCAGGGGATCGCGGTGTCCGGGCGATGCGCGGCGGCGAACGGCAAGATGCCTGCCCCCCGCACGGACCGCCGCGGTGGTATACCTCCTTGGTCTCAGCGTCCAGAGCTCCCTCGCGGGTCCAGGTTCTTGCGCGCTTCTCCGGGCAGGAGACTCTGGCGAAGGTTCGCTAGGTCCGGGCGGCCGGCGGCACCGACCGGGGTGGACGCCACCGTTCGGGTGCCGCGGGCTTGACGCGGACGGCAACGCGGCTCCGCGACCGCATCGGCTCCCGCATCGCGGGCACCACCGCCCGCCGATCGACTCCCGGCGCACGCGGAGCCGACTGCGGGCCAGGGTTTGGCGGAGCGAGTGTCCGGCCCGCCCGGCACCCGTTCGGATCGCCGGGGAACCCGGCCCACCCGAAGGAGGCGTTATGCGGACTACCATCACCGACGTCGTGGCCTACGACGTCCGCTTCCCCACGTCCCGGGCGCTCGACGGCTCCGACGCCATGAACCCCGACCCCGACTACTCCGCCGCCTACGTCGTCCTGCGCACGGACCACCCGCTGGGCCTCGAGGGCCACGGCCTGACCTTTACCATCGGCCGCGGCAACGAGCTGTGCGTCGCGGCCATCGCGGCCCTCGCGCCGCTCGTCCGGGGCAAGACCCTCGAGTCGCTCACCGCCGACATGGGCGCCTTCTGGCAGGCGATCACGGGGGACAGCCAGCTCCGTTGGGTCGGCCCGGAGAAGGGCGTCATCCACCTCGCCACCGGCGCCGTCGTCAACGCCGTCTGGGACCTTTGGGCGAAGGCGGAGGGCAAGCCCCTCTGGAAGTTGCTGGCGGACCTGGCGCCGGAGCGGCTCGTCGCCTGCGTCCCCTTCCGCTACATCACCGACGCGATCACCCCCGAGGAGGCGCTGGCGATCCTCCGCCGCAACGCGCCGACGAAGACCGACCGGGAGGCGGAGCTGCGGCGGGACGGCTACCCGGCCTACACCACCTCGGCCGGCTGGCTCGGCTACCCCGACGAGAAGCTGCGACGCCTGTGCCGCGAGGGGGTCGCCGAGGGCTGGTCCCACTTCAAGATGAAGGTGGGGCGGGACGCGGCGGACAACGTGCGCCGGGCCGCGATCATCCGGGAGGAGATCGGCCCGGGCCGCCGACTGATGATGGACGCCAACCAGGTGTGGGACGTGGGCGAGGCCATCGCCCAGATGGGGGAGCTGGCGCGGTTCGACCCGTGGTGGATCGAGGAGCCGACCAGCCCCGACGACGTCCTCGGCCACGCCGCCGTCGCCCAGGCGGTGGCGCCGGTCGGCGTGGCCACCGGCGAGCACTGCCATAACCGCGTGATGTTCAAGCAGCTCCTGCAGGCCGGGGCGATCCGCTTCTGCCAGCTCGACGCCTGCCGCCTGGGCGGGGTCAACGAGGTCCTGGCGGTGCTGCTGCTGGCGGCCAAGTTCGGCGTCCCGGTCTGCCCCCACGCGGGCGGCGTCGGGCTGTGCGAGTACGTGCAGCACCTGTCGATCTTCGACTACGTCGCCGTCAGCGCCTCGCTGACGGATCGGCTGGTGGAGTACGTCGACCACCTGCACGAGCACTTCGTCGATCCGGTGACGGTGCGGGACGGGCGCTACCTGCCGCCGACCGCGCCGGGCTACAGCATCACCATGCGGCCGGAGTCGCTCAAGGCCTACGCGTTCCCGGACGGACCGGCATGGGCGCCGGTCCGATCGGCCCGGGGGTAGGTGTCAACACGGCGCAGCTCCGGTCGTGGTCCTGCGTTGCACCGACCGGGAGGACCGGGCCGTCTCCCCCGGAGCGTGCGCCAGGATCCGCGCCCTCGCGCCGTTTACGAAGCCACCGCACACCCACGCGCGGAACAGTCCTGGTGCCCCACGGACACGGGCCCAACGGCCATCGGGGCCTCCCAGCCTTGCCAGCACGTACGCGGGGGCCGGGGGATGGCCGGATCGCCGGTGGGATCCCTCCAGCGCGGCGCAGGTGCCCCAGCCCCGGGGCGTACGCCGCACCCACCCTGCCGTTGTGCTGGTGCTACCATCCGGTGAGCGATGGACCGCGGACCGCGCGAGGTCGAGGCCGCCATGGTCGCCGGACACGCCATCCGCCCGAATCGGAGCGGCCCGGAGACGCCCCGGCGGGAGCTGCGCGGCGGCGTCGAGCGCGTCACCTTCCAGAACCCCGAGACCGGCTGCACCGTCGCCCGCCTCGCCCCCGAGCGCCGCGACGCCGAGGCGGCAGCGACGGGCGCCGACAACCGGCCCGTGGCCCTCGTCGGCACCCTGCCCGAACTCCGGTCGGGCGAGGCGATCGAGGCGAGAGGCTGGTGGAAGAACGACCCGAAGCACGGCTGGCAGTTCCGGGCGATCGAGTACCGCACCACGCTCCCGGCGACCCTCCAGGGCATGAAGCGCTATCTCGGCTCGGGGCTGGTCAAGGGGATCGGCCCGGTGATGGGCGGGCGGATCGTCGACGCCTTCGGCGAGGCGACCTTCGACGTGATCGACGCGCAGGTCGAACGCTTGACCGAGGTGCCGGGGATCCGGCCGACGCGGGCGGAGCGGATCGCCGCCACCTGGGACGAGCAGCGCCACGTCCGCGAGGTGATGGCCGCCCTGCAGGGGCACGGCGTCTCGACCTCCCTCGCCGTGCGGATCTACAAGAAGTTCGGCAACGACAGCGCGGCGGTGATCGCCCGGGAGCCGTACCGGCTGGCGCGGGAGGTCTGGGGCATCGGCTGCACGACCGCCGACAAGATCGCCCAAGCCGTCGGCATCGCCCCCGACGCGCCGGAGCGGCTCCAGGCCGGGGCGCTGCACGCCCTGGGGCAGGCCGCCGACGAGGGGCACACCCTCCTGCCGGCGCCGAAGCTGGTCGAGCTGGCGCGGGAGCTGCTTGGGGCGGCCACCCCGCGGTGGGCGAGGCGATCGTGGCCCTCCTGGCCACGGGCGAGCTGGTGGCGGCGACGCGGGACGGGCAGGAGGGCCGCCTCCTCGCCCTGGCGCCGCTCGCCCGCTCGGAGTCGGGGCTTGCCTCCCGGCTTCAGGCGCTGAGCGCGGTCGGGGGCCGGGCGGCGGTCGCCCGGGTCTTCGCCGGCGCCGACTGGGCGGCCGGCCAGCCAGGCGAAGGCGGCCGCACGGGCTGACGCTTGCGCCGGAGCAAGAGGCGGGGGGCACGATGGTCCTCTCCTCCCCGGTCTCGGTCCTCACGGGAGGTCCGGGCACCGGCAAGACCCACACCCTGCGGGCCGTGCTGATCCTGGCCCGGGCCAAGCGGCTGCGGTGCGTCCTCGCCGCGCCGACCGGGCGGGCGGCGAAGCGGATGGAGGAGGCCACCGGGTGGCCGGCCGGCACCCTGCACCGGGTGCTGGAGCTGCGGCCGGGCGGGCAGGCCGGCTGCAACCCGGACCGCCCGCTGGAGGCCGACCTGATGGTCGACGAGGTCAGCATGCTCGACACCCTCCTGGCCAACCAGCTCGCGAAGGCCGTCGCGCCCGGCGCCCACCTGCTCCTCGTCGGCGACCCGGACCAGCTGCCAAGCGTCGGGGCGGGGGAAGTCCTGGCCGACCTGCTGCGGTCCGAGCAGTTCCCCGTCACCCGCCTCACCCACATCTTCCGCCAAACCGAGGGCCGGGCCTCCGCCACCGCGACGACCCGACCCCATAGTTCCGCGGCGATGACGGCGTCACGGCCCGGGTCACCGGCCACGCCGGGGCGACGCGAGTGCGCTACACGCGCGTAGGCGGCGGCGCGAACACGGGCACCCTTCGACCGGCCACGGCGCGGGACCGGCCACGGCGCGGGTACCCTCCTTCATCGGTAACGGTCAGTGCCGTGCCATACACTCACGCCACAAGGGGTGATACCGGCACGGTAGGCGGACCGCTTCGGAGGGCCCGTTTCTCAACCAAGCCGACACGGACCGTCGTCGCCTGCAGGACGCCGCCGCGCCGGAGGCCGCAGGGGAGGGCCGGATGAAGGCAGCGGTTGGCCAGCTGCACTTCTCGGCGCGCTCCTACGACTAGACGCTGACGTTGGTGCGCACCATCGAGAACCAACGGCACGGGACTTGCCGACATCGACGGACCCGGTGGAGGCGCCGTTCCACTCGGCAACCGATGCCCGGGTCGCTGCAGGACCGTCCCACGACGGAAGGCTGCCTGCGCGTCTTGTTCTCGGACCGCGACGGCCGTCAACGACGACAGGAGCTGCGGCGTCAGCCGGTCGCTGCGTGGCGGCATTCCCGCGTCAGGCGAACGTCCGCCGGCGCCGGCCCCTCGGGGCGCCGTAGCCCCGATCCACCCCCGGGAGGAGTCATGGAGCGCTCTCGCACCCGCCAGACCGCTGCCGTTCGCGCGAACCGGCGCCGGCTGCTACAGGCCAGCGCCGCCCTTGCGGGAACCGCCCTGCTCGGCGGCCGCCCTCGCCCGGCCGCTGCGCGGCAGGAACCGGTCACCCTGAAGATGATCAGCCTCAGCGACTGGCCCCCTCACTGGGCCCCGGTCGTCGATGCCTTCCGGGCCAGGCACCCGAACATCACGATCGAGCACGAGGTTTATCCGTTCCGCCAGCTCTTCGAGATCATCGAAGTGCGGATGCAGGGGCAGAGCGAAGACGTCGATCTGATGGCGGTCGATGTCCCGCTGGTCGCGTCCTATTCCCTCCGCGGTTACCTGAACCCGCTCGACGAGTACTTCTCCGCCGAGGAGTTGACGAGCACGTGGGTGCCGGCCTCGAACGAGGCCGGGCGCCACGACGGGCAGCTTATGGCTGCGCCGCTCAACACATCGGCCCAATACATGTACGTCAACCTCGGCCTCTTCCGCGAGGCGGGTATCGCGCCGCCACCGGCGCTTACGGCGGACAACGAGACGACCGTCGATGAGGTGGTCGCCGGCCGGTGGACCTGGGAGCAGGTCGTCGAGGCGGCGAAGGCGATGACCGCCGACACCAACGGCGACGGCGCACCCGACGTCTGGGGGTTCAGTTTCGACCAGGTCAGCCGCCCCTACCAGATCCTCGCGCTGCCGGAGTCGCTTGAGCAGCCGAGCATCAGCGAGGACGGCCTGACCACCGCGGGTTACCTCGATTCGCCGAAGTGGATCCAAGCCGCCACCTTCTACCACGACCTGTTCAACGGCCAACCGGTCAGCCCCAAGGGGGTGACGCCGACCGACACGCCAGACCTGTTCGCCACCGGCAAGGCGGCCATCTGGGTCGGCGGCGAATGGAACGCCCGACGCTTCTCCGAGGCCGAGGGGTTGGAGTTCGGTATTGCCGCCCATCCGTACTTCGCCGACGGCCGGGTCGCCACCCCGACCGGGAGTTGGCACATCGGGATTCCGGCCTTCTCGCAGCACCCCGCCGAGGCAGGGCAGTTCATCCAGTTCGTGACCGCCGACCCCGAGGGCTCGCGGCTCTGGTTCGAGCACCACGTCCAGTTCCCGGCCACCGTCCCGCTGCTGGAAGAGATCGAGGCCGCCGAGACGTACGGTCAGTTCCCGGCGTCCGGCTGGCGCCTCGCCGCCGCCGAGGCCCGCTCCACCGCCGCGCCGCGACCGAAGACCCCGGGCTACCTGGAGTTCGAGGACATCCTGGCGACCACGCTCGAAGACATCCGCAACGGCGCGCAGCCGGCCGAAGCGCTGCCCGGCGCGGTCCGCCGCATCGACCGGGCATTGGCCAAGTACAAGTAGCCGGTTGGGGATGCGGCGACGGGGCGAGTGGAGGGGATGGCGGTCGAGTAAATGATGGGGGCACCGGCGGTCCTGGTTGCGCGGGATTTCAACCTGGCGCCACGGGAACAAGGATGCTTCCGGGTGGGGGCGGGAGCGACCTTCGTCCTTAGTTCCGAAGCGACTTCGTTCGCGTAGCTCGAAATTACGATCCGGGTCAGCGCCGGCAACGCCCGCATCGTTTCCGCTAACACTATCATCGCTCGGCGATCCGAGCGCATTCTGCGTCCGCGCACCGCGCCGCCGTAATGGGCGAACAAGACGACGCGCGCGCCCCGCCGGCACCGGATCACCGGCGCCGGCGGGGCGGAGGGGCGGGACCCATACGTGGCATCGACCACCGGAACCCACCAGACCCAGCCGACGATGCCCGGCTCCATGGGGGAGCGGGCGGGCGGACCGTTCGTGGGCCGGCGGTCCAGGACCGGCAACGTCCGCACCTGGTTGGCCGCCTACGCGCTGCTCGCTCCGGCGCTGGTCGGGCTGGCCGTGTTCCGGCTCTACCCGATCGCGCTCGCGGCTTGGGGCAGCCTGCACACCTCGACGTTCGGCGAGGGCGGCGGACGCGTCTTCGTCGGGCTGGATAACTACCGCTACCTGGTCGCCGAGCCGACGTTCTGGTCGTCCCTGTGGGTGACGCTGAAGCTGAACCTGGTCATCAACCCGCTGCAGGTCGCGCTCGCGCTCGGGCTGGCGGTCCTCGCCGACCAGCGCTTCCCGGGCATCCGCGCCTACCGCACCGCGTTCTTCATCCCGATCGGGGTCTCCATCCCGATCGCGGCCCTAATCTGGCGGATCATGCTGGACCCGAACGCCGGGCTGGTCAACGCGGTCCTGACCGCGATCGGACTGCCGGCCCAGCCCTTCCTGACCAGCGCCGACCAGGCCCTCTGGGCGATCGTGCTGATCGCCACGTGGAAGGGCGTCAGCTTCTGGATGGTGTTCCTGCTCGCCGGGCTCCAGAACATCCCGGCCGACCTGCACGAGGCGGCGATGCTCGACGGCGCGTCGCCCGTCCAGCGGTTCTTCCAGATCACGCTGCCGCTGCTCCGGCGCACCCTGCTGTTCGTGCTGGTGACCGACACCGCCATCAACTTCCTGCTCTTCGCGCCGGTCTACCTGCTCACCGCAGGCGGCCCTGAGCTTTCGACCAACCTGCTGATGTACGAGGCGTACAAGACCGGGTTCGTTTTCGCCGACATGGGGCTCGCGCTGGCGATGGTGATGGTCCTGCTCGCCCTCGTCCTCGTCGTCGTCGCCGCCGAGTTCCGCCTGCTCCAGAGCGAGGAGGGCTAGCACGTGGTCTCCGTCCGCACGCCCGCTCTGAAGCGGGTGCTCGTCCACCTCGGCTACCTCCTGGTGGCGCTGGTCTTCGTCTTTCCGCTGTGGTGGGCGCTCTCCTCGTCCCTGCGCCCGGTGGACGACGTCTTCCGTTACACGAGCCCGTTCAGCCTCAAGGCGCTCTACCCCTCCGAGCCAACGCTGGCCGCCTACCGGGAAATCTTCGCCGGCAAGGGGTTCGGCCGCGCCATCCTCAACACGTTCCTCGTCTCCGCGGCCACGGTGGTCGGCGGCATCGCGGTCGCGGCGCTGGCCGGGTTCGCCTTCGCCCGCATCGAGTTTCCCGGCCGGCGCGTCCTGTTCGTGCTGACCGTGGTGACCTTCATGGTCCCGTTCGAGGGGATCGCGATCCCGCTCTACGACCTGATGGGGAGCCTGGGCTGGACCGACACCTACGCCGCCTTGATCGCGCCCGGCGTCGCCAACGGGGTGGCGATCTTCCTCTTCCGCCAGTTCTTCGCCGAGATCCCGCAGGACCTGGTGGACGCCGCACGGCTCGACGGCGCCGGCTGGCTCACCGTGCTCGTCCAGATCTTCCTGCCGCTCTCCAAACCGGTGGCGATCGGGGCGTCGCTCCTGCTGTTCCTGTTCCAGTGGGAATCGTTCCTCTGGCCGTTGATCGCCGTGCGGTCGGAGCAGTACAAGGTGGTGCAGGTCGCCCTCGGCGACTTCCAACTCCAGTTTCAGACGCTCTGGGACCAGCTCTTCGCGGCCTCGGTGGTCGCGGCGGCGATCCCGCTGCTCATCCTGTTGCCGCTCCAGGGCTACTATGTTCGCAGCCTGGTCGGTACGGGCATCAAGTGACGCGCGAAGACACGCCGCCAGGGCGGCGCACGGTTCGACGGAACCCATCGGGAAAGGACGGGGCACCGTGGCGCAGCGACCGGTCGTGCTGGACACCGACATCGGGACGGACGTGGACGACATCCTGGCCCTCGCATTGCTGGCAAAGGCCACGGAACTCGACCTCGTCGGGGTGGCGACCGTCTACGGCGACACGCCGCTCCGCGCCCGCATCGCACGCTTCTCGCTGGAAAAGCTCGGGCGAACCGACGTGCCGGCGGTCGCCGGCGCCCAAAAAACGCTGAGCGACCGGCCGGTCTGGTGGGCCGGACACGAGGGCGAGGGCATCCCCGGGCTGGCCGATATCCCCGTCAGTCAGGGGGACGCTTCCGACGCCTTCCTGCACGAGACCGCCCGTAGCCACGACGGCGCGCTGGAGATCGCGGCCATCGGCCCTCTCACCAACATCGCCCGCGCCATCTCCGGTGACTCGAACTTCGCACCGCGCGTGCGGCACCTCTGGATCATGGGCGGGGCCTTCTGGCAGGAGATCGCCGAACACAACATCAAGTGCGACCCCGAGGCCGCGGACGTCGTCTTCCGGTCGCCGATCCCCATCACCGTCTGCGGGCTGGACGTCACCCGGCAGGTCTGGTTCCGCGAACCGGAGGTCGCCGCCATCGCCGCCTCCTGCGGCGAGCTTGGCCCTGTGCTGGAAGACCAGATCCGGCGCTGGTGGGCGTTCAGCAAGTCCGACCGGAACAACCCGCACGACCCGCTGGCGCTGATGCCGATGGTGCGGCCCGATCTGTTCCGCTTCGAGCACTGCGACGTCGCGGTCGGCCTGAGCGCCGACGACCTGGCCCGTACCACACCAACGGGCTGCGGCGCAGGCCGTGTCCGCATCGCCGCCGACGTCCGGGCCGCCGACGCCGAGGCCGAGATGGTCCGCCGTATCACCGCCTGACTCGTCACGCGGGGACGTGCCCACCAGCGGATCGTCGCCCCTCCCCGTCCCGGTCCCGACCCAGGCCCCGCCGCGTGCCCGCGACCCTACCCGGGGCCGGGATCAAGATGGGTGCAAGCGTTTCCCGCCGCCAAGCCTCGGCCGGTTCCGTGCCTCGGGACGCTCCTTTGCGCTGCCCCCCGTGCCGGCGTCACATGGCCTCGACCTTCGGCCGGAGGAGCCGCGCCCCCATCGCCACTGCCTCCTTGGGCTGGGCCGAGAGGTTAGCCACCATCGCCGCCCGCCCCTGCCCGTCGGTCAGCACTCACCGCCCCTCCCGCGCCCCGATCGCCACGCAGGCGAACTCCACCTGGCGCGCCGCCGCGTACTGAGGCATATGGGCGTCGATACACGTGGCGTGGGTGTTGAAGGACGCCGGTAGGGTGCCCGAGCGCTGGCGTGCGTTCGGGACCCGATCCTCGAGGTCGTCGTCTCGAATCGGTCCATCAGGATAGCCGTCCAGCGCGCGGACGCCCGCGGGACGTACTCGCCATCCACCGTTCGCCCCCCGAGGACGCCGAGACGGAGAAGCGAAAGGAGGCGTTGCGTCCCGAACGTCCTGCCGTCGGGCCCGCCGGGCTTCGGCAAGACGCTCGTGGCGCGGGCGCTCCCCTCGATCCTGCCGCCGATGACCGTCCCCGAGGCGCTGGAGGTGACCCGGATCTACAGCGTGCGCGGCCTCCTCCCGCCGGGGACGCCGCTTGTGCGCGAGCAGCCGTTCCGGGCGCCGCACCACGCGAC
>CADCWL010000011.1 GCA_902806405.1 uncultured Thermomicrobiales bacterium | reverse complement strand
TCCAACGATCGGCCAACTGCCCTATTTCCTGACCCTTGGACCGCACGCCTTTTACTGGTTCCGGCTCGAACCGCTTGGCGCGGAGGACCACCGCTGATGCCCGGCCTGCAATCCACCTCGGAACCCAGGGTTGGCGCGGTGCTCGACGCGGCTGCCGTCGACGCAATGGTGCGGGAAGCGGTACCGAAGGCACTCCCTCCCTATCTGCCGGGTCAGCGCTGGTTCGGGGAGAAGGACCGGGCGGTGACGGCGGCAGCGGTCTCCGACGCGGCTGTGGTTCAGCTTGACGCCGACTGGGTTGCCCTCGTCATCGTACGGTTGAACCTGGACGGGGGCGAGGAGGCGGAGTACTTCGTACCCCTCGCGCTGGTGACAGAGGCACCGGCTGCTACCCCCGTTCTCGCCGGCGTCGAGACCGCTTGCGGGCGGCGCGTCCTGGTGGATGCGTTGAAGACGACTCCCTTTCGGCGGTGGTGCCTCCACCAGCTACGATCTGGGCAAACGCTCACCGGGGAACGGGGACGATTCCTCTGGGAACCTCTGCCGGGTCTCGACGAGCGCTTCGCTGCCGCGTCGGCCACCGCTCCCGAACTCGTCTCCGCGGAGCAGAGCAACAGCTCCATCCGATACGACGATGCCGTCTTTCTGAAGGTCTTCCGCCGTCTCCGCCCCGGCACGAATCCGGACGAGGAGATCGGACGCTACCTGGCCGACCGTACCACGTTCCGCCGTCTCCCCTTGCCCCTGGCGGCCGCTCGCTACGCCGACCCAGGGGGCGACAATTATCAGATTGCCCTCGCCCAATCGTTCGAGCCGAACCTCGGCGATGGCTGGTCGTTCACCCTCCGTCTGCTCACCTCATCCCCTGCCGAGTTGCTCCGTCCCCTCTCCGGGTTGGGCTCACGGACGGCGCAGCTCCACCTCGCGCTCGGACAGGAGTCGGACGACCCCGCCTTCTGCCCGGAGGTGGTCTCGGCGGAGGACGCTCACCGGTGGGAGTCGGCGCTGCGAAGCCGGATCACCGACACGGTCTCGGCGCTCCAGCGGCGGGGGCCGGAGCTCGATCCGACGCTGGCCGACGGGATTGCGCTCCTCGGGGAGCGTGTGCCCGACCTCGAGCGACGCGCCGCCGGGTTCCGGGCGGCGGTCGGGAGCCGCGCGATTCGAGTTCACGGCGACTACCATCTCGGTCAGGTGCTGCGAACACCGGACGGTGACTGGATTATCCTCGACTTCGAGGGGGAGCCGGCACGCCCGATTGCCGAACGTCGGGCGAAGAGCTCGCCCCTGAAGGACGTCGCCGGCATGCTCCGCTCGCTCGGATACGCGCGGAGCGCTGCACTCCGCGCCGCGGGCAACGGCGAGGCGGACGCGGCCACGCTACAGGCCTGGGACGCGGCCGCCCGCGCCGCCTTCCTCGCCGGCTATGGGGCGACCCTCGCCGCCGACCGGCTGGGGCTGGTTCCGGATGATGACGCGGATTTCCGGGCGGCCTTGGAGGCATGGGAGCTCGACAAGGCGGTCTACGAGTTAGGCTACGAGCTGAATAACCGACCGGACTGGGTCGGCCACGCCCTTGGCACCCTCCTCGGGGACCAACCGCTGACCGACGCCGGACACTAGCCCACGACCGCAGGAATGATGGGCTCGACGGCGGGTTGGCCCTGGCGCTCCGCGAAAACGCGGTAGTCGATCGCGGGGAACGGGTTGTCGCGCTCCACGATCACGGCCAGGAACTGGCGATCCCCTTGGTCGAGGTCACCGTCGTGGGCGGCGATGTCGGCCAGCCGATTGAAGCGCTCTAGGTGCTTGGTGAAGCGCTGGCCCGCGTACTCTTTCGCTTGGCCGGTCGTCACTAGGAACGGCCAGTCGCTGCTCTGCAGCAGCAGCAGTTCACGAGCGGCTTGACTAAGGAGCGCCAGCCTGTCGCCCTCCGCCGCCGGGTAGCGGGCAACGAGCTCCTCCATCCGCCGCTCGGCGGCGTGGATCGGCGGCCACATCCACTGGGTGTCGACGTTCTGCCACGTGAAGTGGCCACCGCCCGCGCCCCAGCTCGACTCCGGCAGGGCCAGCAGCTGATTCGGCGCGTGCTCGTCGACGATGCGGCTGGCGGTGGTCAACTCGACGGTCTCGCTGGCGGCAAGACCGCGCAACACCCCCTTCAGCCAATCGACCCCCTCGAACCACCAGTGCCCGAACAGTTCGGTATCGTAGGCGGAGGAGATGACGCCCGGGCTGCCGGTCTCGCGCTGATGACCCGCTAGGAGCTCCTCGACCAGCCGCACGTAGTGGGCGACGTGCTCGGCGACGCGCTCCGCGGCGCGCTCCGGCTCGTACGGCGGCTTGTCGCCGAGTTCGACCCCGGCGCCGCCGATCCGCCAGTATTGCATTCCCGAGACGCCATCCTTGCGGTGGAACTCTCGGTAATAGTAGTCGCCCGGGTACCCGAAGTTGGCCGACCAAACCTGCTGCCCGGTTCGATTGTTCCGGCCGAGGACCGCGACCTGGCCCGGCGCGTCCCCAACCCAGTAGGGCCGATAGGTGGTCCCCGGCTCGGTCTGGACCCCCTCCTGACGGGAGACGGCGTACCGTCGGGAGACGGCGCCGTATGGGCCGATCGCCTCACCGGCCGCCTTGCCGACCGGGCGGCCCCCCTCGACGGTGTGCGTCTCGCTGAAGAAGACGCGAAGGCCCTCCTCCGCCAAGAACGACTCGATCCCCGGCCGACGCCCGCCGGTTCCACCGGCGTCGTCGTCGATCGCAGGTCGGTACGCGCACTCCGGCAACCAGATCGCCTTCGGTGCGCGACCGAACCGGGCGCGGTAGGCGTCGACGCCCGTTCGCAACTGGCCGTGGATGGAGGAGTCGCGCGAGAGGAGCGGGAGATAACCGTGGGTGGCGGCGCAGGTGGCGATCTCGATCCGGCCGGCGTCCTGCAGCCGGGCGAATGCGCCGATCAGGTCCCGCCCGAACCGGTCCTGGAAGGAGGTCAGGGCGCGCGCGTACCAATGGTGGTAATACCGTGCCAGGTCCCGCATCGGGCGGTCGTTGGCCTGCTCGAAGCGGTCCACGTCGGCTGCCGCCCAAGCCGCCCGCTCCGCCGCGAAGGCGACGAAATGCTCGACAATCAACGGATCGGCGAGTTGCTCCGCCAGGATCGGCGTCACCCCGATCGTGAGCGCGAACGGAACCCCCTCCTCCTCCAGATCGTGGAGCGCGTTCAGGAGGGGAAGGTACGTCTCGGCGATCGCCTCGTGCAGCCACTCTTCGCCGTGCGGCCACATCCCCGCCTGCCGTGCGTACGGGAGGTGGCTGTGGAGGACGAACGTGAACGCGCCGATCTTGGACACCGGCTAACCCCTTCGGCGTCGTCCGCCCTGACCGCTACCCTGCGTCGCGCAGCGAAAAACTGCGGACCATTGCCGACATTTAACCGCACTTGGTACCCGACCGCCAGCGCGGCCGGCAACGATGCGATTCAACGCAGCGGATGCGTGGTGTTCGGCACGGTGTAGTCGAACGGGTCTACGCCATTCCGGTTGGAAAGCGGGCGCCGCCCGTATGCCGCGGTAAGCTCGCCGAGCCCGGCCGCCAGTCCTGGGTGGAGTTGATGGGGAAGATAACGCCAACTCCAGTTCCCCTCGGCGCGGCCCGGCGTGTTCATCCGGGCCTCGTCGCCGAGCCGCATCACGTCCTGGAGGGGGAGGATCGCCGTGTCGGCGACGGAGGCCAGAGCCAAGCGGATTAGATCCCAGGCGATATCGCTTCCGTCGCGCCCGAGGTACCGTTGGATCGCCTGCCGCTCGGCATCGGGCCGCGTTTGAAACCAGCCGATGGTCGTCTGGTTGTCGTGGGTCGCCGGGTAGACAACACACGCCCGATCGTGGTTGTGGGGGAGGTACGCATTCTCGGGCCCGCCGTCGAAGGCAAACTGGAGCACCTTCATCCCGGGCAAGCCCAGCCTCTCCCTGAGCGCGTGCACGTCCGGGGTGATCAAACCGAGATCCTCGACCAAGAAGGGAAGATCGCCGAGGGCCCCTTTCAGCGCGGCGAAGACCGCGGTTCCCGGCCCCCGCTCCCAGCCACCGGCGGCCGCGGTCGACGCGTCGGCCGGCACCACCCAGGCGGCCGCGAAGCCGCGAAAGTGGTCGACGCGGAGCACGTCGACGAGCGAGAGGGCGGTGCGGACCCGATCGATCCACCATCCGAAGCCAGTGGTCGCCGATCGCTCCCAGTCGAACAGGGGATTTCCCCAGAGCTGACCGTCGTCGGTGAACGCGTCCGGCGGCACGCCGGCGACGACGGTCGGCCGTCCTGAGGCGTCGAGCCGGAAGAGATCCCGATGGGACCAGACGTCGGCGCTGTCGTGGGCGACGAAGATCGGCAGATCGCCGACGATGCGAACCCCGCGGCCGTTCGCGTAACGGCGTAGCTCGCCCCACTGGCGGCGGAACTGGAACTGGACGAACTGGTGGTAGCGGACCGCCGCCCTGAGCCGCTCCCGCCAGGCGGGCACTGCATCCTCGCGGCGAAGCGCGATCTCGTCCGGCCAATCGACCCACGGGATGCCACCATGGGCGTCTTTGACGGCCATAAAGAGGGCGTAGTCGTCGAGCCAACTCGCCTCGGCCCGGCAGAACGCCTCGAAGGCGGGCCGTTGGCCGGCGCCAGCGCCGGCGCGAAACCGGTCGAAGGCGCGCCGCAGGAGCGGCAACTTGAAGGCGATCACCCGCCCGAAGGCGACCTCGTGCCGCGGCGAATCGAAACCGGCACCCAGGTCGGCGTCGGTCAAGAGACCGTCGCCGGCGAGCCAACTCAGGGAGACGAGGAGGGGGTTGCCGGCGAAGGCGGAGGGAGATGCGTAGGGCGAGTCGCCGTAACCGGTCGGGCCGAGCGGCAGCACCTGCCAGAGCCGCTGACCCGCCTCGGCAAGCCAATCGACAAAGCGGAAGGCGCTCTCGCCGAGGTCACCGATCCCGTGCGGTCCGGGAAAGGAGGTCGGGTGGGCCAGTACTCCGCTGGCGCGCGGGAAGTCCATCGGCGGCTCCCTTCGAAGGGGCGCCGAACCACGCCCTGCCGGTTCGGCCTCCTGCCCGAGACATGATCGCACGCTGGAACGGGGACGGTGGTCGGCGGCCGGGGACCTAGGGCAGTGGAAGCAGACTCTGGCTCGCTGCGTGCCCTCCTCGCGGTCCGACCCGGCGCCCGATCCGCGCCTCTACGGCAGCGATGTAGGCCTCGGTGTCGAATTTTCGCCGCATCCCCTTCAAGCCGAGCGGACGCACCAGGCCCAGGACCGGCTTGTTGGGGGGGAAGGGGCGGTCGTGCCGCCCGCCGATCGCCCAGGCTACATTGGCGTAGCCGGCGGGGTCCCGACCGCAGAGGAAGTAGCGGTCGTTGAACGCCATCGTGGTCTCGTACGCCTCCTCGGGAGTCGGCGTCCAGAGCAGGATCTGCTTCGCCCAGTACATGCGGAGTCGGTTGGGCATCGTCCCTTCGCGCACCATCTGAAGCTGCGCGGCATTCCAGAGCCGATCGTCCGTCTCGCCCGCCTCCAGACGCTCGCGGTCGTAGATGGCCGGACGCTGATCGGACGCGTGCTCCGCGAGGGTGCGCCGGCCCCAGTCGGGGAGGGCATCGTAGCGATCGTAGGCCGGGTGGCGGAGCGCAAAGTTGACGGACAACTCGCGCTGGGTGATCAGCTCGTCCAAGAAGGCGTCGGGGCCCGCGTGCGGTGCCCCGGCGTCGGCTTCGTGGGTGGTTGGCCCCGCGGCCTCCGCGCCGTGATCGCCCAGCTCCTTGGCGTCGATCACCGCACGCGCGACCTCCACCGGGCCAATCTGGCCAAAGTGGAGGTACGGCCCGAGGCCGCTCTGCCCCTCGCGCTCCGGCCGATCCCGGTCCGTGTGGTACAGCGCGAGCCGTTCCGCGACGAAACCGTGCAGCCGCCGCAGGGCCTCTCCGCGGCCACCCCGAATCGTCGGCGCGCTTCCCACCAAGCGGTCGAGCGGGAACGTATCTAGGGCCGCGATCGGGTCGAGGGCGGGGCCGAGGGAAACGTCGCCGTGCCGCACCGCCACGATGGGATCGGCGATCGGCGCCAGGAGGTCGCCTCGCTCGATGGCGCGCCAGAGCTTGGGCCGGAACGTGAAGGCGGCGTGCTCTAGTTTCGGGAAGAGGGCCGGCGGCGCCACCGTGTCGGTATCGACCGCGACCAGCGGCACGGCGAGGCGCACCGCCACCTCCTCCCGCCACCGTCGCCCGAGGCGGAGGGGGTCCTGGTCCGTCACCGCCACCGCCGCACCCAGCGCCCGTGCGAGGGCGGGGATTGCCTCGCGCGGCTCGCCGACGGACAGCGTCCAGCCGATCCCTCGCGCCGCGAACGCCTCGGGAAGCTCGCGCAGCCCTTCGGCCAGGAAGTGGTACGAGCGGAGGGTCGCTCCCGGGTAACCCGGTACGAGGCAGAAGACCGCGACGACCGGCAGCCGCAGTCGATCGGCGATGTCGATCGCGAGATTTGCGGCCGGGTTCGCCACCGCTCGCTTTGCCCGCTGCACCCAGAGCAGAACGCAGCGCCCTTCGGTGCCGACCGGACCGGACCGAAAGATCTCGCAGCCCGGGTCGCCTTGGGGTATGAGCTCTGCAATGTCTGACATCGACCACCGATCCTTCCTCGCGTCGTTCCCGTTTGTGGTCCGCAAGGGGCGGGCCTTTACCCCGGTCGAGGGAACCGTACGTGGTGCCAGCGACGAAGGACTGCCCCTGGCGGCGCCGATGCGGCCGACCATGAACCGCGTCGTACACTTCGTCATCGGTCACATCACCCTTGGACGTGGAGCCCCCGTCGTGGTCGAGTCGATGCCCCCCTTGGAGCAGAGCGCCGAGTCCGAAGCGCCGGAGCGGCGGCTCGGCAAACTGCTGGCACCTGAGGAACGGCTGACGGTCGCCGCCGCCGAGTCGTGCAGCGGCGGGGAGGTCGCGCACCGGATCACGGCCGTTGCGGGCAGCTCGGCCTACTTTCTGGGGAGCGTCGTCGCCTACGCCAACTCGGCAAAGCGAGACCTGCTCGGCGTACCGGACGCCGTCCTGGTGAACGAGGGCGCGGTCAGCGGGGCGTGCGCAGCGGCGATGGCCGAGGGTGCGCGTCGTGCCTTTGGCGCCGACGTGGCCGTCGCCACGACCGGTATCGCCGGTCCCGGCGGGGCGACGGCGCGAAAGCCGGTCGGACTGGTGTACCTCGCCATCGCCGGACCGCGCCGCACGGTGGTCCGGGAACATCGGTTTCCGGGGGATCGGGCGGCGATTGTGGTGGCGACGGCCGAGGCGGCGCTCCTTCTCCTGCTCGACGGGGTGGGCGACGCCCTCGCGGACCGATCCTTGCGCTAAGGATTGTCCGGGAGCGGCCGGCCAAGGCCCTTCCTTCCGCATGTTGGCGTCCCTCTGGAGAATCTCCTCGGATGCGGATCGAAGTCTTCCACGACACCGTTTGCCCCTGGTGCCGGATCGGGAAACGGCAGCTCGATCTGGCGCTTTCCGCCTGGGACGGACCCGCCGTTACGGTCCGCTGGCGCCCTTTTCTCCTCGACCCCTCGATTCCGGAGGAGGGGCGGGACTTCGGCGCATACATGGTGGAGCGGAAAGGGGCGCGGAACCTTGCCCCGATGTTCGGGGCGGTGCGGCAGGCGGGCGCGTCGGTCGGCCTCCGTTTCGCCTTGGAGAAGGTGTGATATGCGATTAATACCGTTCGTTCGCACGCGCTCGTCGCAGCGGCCCCCGACCGGACGCGAAACGACCTGCTCGATGCCCTCCACCGCGCGTATTTCGAGGACGGGCGCGATATCGGCGACCCTGGCACGCTGATCGACATCGCCGTGTCGGTAGGCCTCGACCCGGCCGCGGCGAGACGGGCGGTCCACGACGAGGAGATCCGCGCCGGCATACTGGCGGAGGCCGAGGCCGCCCGAGGGCTCGGCATCAGCGGTGTCCCGCTCGTGCTGGTCAATCGTTCCCGGATCGTCTCTGGGGCGCGCCCGCCGTTCGTCATCCTCGAGGCGATGCACGCCGCTCTGAGGGAGGAACCGACGGGCAGCCGGGCGTGCGGGCAGAGCCCGGTGAACCTTCGGCCTACGGTCTGGTCGGGGTAGTAAATCACCCGACATAACCGTGTTAGACTCGAATCCACTGCACGGCGTTCCGGTCGTCCTCGAGGTTCCGTGAGCAGGCGTCATCGTGGCGTCTCGGGGCTGGACGCGGCGGCCCCCGACTCAGCGCCAGCCGGCTGCTTTGTTGCCGGTTTCGACCCTACGGAAGAGGACACCGCACATGAACGAACGAACCGGTCAGCCCGACGGTGGGACGATCTCCGCTTCTTCTACCCCGGCGACGTCTCTCGTGGACCGGCCCGATCCGACGACGGACTCGGGTCCCGGCAGCACGGGCGATGACGCTGCGTCGTCTCCAACGTTCGCGGACCTGGGGTTGAGCGAGGAGCTGCTCCGCAGCATCCGCGACGTGGGCTACGAGGAGCCGACGCCTGTCCAGCTCCAGACCGTGCCGCTCCTGCTGGCGGGGCGCGACGTAATTGGACAGGCACAGACGGGGTCGGGCAAGACGGCCGCCTTCGGTTTGCCGATCATCGAGACGATTGACCCGAAGCTCCGCCGCGTGCAGGCGCTGATCCTTTGCCCGACGCGGGAGTTGGCGATCCAGGTGGCCGAGGCGCTCCACAAGTACGGGCGGCACAAGGAGGTCGAGACGCTTCCGATCTACGGCGGACAGCCGTACGAGAGGCAGTTCCGAGGTCTCCAGCGAGGTGTCCAAATCGTCGTCGGCACGCCGGGCCGTGTGATGGATCACATGCGCCGAGGCACGCTGTCGCTCGACGATCTCCGCTTCTTCGTGCTCGACGAGGCGGACGAGATGCTCGACATGGGGTTCGTCGAGGACATCGAGTGGGTCCTGGAGCACGTTCCGGCGGAGCGACAAACCGCGCTCTTCTCGGCGACGATACCGCCCCGCATCGCCGACCTCGCTCAGCGCTACCTGAAGAATCCTGCCCGGATCGCCGCCGCCGGTCGCGAGATGACGGTGCCCGAGATCCGGCAGAGCTCCTACGAGGTGCCCCGCTCGCGTAAGGTCGATGCCCTGACCCGGATCCTCGACGCGGAGACGCCGACCTTGTCGATGATCTTCTGTCGGACCAAGATCGGCGTCGAGGAGTTGGGCGAAGCGCTGATGGCCCGCGGCTACGCGGTCGAGACGCTGCACGGCGACCTCTCCCAGGCGCAGCGCGACCGCGTCATGCGGCGCTTCCGGTCGGGTCAGGCGGATACCCTGATCGCGACCGACGTCGCGGCCCGTGGTCTCGATGTGCCGGACGTCAGCCACGTCTTCAATTACGACGTGCCGGAGAGCGCCGAGGCCTACGTCCACCGGATCGGGCGAACCGGCCGTGCCGGCAAAGCTGGTGAAGCGATCACCTTGATCACCGCCCGAGAAACGCGCTGGCTGCGCCAGATCGAGCGCACCGTGCGCGCCCGGATCGAGCCCAAGCGGCTGCCGACCGCGGCCGACGTTGCCGCCAAGCGCCGGGAGGCGCTGAAGCAGCAGGTGGTCGAGATCCTCGAGGAGGAAAGCGCGTTCGCCCCGTTCTTGCAGACGGTGGCCGACCTGGCGGAGGACCGGGACGCGACCGAGGTCGCGGCCGCGATCCTCAAGCTGTACGCCGACGAGACGGGCCGCGGCGGCACGGTCGACCAGAAGGAGGACGACATTGCCACCTTCGGGGGCGCCGGCGGAGGCCGCAGCGAGACGGGGATGGTCCGCATCGTGATCAACGTCGGCCGCAATCAGGGCATCCGGCCCCAGGATGTGGTCGGCGCGATCGCCAACGAGGCGCGCATCCCCGGCCGCGCCATCGGCGCTATCGACATCCTCGATACGTCGACCTACGTGGACATCCCGCAGGATCTGGTCGGGCAGGTACTGACCGCCCTGCGGCGAGCGACGATGAAGGGGCGCCCGGTCAATGCGGAACCGGCACAGAACGGGACGGGACCGATTGGCCGTGGCGACGCGAGGCGGGACAGGGAGCCGCCGCGAGATCTGCGCGTCGGCGGTGCCCGCGTTGACCGTCCCGGTGGCGCCCGGCCTCGCGAGGGCGGGGGTGGCCGGCGAGTCGATCGGACCGGTCCGGCCCGCTTCCGCGTGCGGCGGGACGGACCGGGCGATTAGATCGTTCCGCAACCGGCCAGCGCGCGGTGAGAAGCCCGGTTAGCGCGCGCCGCACCTGCTGCCGGAGACGGACCTCGGTTAAGGCCGACCCGAGAGTCCGACCTCGGCGCGGAGCCGAA
This sequence comes from uncultured Thermomicrobiales bacterium, assembly GCA_902806405.1. Lineage (GTDB taxonomy): Bacteria > Chloroflexota > Chloroflexia > Thermomicrobiales > UBA6265 > CADCWL01. Next base: position 106,995 of record CADCWL010000011.1, on the reverse strand, counting down.
GGTAATGCAAGATCTCCTCGCGGGTGAGGAGGCCGATGGCCCGGTCGTTCTGGACCACCGGCAGTTGCCCGATTCGGGCGTCGTCCATGAGACGGAGCGCTGTCAGTAATTCAGTCTCCGGCGCCACCCGTTGCAGCTGGGCCCAGGGGACCATCACCTCCCCGACGGATGCCCAGTCCCAGCGCTCCCGCGGCACCTTCGCGAGGTCACGGAGGGTCACCAGCCCGCGCGGCTCGTCGCCGTCGATGACGAGGAAGTACCGCTGCCCGGACGGGAGAGCGACGTCGTCGACCAACTGGCGGAGCTTGAGGCGGCTCGGCACCCTTGGCTCGATCTCCATCACCATCGCCTGGGCCACCGTAGTCCCGCTCAGTTGCGCCTGCAGAGTGCTCCCTGCCTGCTCCGCGACGGCGGTGTTCTGGAGGAACCAGCCGACAAAGATCAACCAGAGGCCGCTCACGAAATCGCCGGACAGGATCCAGAACGCGCCAAGGCCCATCAGCCCGAAGGCGACCAATTGACCGCCGATCGCAGCGACCCGCAGCCCCTTCCGCTCGCTGCCGGTGAAGTGCCAGACGGCTGCGCGCAGCAGCCTCCCTCCGTCCAATGGGTACCCGGGGAGAAGGTTGAACAGGAGCAGCGCCAGGTTCGTCCCCGCGAGCCACAGGCATGGCGCCGCGAGGAACGTCACGCCGCGGACCAAGAACCAGATCACGGCGAACGCCGCGGCCAGGACCAGGCTCACAACAGGACCACCAGCGGCGATCCGGAATTCGGCGCCGGCGGTCTTCGCCTGCTCGCCGATGCGGGCCACGCCGCCCAGAGCGAAGAGGGTGATCCCTTCGACGGGGATGTTGTTTCGGAGCGCAACCCAGGTGTGACCGAGCTCGTGGAGGAGGATCGAGACGAAGAAGAGCACGCTCGTCACCACCGCCAACAGGAGCGACGCCCCCGGCGACAGGTCCGGGTACTGCTCGGGGGAGTAACGGGCCGACAACGACGAGGTCAGGAGCGCAAAGACGACGAGCAGGCTCCAGTGAAGCCCGATCGGAATGCCCCAGATACGGCCGAGCTGGAACGATGCGTTCATGGAGCGAGGGCTTCCTTTTCGAGACGCGGGACGGCCGCAAAGTGAATCGCCAGGGCGCGATAACCGCGCCAACGGGGTTGGTTGTAATGGGTTATGGGTTGGAACGCAACTCCGCCCGGGTCGGCCCCGAGGGCCACTCGGCGTTCGACCGGTCTGGGCAGCAGGGAGCATCGTCCTCTAGGGCTCGCCGCTCGGTCGGTCCCGGAGAAACGCATCGGCGGAGGCTCGGTTCCCCCAAGCGGGAATCGAACGGAAGCGGCAGGTGGTGACGACGCTCGCACCTCACCGGCGCCCGAGATTCGGTCCGGAGGGCGCAACGAGGCGCCGGACCGAACCGTCGCTCTCGACGACGAGTGCGCTGCGCGCCACACCGAGGAAGAGACCGTGGTCGACGACGCCGGTGATCGCCTTGGTCGCCGCCGCAAGCCCGTGCACATCGACCATCGCGCCGATCGCGCAGTCGTAGATCACGTGTCCGCCGTCCGAGACGACCGGGGTTTCCGCACCGGGGGCATCCCCCTCGGGGCCGCCGCTGGTCCGCAACTGGGGCTCGAAACCGAGCCGCCGCAGCCGAGAGGCGGTCTGCTGCCGGCCGAACGGGACGACCTCGACCGGTATCGGCACCCTGCTTCCGAGGGTGGCGACGAGTTTCTCGGAGGAGGCGACGATCAGATAGTCGTCGCAGGCGAGGGCGACCAGCTTTTCGTGGAGAAGCGCGCCGCCGCGCCCTTTGACGACGTCGAGCCTCGGATCGATCTCGTCGGCCCCGTCGATGCCGAGGTCGATCCGCTCGACCTCCTCAAGACTGACGAGCGGGATCGCCAGTTCCTCGGCCAGCGCGGCGGTCCGTCGCGAGGTGGCCACCCCCCGGATCTCTAGCCCGCCCGCAACCCGCCGGCCAAGCGCCCGCAGAACAGCTTCGGCCGTGGACCCGGTCCCAAGGCCGAGCGTCATTCCTGTCTCGACCTCCCCGGCGGCCGCATCCGCCAGGCAGATCATCCGCGCCGCGTCATCCATCCGGGGAGCCGGCGGCACGAAGCTGGGAGGCCGCATCGCGGTCGACCAGCCACAGGAGGTGGCCGTCGACCGGTCTGATCAGCTGAGCCGGAAGTCGAGAGGTCGCCTCCGGTCCTTCCAGGACGGCCGCGAGCGCCTCCGCCTTCCCCGCGCCGCCGACCAGAAAGACGACCTCTCGGCCGCCGTTCAGCACGGGAACCGTGAGGGTCAGGCGGACCGTTTCCAGTTCGGGCACGTGATTGGCGACCACCCACGTATCGTGCTCCGACAAAGCGGCCGTCCCTGGGAAGAGCGAGGCGGTGTGCCCGTCGTCCCCCATGCCAAGCAGGACCAGGTCGAACCGGGGGACGCCTTCTCCCGCTCCGATGATCTCCTGGATCCTCGCTGCGTACGCCCGGGCCGCCGTGGCGGGGTCCGGCAGGTCGGTCGAGAAGGGATGCACCTGCGTTGGCGGGAGCGGCACCCTGTCGAGGAAGGTCCGTCTCGCGACACCGGCATTGCTCTCCGCGTCATCCTGCGGCACCCATCGCTCATCGCCCCAGAAGATCTCCAAACGGTTCCACGGCACTCGTTCACGGGCCGGCGGCGTCGCCAGGAGTTCCCCCATCCGACGGGGCGTGGTGCCGCCGGAGAGGGCCACGATTGCCCGCCCCCGCAACGTCACCGCCTCGATCGTTAGATGGGCGAAGAGATCGGCGGCCGCTCTCGCCAATGCTTCGGCGTCGGGCAACACGCGGACCTCGCCCCGCTCGCCGAAATCGAGCGTCGTCGCGGAATCGGTCATGCGCTTTGTGCTCCCGCCGTGTCCGCGCCGCCCTCGGGCGCAAGGGCCGCGGCGAAGAGGAGGGCCTCCTCGAACACGGGATCACGGCCGAACATCCGCAGCTCCTCCGCGAGCAGCGCGGCGTCGTCGAGGAGACCCGCGAAGACCATCCGCTGGACAGCCGGCATCCCAGGACCCTCGCTCGCGGTCGCAAGCCCGAGGGCGTCGATCCGTTCAACCCGGAACTCGCCGCCCCGGCCGCCGTCCGCAAGGAGCACGACCTCGTCTAGCGACCGCTCCGCCAAGGGGCTGGAGCTCCGTTGGAGGATGAGGGATACCTCACGCTCCCGCCCCAGGCGACCGGTCCGGGCGGTGAGGCGCCAGCTGCCCGGCTCGTCACGGACCGGCAGCAGCTCGCCTGGGGCTCGCCAGCCGAGGCGGGCTCCGAGCCAGCCGGCGAAGAGAAGGGCTCCGCTGAAGCCGGAGCGTCCATCGTCCCCGACCCCTCCATAGCGGATGCTGACGCCGTCGAGGGCGTCCAGGGCGGGGCGCGCCGACGGTGGATCGAAGAACTGGGTGACGATTTGGCGCCACGGCGTCAACCTGGCCCAGGCAAAATCGCTCATCTTGGGGAGACCCTGGTTCCGGGCGAGGAGGGCGGCAAGATGGCGGAGCTCGCCGACGCCGGCGAAGCCTGCGCTGTCGAGAATCACCCGATCACTAACTCCCAGAAGGTCGGTGAAGAGCCCGGAGTCGCGCACGGCGCTCCCGGCCCACCAGAGGAAGTCGGGGAGGTCGGCGACGAGCAGCGGCGACGCGATGGACGCGAGGTAGCGTTCCTTGGCGGCGCCCACCTCGACCGTGACGCATTCGAACCGGATCGCCGGCTGCCCCTTTTCGGCCGGTCGCTCCAGGAGCGTGACGTAGACGTCGAGTCCGCCTTCCTGGTCGTCCGCCCGCTCGGTGTCGGCGATCAAGATCGTTGCCCGAGATGGGTAGAGGTCCGAAAGGTGGGTAACCGCGCCCTCGATCCGCTTGCCGCCGGCCCTGGATTGGGCCACGGCGGTCAGGTTGAGCGTGCTAGCTCGGGTCTCGGCGCAACTCGCAACAAGGGCGCCGTCCTCGCCCGAGCGACCCCCGCTTTCCCCTGCCGGACCGTCGCCGGCCCCGAAGCGCCGCCACAGGCGCCCGAGTTCCGCCGTGATGGCGCCGGCGTCGACGACGTGGGCCTGCCAGACGGCACCGGGAAGCGGCCTCGCCGGTTGGCGACGTTCCGTTGCGCTGGTGGAAGCGACCATCGCTCGTCCCCTTTCCGGGTCGGCGCCGAACGGCTTCGTCCGGCCGAGACTCCGCATGCGCGCGCCGCGATCAGATGGTTAGGGCCGCCGCCAGGAGCGCCCGTCGCGCTCGATCATCGCGTCGGCTTTGGCCGGACCCCAAGTCCCCGCCTCGTACGGGCGCAGGGGCGAGGTCGCCGGGTCCTTCCAGCCTTCGAGGATCGGGTCGACCAGGCCCCAGGCGGATTCGACCTCGTCCCGACGGGTGAAGAGCGTCGGGTCGCCCAGCATTGCGTCGAGCAGCAGACGCTCGTAGGCGTCGGGACCGGATTGACCGAATGAGGCGCCGTATAGAAAGTCCATGCGGACGGTGCGGAGTTGCGTTCGACCGCCGGGCACCTTCGCCGCGAAGCGGAGCGCGATCCCTTCGTCGGGTTGGATGCGGAGACTGATTACGTTCGGCGTCAGGTCGAGATCCCCGACGCTCTGGAACATGAGGTGGGGTACCCGCTTGAACTCGACCGCAATTTCCGTTACGCGCCGTGGCATCCGCTTGCCGGTTCTGAGGTAGAAAGGTACGCCGTCCCAGCGCCAGTTATCGATCCCGAGTTTGAGGGCGACGTACGTCTCGGTCTGGCTGTTGGGTTTGACCCCGCGTTCCTCCCGGTACCCCTCTACCGGATGGCCGCCGCCGTAACCCGCCTCGTATTGACCGCGAACCACCCGGGTCGCGATCTCGTCGTCGGTCGGCGCGACGATCGAGCGGAGCACCTTCACCTTCTCGTCGCGGACGGCGTTCCCGTTGAAGAAGGCGGGCGGCTCCATCGCGACGACGGTCAGCAGCTGCAGGAGGTGACTCTGCACCATGTCCCGGAGTGCGCCGGCGTCCTCGTAGTAGCCACCCCGGCCCTCGACGCCGATCGATTCCGCGGCCGTAATCTGGACGTTGTCGACATACTGCCGGTTCCAGACCGGGTCGAACAGGATGTTGGCGAAGCGGAACGCGAGGACGTTCTGGACCGTCTCCTTGCCGAGGTAGTGATCAATGCGGTAGATCTGCCGCTCGGAGAAGATCGTGGCCATCTCGGCTATCAAGGACCGAGCGGTCGCCAGGTCGCGACCGAACGGCTTCTCGATCACGATCCGGTGCCATCCCTCGGTCGGCTCCTCGTAGTTCGCCTGCCGCTCGGAGACGCCTCCTTCGGCCAGACCGCGGATGATCGGCAAGTAGTAGTTCGGCGAAGTCGCCAGATAGAACAGGCGGTTCCCCTCAACCCGGCGTTCCCGGTCGATTATGGAGAGCCGATCGCCGAGCCCACGGTACGTTTCCGAGTCTGCGAAATCGCCGCGGACGTAGAAGAGACCGCGAGCAAATAGCTCCCAGCTCTCCTCGGTGACCGGGGTTCGCGCCGATGCAGCGACGGCTTCCCGCATTCGTGCGCGGAAGTCGTCGTCGCTCCAGTCGCGATGGGAGACGCCGACGACCGAAAATCCTTCCGGCAGGGGCTGGTTGACCGCGAGATCGTAGAGCGCCGGCATCAGCTTGCGCGCCGTCAGGTCGCCGCTGACGCCGAAGATGACCATTGCGCATGGGGCGGGAACCCGATCCAGGTGAAGGCCCGAGCGCAACGGGTTCGGGGCGGTCGGCTCCCCGGACCACGCGTCGAAGAGGGTTGCGAAGCCATTTCCGCTCCCCTCGGACCCCACTTCGTCCTCGTTCAGACCAGGTTCGGCGTTGGGGACGCGCGTCCGGCGGACGGTATCGGTGTCGGTCATCGGCTTTCCTAACTCGGTACGAACCTGACGACTCGGGCTCTCGGCAACGATGTCAACAACGGCCCAACCTCGGTCGGAGCACCTCGCCATTTTGAAGAGTCGAGGCTTAGAACTCGCCCTTCTCGGTCGCTTCCGGCGAGCGGTCTCCGGCAACGTCAGGGTCGAGTGGCGAAGCGATAGACGGTGCAGCGACGGCCTCCATCGTGGCGTCCGGAATCGCTCCCCCTTCGGGCGAGCGGTCGCCCTCGCCCTGGCCCTCGGCCCACATCTGGCGTCGCGAAGGAACCGATGTCATCGTCTCCTTGGTGCCAAGCGAAGTCCAGACCGTGTGGAACGTGCCCTCCTTGTCGAGGCGCTTGTATGTGTGCGCGCCGAAGAAGTCGCGCTGCGCCTGCACCAGGTTTGCCGGGAGCCGTTCCTGGCGGAAAGTGTCGACGTAATCGAGGGACGCGCTGAGCGCCGGGCAGGGGATGCCGAAGGCGCGGGCGACACGGATGGCGTGTCGGCAGCCGGGCATGCTGGCATTCACCGTGTCGGCGATGCGCGGTGCCAGAAGGAGGTTGTCCAGATCCGGCTGTTCCCCGTACGCCTCCCGGATCGGGTCGAGCAGCGCCGCCCGGATGATGCAGCCGCCCTTCCAGATTCGGGCGATCTCGGCCAGGTCGAGCCCGTACCCGTAGGTCTCTCCCGCGACGCGCATCAAGGCCATCCCTTGCGCGTACGATGAGACCTTCGCGAAGTAGAGCGAGTCCTCGAGCGCGGCGACCAGGCGCTCCTTGTCGAGCTCGTCGGGGCCGACGAGCGCCCCCGGTCCCACGTTCTCCTGCTCCGGTCCGTGCAGGACCCTGCTTGCCGCGATGCGCTGGCTACGCTTTGAGGAGAGTATGCGGGCCGCGACGGCGGCGTCGATCGTTGGCGTCGGCGTCGCCAGCTCAAGCGCGTTCTGCGTCGTCCACCGGCCCGTGCCCTTCTGCTCCGCCTGGTCGAGGATCACGTCGACCAGCGGCTGTCCGGTATCGAGGTCCTTGAAGGCAAGGACCGCCGCCGTCACCTCGATCAGGTAGGAGGCGAGCTTCCCCTCGTTCCAGCGCGCGAAAATCTCGCCCATCTCCGCGGCGTCGAGGTTTAGGGTGCGGCGCATCACGTCGTAGGTCTCGGCGATCAGTTGCATGTCGCCGTACTCGATCCCGTTGTGGACCATTTTGACATAGTGGCCGCTACCACCCGGGCCCACGTGGGTGACGCAAGGACCTGCCTCGGTCTTGGCCGAGATGGCGGTCAGCACCGGCTCAAGGAGCGCGTAGGCGTCGGGGGGGCCCCCCGGCATCAAACTCGGCCCGTTCAGCGCGCCCTCCTCGCCGCCGGAGACGCCCATCCCGACATAAAGGACGCGGGTCGACGACAGGTCGCGGGACCGGCGCTCGGTGTCTTGAAAAAAGGAGTTGCCGCCGTCGATCAACATGTCGCCCGGCTCCAGCAGCGGCACCAGGTCGGCAAGGACGGCGTCGACAGGAGCACCCGCCTTCACGAGCATGACGACGCGGCGGGGCCGCTCCAGCTGGGCGACGAACGATCGGAGATCGTAGGCGCCAGCGATGGCGGCGCCGTTCGCCTTCTCGTCGACGAAGGCGCGGGTCCGGTCCGGGCTCCGGTTGTAGACGGCCATCGGGTATCCGTTGCGGGCGATGTTGAGGGCGAGATTCTCGCCCATGACCGCCAACCCGATCAGCCCGATGTGGCGTCCGCCGCTGGCTTCGGCGCGCCCGTTTGCTCCAGGGGCGGCCTGGACCGCCGTGGCCATCGACCGAGGTTCCTGGCTCATCCGTCGCCCTCCCACCCGTCGTCGACCCGAATGCGGCGCTCCCGACCAGTCTAATGTACGCGCGGTTGCCAGCCCGCGCCCGATGCCGGCGACGGCCGGCGTGGCCATTTTTGGCTCAAACGGAGGGAAGTTGGCCGATCGCTTCCCGCAGGACGTCCGCCGAGCGGCGGAACGCGGCCGCCTCGGCGTCGCTGAGTGGGAGCGCGACGGTCCGCTCGATGCCGCTCCTGCCGACAACGCAGGGGACGCTCAACGCGACGTCGTCGACCCCCTGGTACCCGTCGACCACGGTTGAGACCGTGAGGACGGCGTGCTCATCGCGGAGGACCGCCTCCGTGATGCGGACCAGGCCCGCGGCAACCCCGTAGTAGGTCGCCCCCTTGCGCTCCGCCACCGCCGGCCCGGCTTTACGCGTCTGGCTGGCGATCTCCTCGAGCGTCGCGGCATCGGTTGCGACGCCGGTGGCGTTGCCGAATACGGTGAGCGGGATCCCGGCGACGGCCGCCAGGCTCCAGACGGGAACCTGGCTGTCCCCGTGCTCCCCGATCACCCTCGCCTCGACCGCCTGCGGGTCGACGCCGACGTGTTGTCCAAGCAGCGCGCGAAGACGCGCGGTGTCGAGGATCGTGCCCGAGCCGATGACGCGGGACCGGGGTAGCCCGGACTGCTTCCAGACCGCGTACGTCAGCACGTCGACCGGGTTGGAGGCGACGAGCAGGAGCCCATCCGGGTTGTGGCGTACGACCTCCGGTACGATCTCCGCGAAGATCGCGCCGTTACGCTCGACGAGGTCCAAGCGGCTGTCCGAGTCCCCCTGGGGAGCACCGGCCGTGAGCACCGTCAGCGCGGCGCCCGCGCAGTCATCGTAGCCGCCGGCCCAGATCCGGGTGGGGCCGGTGAACGGGGCGGCGTGGGTAAGGTCCATCGCCTCGCCCTCGGCGTGGTCCCGGTTGCGATTGATGAGGACGATCTCCGCCGCCAGGCCGCTCAGCAAGAGGGCGTAGGCGTAGGTGGCCCCGACGTTGCCGGCGCCGACCACCGCGACCTTAACCGGGGCGGCGCCGCCCGCCGGTTCTGCCATCGTTCCCCCCGATTCTGCCGAGCACCGAGCCGAGACCATCGGCCGACGACCCGCTAACCTGCCGCCACCGCTTCCGCCATCTGCTCGCGCTTCGATTCCACGCCCTCGATGAGCGAGTCGTACGACTTCGTGAAGGAGGCAATCCCCTCGTCCTCGAGCTGCTTGGTGACCGCGGTCAGATCGATCCCGACGGCGCCGAGTTCGTCGATCGTCCGCCTCGCCTTGTCGAGGTCCTGGTCGACCGTGCGGCGGACCACGCCGTGGTCGCGGAACGCCTCGATCAGCGGCCGCGGCATGGTGTTCACGGTGTCGGGACCAATTAGCTCCTCGACGTATACCGTGTCGCGGTACGCCGGGTTCTTGACCCCGGTGCTGGCCCAGAGCGGTCGCTGAACCTGCGCCCCGGCCGCCCGCAGCGGCGCGAAGCGCTCCCCCTCGAACATCTCCTGAAAGCGCGCGTAGGCGAGCTTTGCGTTCGCGATCGCCGTTTTTCCTAGGAGGTCACGGAGCCGCCGCTGCTGGCCCTGGTCGCTCGTCTCGGCGATCTTCGTCTCCAGGAGTTTGTCGACGGCCGTATCAACACGACTCACGAAAAAGGAAGCCACCGAGGCGACCCGGTCGAGCGGCTGGTTGCTCGCGTGCCGCCGCTCGAGGGCGGTAACGTACGCCTCCATCACCGCCTCGTAGCTCGGGATCGCGAAGAGGAGGGTGATGTTGACGTTGATGCCGGCTTCGAGCATCTCCTGGATCACGGCCGCCCCCTCGGCGGTGCCCGGGATCTTCACCATCAGGTTCGGTCGATCGACCGCGGTCCAGAGGCGACGCGCCTCGACCCTCGTGCCGGCGGCGTTGCGCGCGGCACCCGGGGAAACTTCAATCGAGCAGAAGCCGTCGGTCCCGCCGCTTGCCTCGTAGATCGGCATGAACAGATCGCAGGCATCACGGATGTCCTGAACCTCGACCGTCTCAAAGATCGCCGGCGCGTCCTGGCCCTCCCGCAGGAGGCGCAAAACCTCTTCGTCGTAGGCCGTCCCCGAGGCGATCGCTTTTTCGAAGATCGTCGGGTTCGATGTCAAGCCGCGGATTCCGCCCTGCTCGATCGCGCGTCGGAGATCGCCGCTCTCGAGCATCTGTCGGCTGATGTCGTCCTGCCAGACGCTCTGCCCTTCCGTCAAGAGCGCCTTGACCGGGTTATCGTCCCGGTCGCGCCCTTCGACGTGCTTCCCCATATCGGCCATCGTATCTCCTCCGTTCTCCGTCGTGCGTCCGTCGTGGAGGCCAAAGCTTGTGTGCGATAAGCGCTGAAGAGGACTTATCAGGAGTGGCCCTCGGCGCCTTCGGCCTGCTCGCCGGCGGTCTCGCCGCCGTCCCTCTGCTCCACCTTCACGGCGAGATCGTCCCGGCCGAGCAGGCGGAGGGCCGCGGCGGCGACGTGCTCCTTGGTGAAACCGAAGTGGGCGAGCACCTCGGCGCCCGGTCCCGACGCGCCGTAGGTATCGATCCCGATGGTGGTCCCGCGGTCGCCGGTGTAGCGGGCCCAGCCGAAGGTTGCCCCCGCCTCGACGGAGACCCGCGGCGTCCCGACCGGCCCGAGAACCGATCGGCGGTAGACCTCGTCCTGCGCGTCGAAGAGCTCCCACGAAGGGAGGCTTACCACGCGTGCGGCGACGCCGTGCTCCGCCAGCATCCCCGCCGCAAGGACCGCCAGTTCCACCTCCGATCCGGCCCCAAGGAGCACCACGTCGGGGTCGCCCGGAACGTCGGCTAGGACGTAACCCCCCCGGGCCACGCCGCCGGTCGCGCCGGACCGATCCAGCACGCTCAGGTCCTGGCGGGACAGAATCAGGACCGACGGGCCGGATGCTGTCAGAGCGACCCGCCAGGCGTCGACGGTCTCGTTCGGGTCGGCCGGCCGGAGCACCGTGAGCCCCGGAATTGCCCGCAGACTGGCGACGTGCTCGACCGGCTCATGGGTCGGGCCGTCCTCACCGACGGCGATGCTGTCGTGGGTAAAGACGAAGATCGACTTCAGTTTCGAGAGGGCGGCGAGGCGGAGGGCCGGCCGTAGGTAGTCGGAGAAGACGAGGAAGGTGGCGCCAAAGGGGATCAGACCGCCATGGGCAGCCATCCCGTTGACCGCACTCCCCATCGCGTGCTCGCGGATGCCGAAGTGGATGTTGCGGCCCGCGTAGCCCCAGCCGCCGCCGAGGAGGCCTTGCTGCGCTTTCGCGTCCGGCACGCCGTCGGGCCGCTGGAAGTCACCCGCCCCCTTCATGCCGGTGTTGGTCGAGGTGTTGAGGTCGGCGGAACCACCGACGAAGTTCGTGATCTTCGGCGCGAAGGCGGCAATCGCCTCGCCTGACGCCTTGCGGGAGGCCACAGGCTTCGCACCGACCTCCCAATGCGGCAGGTCGACGTCCCAACCCGCCGGCAGTTCCCCGGCGAGGGCGGCGGTGAAGGCGGCAGCCTCCTTCGGGAAGGCCTCGGCGTACGCCTGAAAGCGGGTCTGCCACTCCCGCTGCGCCGCATCGCCTCGATCGACCGACTGCCGGAACGCGGCGAGCGCTCCCCCCGGCACCTCGAAGGCGGCATCGACAGACCAGCCGAGCTGCTCCTTGGTGGCCCGGACCCCGTCCGCACCGAGCGGCGAGCCATGGACGCCAAAGGTCGCCGCCTTCGGTGAGCCGAAGCCGATCACCGTCCGGGCGCAGATCAGCGACGGGCGAGAGGTCTCCCTGCGTGACTCCTCGATTCCCCGCCTGACGGCGTCCGGGTCCATCCCATCGACGGTCACCGTGTGCCAACCAAGACCAGCGAAGCGGGTCGGCACGTCTTCTGAGAACGAAATCCCTGCCGTTCCAGCAAGGGTTATCTCGTTTTGGTCGTAGAGGTAGATGAGCTTGCCGAGCCCCAGATGACCGGCGAGCGAGGCGGCCTCGGCCGCGACCCCTTCCATGAGGTCGCCGTCGGAGACGATGCCGTAGGTGAAGTGGTCGACGATGGTGTGCCCCGGCCGGTTGTAGCGAGCCGCCAGGAACGCTTCGGCAATCGCCATCCCGACGCCGTTGGCAAACCCCTGGCCGAGGGGACCGGTGGTCACCTCGACGCCCGCGGTGTGGAGTCGCTCCGGGTGCCCCGGCGTCTTGGAGCCGAGCTGTCGGAACCGCTTCAGATCGTCGAGCGATAGGTCGTAGCCGGTCAGGTAGAGCAGCGAGTAAAGGAGCATCGAGCCGTGGCCGGCCGAGAGGACAAAGCGGTCCCGATCCGGCCAGTGCGGGTCCCGCGGGTTGTGCTTCAGGAAATCGCTCCAGAGCGCGTAGGCCATCGGAGCCGCGCCGAGCGGCATCCCCGGATGCCCGGAGTTCGCCTGCTGGACCGCATCGATGGAGAGGACGCGGATTGCGTTGATGGCGAGCGTTTCCAGCGTCTTGTCGACGGCGACGGCCAAGGGGGACCTCCTATCTGGGGTGGCAAGGGGGAGGACATTTCACGGCCCGACGGCACTTGCTTGCACGGTGCCTGCCACGATCGTCTCGCCCGATTATCCCACGGCCATTCGGCCGAATCGACGGCCCGCCTATTCGGCCGAATGGCCGCAACCTCAGTGCAGGTGGTGGTCGCGCCGCCGCCGGTCAGCGTGGGGCGTCGATGCCCGTTGGCCAGGACCGACGGGAGTCGTCGACGGGAGCAAGGATCCACGCTCCAAGGCCGACCATGACCAGGAGGCCGAGCACGGCCACCGGCCGTCCCCAGCCCAGCCCGTCGACCACCAAGGCCCAGGCCAGGGGACCGAGGATCGCCGCGAATCGTCCCGCCATGGCATAGAGCCCGAAGAACCGGCCCAACTCCGCGGGTGGGGTCAGGCGCAGCATGAAGGGGCGGTCGGCCGTCCAGGTCCCGCCGAGCGCCACGCCCGCCAGCGCCGCGACCGGCCAGAACCAGCCCCTGGGGAGATCGAGGAGCGGGATCACGGCCGCTGCTACGAGTGTCGCGGCCCACAGTCCGAGCACCGCGAAGAGCGCTCGCTTGGGACCGGTCCGATCCACCACCCGCCCCCAGGCCACGCCGCCGCCGACGGCGGCAACGATGCCGGCGAGCAGCAGCACGTCTTTTTCCCGGTCGCTAAAGCCGAGTTCCGAGGTGGCGTAGATGCCCATGTAAATGATCAGGGTGTTCGCCGCGTCGGTGTAGAGGACGCGCCCGAGGAGGAAGCGGACCAGGGGTGGGTAGCGACGGACCTGCTTCATGGTGCGCCGCAGGTCCGCGCCGAAGGCCAGGAGGCCATGGCCGAGCGGCGGCGGCGTCGCCGGGCGATCCTCTCGTACCCAAATGAAGCAGGGTACGGCGAAGAGTGCGAAGAGGAGAGCGGTCAGGCGAAAGATGACCGGTTCGCCACCGCCGCCGGCGCGCACCGCGAGACCCGTTCCGATTCCGACCATCGACCCGAGGTACCCGATGCCGACCCCGAGTCCACCGACGCGGCCGCGGTTCGCCTCCGTGCTGACGGCGGGGAGCAGCGCGTCGTAAAAGATCAACCCGGACTGGAAGGCGATGCTCGCCAGGACGAAGAGGAGCAGGGAGGGCGCGAGCCCGCCGCTGCCCAGCGACGCCGTCAACGCACAGCAGAGCGCGGTTGAGACCGCCAGCAGTGGGACGCGCCCGGGAGGACGATCCGAGAGGGCGCCGAGGAACGGCGCCACCACGAGCACGACGGCGGTCGCGGCGCCGTTCGCCAGGGCGACGTCCGCGTCGGAACCGCCAAGGTCGTCGACGATCCAGACCGGGAAATAGTTCGAGACGACGGCGATCGAGAAGATCGTGTTCGCCAGATCGTAGAGGATCCAGCCGATTACCGCACGTCGCCTGGGTCGACGTTTCGACCGGGGGTTCTCGCCGTTCGTGGTTGCCGTCGCGGGCGGACCCGTTGCCCGGCCTCCCGGATCACGGGAACCGCTTGCCGCGCCCGATCCGCCCATCGATTCCCCAACGAGGGAGCCCCGTCCCGCCACCTGGCCCGCTGCCGCACGTCGTCCTCGCGGTCGGCGCTGGCTTCCCGTACCGCGCCGATCCTATACTCCGCGGCGTCATCGCCGGTACGGGACCCGCGATAATGCGCGCGGCCGGGTGCCGGCGCAGGGCGAAGGAGGACGGGTGAGCGGAGCCGAGATCCGACGGTTTTCCACCGATCGGCGGGGGCTGACGCTCAACGTCTTTCTCGGAATCGCGGGCGCGACCCTCGCCTCGCTGTCTGAGGCCCTCGTCCTGCCGACGGTCGTGCTGCCGTACTTCGTTGGGAACATCTCGCTCTCTTACACCGTGGTCGGGCTCGTGCCGGCGATCGCGATCGGGTTTTGGGCGTTGGCCCGCATCCCGGCCACGTTGATCGTGACGCCCCGGCGCCGCAAGCTGCCGTGGGCCATTGGCGCCGCGCTGATTCGGGCGGCGGCGACGGCGCTACTGGCCGCGGTCTGCTTCCGCGCGGAGGAGGGGGCCTGGGACCCGCTCCGGAACGCCTTTTTCGTCTGCTTGATTGCCTACAGCCTCGCCTCCGGGTTTGCCAATGTGCCGACCGAGGCCGTCCTCGCAAAGTCGATCCCGCAGGATGGCCGGGAGCTGTTCTTCCGGCTGCGGAACATCTGGGGAGGTGTGGCGGGGATCGTCGCCGGGCTGGTGATCATTCAACTTCTTGGAGACGGCGGTCCCGTCTTCCCCGACAACTACGCCCTCCTGTTCCTCGCTGCGACGGTCGGCCAGACGGCAACCGCTTTCTTCATAGCGACGCTGCGGGAGCCGCTACGGGTTCCCCGCAGCCGGATACCGGCACCGGCCACGATCCTCGGCGGGATGGGAAGGGCCCTAGCGGACGGCAACTTCCGACGTTTCCTCGGCTTCCGCCTCCTCTTCTCGCTCTCTACCCTGGCCGACCCGTTCTTCGTCATCTTCGCGGTCAGCCAGCTGGCCGTGGCGCCAAGTATCCTCGGCGCCTACGTGATCGCGCTCGTCGTCGGTCGCCTCGCGTCGACGCCGCTCTGGTCGATTTTGGCGCGCCGCTACGGCGAGAAGGTCACGCTGCAGGTTGCGGCCCTGGTTCGGCTCCTCGCGCCCTTGCTCGCCCTACCGCTCCCGTTCGTCGTCGATACCGGTTTCTACCGCGACCGCGTCGACGACAACCGCATCCTGGCGGCGCTGTTTGGGATCGCCTTCCTGGCGATCGGAGCCTCCCTTGGTGGCCAGGCGCGGGGCAACTTCGGGTATCTTGCCGAGGTCGCCCCTGCCCGCCTGCGCGCGTCCTATGTCGGGGTGACCAATCTCTCCCTCGCCATCGTCGCCTTCTCGCCGATCCTGGGCGGCCTCCTGCTCGACCGGACCGAGTATTCCTGGCTTTTCTCGGTCGCGACCCTGGTCGGTCTCGCGGCGGTCTTCGCGAGCGGGGCTCTGACCGACACCCACGTGCGGACCCGTCCAAGCGCCGCCGCATGGCGCTTGCGACGGGCGGCAACCGCGAACCCGCTCGTCCGTCGCCCGTAGTGGCCGCGGAGCCCCGGACGCGGGCCCGTCACCGTCCCGGCGGGGAGCCGAGATAGGCGAGGAGGAGCCGAGTCGTCTCTTCCAAAGAGCGCCGGTGGAGGCGCTCGAAGGAATGGGAGGCGTCGACCCCGGGGCCGACAAGGGCGCCGCGGACGTCGTAGCCCGCCCGCAACGCCTGGCTAACGTCCGAGGCGTAGGTCGGGTAGATATCGACCCGGCAGTCGATCCCGTGTTCGACCGCGATATCGACGAGGTGGCGGCTCAGCCCGTGGTCGTAGGGACCGCTTGAGTCCTTGACGCAGACGGTGACGGCGAACTCGTCGGAGGTCTGGCCGTCGCCGACCGCCGCCATGTCGATCGCGACGAGTTCGGTGGTTCCCACCGGCAATCCCGCCGACGAGCCGTGACCGACCTCTTCGAAGGTGCTGACGTAGAGGTGCGTCGGCGCGGTGAGCGGAGCGCCCCCTTCGACAACGGCGCACGCCACCTCGAGCAGGATTGCGACGGCCGCCTTGTCGTCCAGATGGCGCGACTTCAGGAAGCCGTCCTCGGTGAGCACGGTCCGTGGGTCGAAGCTGACGAAATCGCCGACCGCGACCCCCAGCGCCTTCACCTCCTCGGCGGTGCGGACCGCAGCGTCCAGCCGGACCTCGAGCGAGTCGCCGTCACGTCTGAGATCCACGAGCGCCTGGGCATGAATGTGGAACGACGCCTTGGTGGTGAGGATGGTGCCGGTGATACCAGAGGGACCGGCGGTGCCGGGAGCGGTATGGACGGTGCAGTACTCCCCCTCGATGGTCGCCCAGTCGTAGCCGCCGATGCGGATCAGCTTGAGGCGGCCGTTCGGCTTGATCTCCTTGACCATCGCGCCGAGGGTGTCGATATGGGCCGACAGCGTCCGATGCCCTGCGCCGCGATCACCGCCCGGAAGTTCGACAACGAGCGAGCCTTTGATCGTCCGGCGCACCTCCAAACCGAGTGCGTCGAATCTGGAAGCGACGAAATCGGTCGCCGCCCGGGTGAATCCGGTGGGACTCGGGATGCGGCAGAGCGCCGCGGTCGTCTCAAGCAACCTCTGACCGTTTACGTCGGCTCCCTGTTGCGGCACGGCCGGACCCCTCCCGAAGAACGTGCCGTTCGCCTCCCCGAACGGCGGGCTGGCGAACCCAGGTACCGCTACTCCCCGGCCGCTTGCACCGCGTCGACGTCTTCGTCGTCCGGGGCGACGACGACCGTCTGGCTCTGCTCGCGCAGGAACTGCTGCACGTAGTAGGGCCCCAGACCCCCTTTGCCGGTGCTGCCGCTCGCCTTCCACCCGCAGAAGGACTGGCAGCCGGGCCAGGCGCCGGTCGTCGCGCCCCCCTTGCGGTTCGCGTAGACGACCCCGGCCTCCATTCGGTCGAAGAACCGGTCGATCTCGGCTGGGTCCTCGGTGAAGATGCCGGCGGTCAGGCCGTACTCGGTGTCGTTGGCGAGGTCGATTGCCTCGTCCAGACCGGACACGGGCGCGACCACGACGAACGGGAGAAAGAGCTCCCGCTTGAACAGGTCGTGGTCGACCGGCAGGCCGTCGACCACGGTTGGGGCGACGAAGGTACCGCGCCCGTGCGCGCCGGCCGTCAGCCGCTCCCCGCCGGCCCTGATTGTGCCCCCGGCCGCTGCCGCCACGGCGGCCTCGAAGCGCTCGACCGCTGCCTCGTCGATCACCGGCCCGACGTAGACGTCGCGCTCGGCCGGATCACCGACGACGAGCTCTGACGCGCGCCGGCTGAGGGAGGTGACGAACTCCTCGTGGAGCGGTTGCTCGACGTAGACGCGGGAGCAGGCGGAACATTTCTGGCCGGAAAAACCGAAGGCGGAGCGGGCTACTCCATCGACTGCCTTCGCCAGGTCGGCGTGGCGGGTCACGATCGTCGGGTTCTTGCCGCCCATCTCCGTGATGCATGGCTTCGGGAAGTCGGTCGAGAAGCTCTTGAAGAGGTCGAGGCCGACTTCCTTGGAGCCGGTGAAGACGACGCCGTCGATGTCCGGGTGCCGCGTCAGCGCCGCGCCCACGACGCCGCCACCGCCGGTCACGAAATTGAAGGCGCCGGGCGGAAGGCCGGCGTCGAGAAAGCAGCGGGCGAGCTCGTAGCCGGCGATCGGGGTCGCGCTGGCCGGCTTGTAGACGACGGTGTTGCCTGCTGCCAGCGCCCCCGCCGACATCCCCGCCGAGAGGGCATGCGGGAAGTTGAACGGGGCGAGGACCGCCCAGACGCCGAATGGCCGCAGCAGCGAGCGGTTTCGCTCGGTCGGGTCGAGCGCGTCGAGGTTTCGGACAAAGCCGTCGTGCTCCTCGACCTGGCCGGCGTAGGCGTCGATCAGGTCGGCGCCCTCCTCCACCTCTCCGATCGCCTCCGCCCGGTTCTTGCCCGCCTCCAGGATCAGCAGCGCCGCCAACCGGAACTTCCGCTCCCGAATCGTCTCCGCCGCCTGCCGCAGCGTCGCCACGCGCTCGGCGTAAGGGCGCCGTGACCAGGCGGGGAACGCCGCCCGCGCCGAGGCAACGGCGTCCTCGGCATCGGTTTTCGTGCCGCTGGGGAATCGGCCGAGGAGGAGGGCCCGGTCGGCCGGGGCGCGGACCTCGAACGTCTCCGCGGCGAAGCGCTCCACGCCGTCGATCAGCATCGGGTAGGTCCGCCCGAGCGTCGAGCGCGCTTCCGCCAGCGCGGCGTCGAAGGCGTCGTGCATCTCCTCGATCTGGGCCGGGGTCGCGGTGTAGGTGATCTTGGGTTGGGCCGTTGCCGCCACGTGTCGCTCCTCAATCTCCGGGTGCGGCCGCGTGCCGCCTCCCAGGGTTCAGCCGGTGCCGTCGGGCGCGGGGTCGTACGGGCCGTCGATCTGGGTCAGCTCGATCAAGTTCCGCGACGGATCGCGGACGAAGCACCGGGGCCGGTTCCTGATCTGCTCGGCCTCTTCGATCGGGATGCCGTGGCCGGCGAAGCGGGCGCGGAGGGCGTCGAGGTCGTCAACCTCGAAGCAGAGGTGCTGAGCGGAGGCGTTTCGGCTGAGCTCGGCGTCCTCAAAGCAGTGCAATTCCTGTCCGTCGGCTCCCGCTCGGAACCAGACGAGTGGCCGGCCGCCGAGCTCCCGCGGACGAGCGATCTCCTCCAGACCGAGGACTGCTCCGTAAAAGCGGCGCACCGCTTCTTCACCGTTCGGCGCCATCGGCACGCTGGTATGCTGCAGCCGTCGAACAGTTGGCATCGCAGACCTCCCATCCCCTGTGACCGGGGCGTGAACCCCGGAATCTCGGGCAATTGCCGCACACGGCGGCGCCACTGTCCACCCCGCTGCCCGGTTGCGGCCGCGAACACCCGCGCAGGCATACTTTTGATTGGACGGCGGCGCTGGGAAGGGATCGAACCGATGAGGTTGCCGGCCGAGGCCATCGATCCGTTTCCCAACGCGAGGGTGAGCGGTCACCCGCTGGTGCGGCACAAGGTCCGGCTGCTTGCCGACGAGCGGACCGACGTGAAGCTTTTCCGGGAGCTGGTCCGGGAGCTGACCGCCCTCCTGCTGTACGAAGCGACTTCGGCGCTGCCGGTCCGCGCTGTCCGCTTTCGGACGCCGTTGGAGGAGACGTCGGGGGACGAGATTGCGGTTCGGATCGGGCTGGTGCCGATCATCCGGGCCGGTCTGGGGATGGTCGAGTCCGCGCTCGATCTCCTCCCGGCAGCGGAGGTTTGGCACCTCGGCATGTACCGCGACGAGGCGACCCACCGGCCGGTCAGCTACTACAACCGGCTGCCCGCAACCTGCCCGGACGATCTGGTGATCCTCCTTGATCCGATGCTGGCAACTGGCGGCTCGGCGGCCGACGCAACCTCGGTTCTCAAAGCCTGGGGCGCGCCACGGGTCCTCTTCGTGGGGATCATCGCTGCGCCCGAGGGGATGCGCCGGATGCAGGCGGACCACCCGGACGTTCCGGTCCATGTCGCGCTGCTCGACCGAGAACTCGACGCCGACCGTTTCATCCGCCCGGGCCTAGGTGACGCCGGCGACCGCCTCTTCGGCACCGGAGGCCCCTCCGGCTGACACTGGCGCTAATACTTTCCATTGGTTACCATTGGTCAAGTTGACGCATGGCCGGTCGACGCCCGGCCGCTGAGCGCCGCGGTAGGGACCGGGCGGCGGCTTGTCCGGGTGATACAATCGGCCTATACGGTCGTCCGAAGTTCCGGCACCCGGGTAGCGTTCGCGGGTGCGCGTCGCGTTGTCCGGCCGGGGCGGGCAAGCTCCCCCTCGGCATCACCCAAGGGGATTCGCGCGATGGACTTTCTCCTCCTTCTCGCCCGTCTGGCGCTGTTCGGTGTGTTCGCCGTGGCCGGTCTCACGAAACTGGCGAATCTCGGCGGATCGCGCAAGATGATGCGAGATTTCGGCCTGCCGGAGGCGCTCGCCCGGCCGGCCGGGGTCGCGCTCCCGATTATCGAGCTGCTGATCGCGGCGCTGCTTCTGCCGGTGGCGACCGCCGGCGTGGCCGCGGTCGGCGCCTTCTCGCTGCTCGTCCTCTTCGACGCGGGGATCGCGTACAACCTGGCGCGCGGGCGCACCCCGGACTGCCGCTGCTTCGGCCAGATCCATGCTTCGCCGGTCGGGCCACGGACGCTGATCCGCAACGCCGTGCTAGCGATCGTGGCGCTACCGGTTGCCATCCGGGGCCTCGCCGGAGACGGTGGCGCGAGCCTGGTCGCCTGGTTCGGCGACATGTCGGGCGCGGGTTGGGCTCTGCTCCTTGGCGGCCTCGTCCTGGCCGCAGTGCTCGCCGGTATCGGCTGGTTGTTGACCCACCTGCTCGGGCAGAACGGCCGTCTCCTGGTCCGACTCGATGCCCTGGAGGCGGCGCTTGGCGAACGCGGCATGCTGGCGCCGGCCGACGCCGATGAGGAGGGGGACGAGGGCCTGCCGGTGGGAGCGCCCGCGCCAGCTTTCGCGCTGACCGGCCTCCACGGCGAGACCATGACGCTCGATGCCCTTCGCGCGCCCGGGAAGCCGGTCCTGCTTGTCTTCACCGACCCGAACTGCGGCCCCTGCAATGCCCTCATGCCGGACGTTGGCCGGTGGCAACGCGAACATGCGGCGAAGCTGACGACGGCGCTCATCACGCGCGGCACGGCCGATGCCAACCGCGCGAAGATGGCGGAGCACGGTGTCACCCATGTCCTGCTGCAGAAGGGGGACGAGGTAGCCGACGCGTACGGGGCGGACGGCACGCCGACGGGTGTGCTCGTTCGACCGGACGGCACGATCGGGAGTGCCGCCGCGCCCGGCAGAGAGGCGATTCGGACGCTTGTCGACCGAGCGGTGTCGGGTCGGCTGCAGATCGCCGCAAACGGCCGTCGCCCGGCGCCACGCCCCGTGCCGAAGGCCGCGCCGGCAGCAAATCTGGGCCACGCCGCCCCGGGTGTCGCGCTACCCGACCTTTCCGGAAAGACGGTCGAGCTTGCCGATCTGAAGGGGAGTCCGACGGTGGTCCTGTTCTGGAACCCGGGCTGCGGTTTCTGCAGCCGTATGCTCCCCGATCTCAAGAAGTGGGAGGCGGAACGGGGGGGGGACGTCCCAAACTTGCTCGTCGTCTCCACCGGCGGGGTTGATGAGAACCGGGCGATGGGATTGATGTCGCCGGTCGTCATCGATCAGGGCTTCGCGACCGGTCGCGAGTTCGGTGCGAGCGGTACCCCGTCCGCAGTCCTCGTCGACGCCGACGGCAAGATTGCGTCTGGCGTGGCGGTCGGGGCACCGTCGGTTCTCGGTCTGCTGCAGGGCCAGCCTCAGGGCGCGGATGCGGCAAATGGGACGCCCCAACCGTTGCCCGCCGAGGCGCCGAAGGTCGGCGAACCGGCGCCGGCCGTCGTCCTTCCCGATCTCTCTGGCAAGAATGTCGCGCTCGCCAATCACCGCGGCACCCGCACATTGGTCCTATTCTGGAACCCCGGTTGCGGCTTCTGCAGCCAACTGCTCCCGGAGTTGAAGCAGTGGGAGGCGCGCCCCCCGAAGGGAGCGCCGAAGCTTCTGGTCCTCTCCTCCGGCACGGTTGAAGAGAACCGGGCGATGGGGCTGCGGTCGCCCGTGCTGATCGACCCCGATTTTTCCGCTGGAACTGCGTTCGGCGCGGACGGGACGCCCTCGGCGGTGCTGGTTGACGCGCGCGGCAACATCGCCTCCGAGTTGGCTGTGGGCGGGCCTGATGTGATGAAGCTGGCCCGGACGACGGCCGATGGGGCACGCCAGCCGGCGACCATCTAACGCGGTTGGGGGTCCGGCCTACCGCGGGCGGTCCTCTATCCGCCGCCGACGCCGCTCTCGACCGGCGGCAGCGGGCAGGGCTCCACGTGCCAGATGATCTCGGCCCCCCCCGCAAGGGAGAGCTCCGCCAACAGATCGGCGAGACGATCGGCGGCCACGTAGTAGCTGTTCTCGTGGGGTGTCAACGACGCTGACTCGAGCCGGGTGACGACGCGATAGAAGGGCGGACGCGCGGCTCGGGCTTCCGCCAGCGGCGGCCCGTGGCGATAGTGGTAGCGGCTGCCGCGCGATGCGCTCGCCCAGTCGACAATCTCCCAGCCGCTCCCGTCCGGGTTATCCGGTGTCCAGAGCCGGTCGCTGGTCGCCGGGTGATCGGCCGCGCCCGTCGTGGCCGACGGGCTCTGAGAAGACGCCGAGGGACCGGATGCATCCAAGGTTGCGTCGGTCACGACGGATTTTCCAGTCGGTCGATGACGGGACGGCTCAGCCCGACGATCAGGTCCACGGCCTCGTCGAGTGCGGCGTCCCGGCCTCCCGCGCGCTCCCGCACGTGGAGCTCGATATCGGCGTGGAGTTGGACCCGGCGCCAGCGGTCCTCAGGCGGCTCGGTCTCGACCTTCAGCATGGCAGCGACCTCCGAGTCGCTTAACTCGGCGAGACGTGCCTTGATCTCGTCGAGCGGCAGGTAGGCCGCTTTCAGCATCGCGATCATCCGTAGCCGCAAGAGGTGGCCGAGGTCGTAGGCGGCGCTCGGCCCGCGCCCGTGCGCCGGCGATAGGAGACCCTGGGTGATGTAGTACCGGATCGTGCGCGCGTTGAAACCGGTCTCGGCCTCGAGGTCGGCAATGCTGTACTGGTGGGGGCTCGGCACGGTGGGGACGGGTACGGTTCGTCCCCGAGGCGGTGCCGCGCCCTGGCCAAAGTTCCGCCTGGGGGTGCTGCCCCGAGGCGCCACTTCTGAGCGCTCGGCCGAAGTCGTATCGTGTCCCCTCGGTCCGGGCACCGGAATCCCTTCTCGTCCCTTCGCGCTCGTTCGGGAAAGGGTACCCTTGGTCTTCCTCCCTGTCAGGCGCGGGACCGCGTCCGTGCCCGCGGCGCGCCGAGAAGGGGCATCCTTCGTGCGATCTTAGCCAACGCGAAGCACGGCCATGACCGGGTCCTCGCGGAACCGGAGGCAATGGGGGCGGCGGGAACTGATGGAGCGACGAATGGCGGACCAGCGGGCACCAGTGGCGGCGGACGTGATGGCGACGGACGGCAGGAATGAGTCGGGTTTGCTTGCCCAACTTGAGACCGTTCTGGACAGCGCCGGCATCTCCCTGGCAACGGAGGTGCGAGACGGGCGCCTGGTTCTTTCCGGGGAGGTCGACTCGGAGGAGAATCGACAGGCCGCGATGGACGTTGCGACGGCGCTGGCCGATACCGCGGGATTGACGGTTGAGGACGCCATCGTCGTGATCGACATCTCCCCGGACGGGGCATTCGTCGGCTTGGACCGGGGCGAGGACATCGGAGGCGGCACCTTTGCCTTCGCCGATCCTGACGCGAACCCGGACGCCCGCTTCGATCCGGTCTTCGAGACGGAGCCGGACTTCACGGAGTCGATCGGGACGACCGATCCGCAGCAGGCGGTGGCCGAGGCGGAGCCGTACTTTCCTCCCACCGACCCGGTGGTGCGCCCGACGTCGGACAACGAGCAGTTAGCCGTCGTCGGTGGCTTCGAAGCGACCTCGGTGGACGACCTGGTCGGCGAGGCGAGCTTCGACGTCCGGAACGACGACGACCTGGCTCAGGCCGTCCACCGGGAGTTGGCCGAGGATGCCCTGACGGCGGATCTGGCGATCAGCGTCGCCGTGACGGACGGCGTGGTCCTGCTCCGCGGCGAGGTGCCGTCGCTCGAGGACGCGGAGAACGCGGAGGCGGTCGCTGCCACCGTCGGTGGGGTGCAGGAGGTTCGTGAGGAGTTGACGACGCCGGGGATGCGGCGGTAGTCACGTCGCTCACGGGACGCAGCGGGAGCTGCCGTTCCATCGCGCAACGTCGCCTGGCTGGAGCATTCCCGCCACGGGCCGACAAGGCAACGGGGGGAGCGCGGTGGGAGCGCAAGCGCTCGTCTGGTTCGCGATCGCGGGGTTGGCTGCGGCGGTTGCCGCCTCCCTGCTGCACGCCCGGTACGTGCGAAAGGAGGCGCGCGCGGTCGGAGCCGGAGGCGCGTCCCCCTTGTTTGCCTTCTTCATGCTGCTCTTCGCCGTCTTCGCCCTCCTTGCCGGCATTGCCGCGGACCGCGTTGGACGCTGAGCCGAGACGCGACGCGCTTCTATGGAGCGGTCCGTGAATACTCCCCGAGTCGTCGGCGTGGTCCACTTGCCCGCGTTGCCGGGCTCCGCGCGCGGCGGGTCGGCGCGGGAGATGGCGAAGGTGATCGATCGGGTCCGCGCCGATTCCACCGCCTACGTTGCGGGGGGCGTCGATGCCCTGATCGTCGAGAACTTCGGCGATGTGCCCTTCGTCGCGGACGGCGTCGATGCCCACGTCGTGGCAGCCATGACCCTCGCGGTTGCCGCAGTGCGGCAAGAAGCTACAGTCCCCGTGGGCGTTAACGTGCTCCGCAACGACGTGCTGGCGGCGGTCGCGATCGCCGCGATCGCCGGCGGTTCGTTCGTCCGGGCGAACGTCTACGTCGGCGCCGCGATGACCGACCAGGGCATCGTCCAGGGTCGAGCCGAGGAGGTGCAACGCCTGATTCGTCGGCTCGAGGCGCCCGTCGCCGTCTGGGCGGACGTCGACGTCAAGCACGCCGCGCCGCTGGCGCCCCGTCCGCTGGCCGAATCGGCGGTGGACGCCGTCGAGCGCGGCTTGGCGGCAGCTGTCATCGTCACCGGTGGCGCAACCGGACGGGCGGCGTCGAAGGACGATCTGACGACGGTGCGGGCCGCACTGCCCGGGACGCCGCTCTACGTCGGCAGCGGCGTCACGGCCGCGAATCTCCGCGAGTTCCTCGGTCTGGCGGACGGCGTGATCGTTGGCACGGCGGCGAAGCGGGACGGGACGGCGACCGCTCCCGTCGACCTCGTCCGTGTCCAGGCGATCGTCGCCGCGGCCGCGGCGATGGAGGAAATCGCCCCAGGGATCGACGGGGAACGATGAAGCGGGCCGGGGACGTCGAGCGGAGGGCGGAATGGTTGTCGGTGGCTCGCCGGAACGGGTAGCCACGGGGTCGGGGGCGGCGCGATCGGTCGGTGCGAGCGGCATCTATGCAGCGCTGGTGCTCTTCGGCCTGACCATCGCCGGTGGTTACCTCCTGCTGCGATTGCAATACCTGCTGGTGATCCTGTTCCTGGCGCTCCTCTTCGCCAGTAGCATCGCCGGGCCGGTCCGCCGCCTCGAGCGATGGGGAGCCCCGCGTGGCATTGCCATCCTGGCGGTCTACGGTGTGATCGGGGCGATCCTCGGCGCATTGATGTGGTACGTCCTGCCGCGGGTCGTCGGGCAAGCGGCCGACGCCGCGACCGATCTTCCCGGCCGCCTCCGGGACCTGGAGGAGACGCGAGCCCGAATCACCGAGCTCGGCGCGGACTATCCGATCCTGCGCGAATTCGAGGGGCGACTGCTCGAAATCGCCGGCGGCGCCGGCAACGCGTTCACCTCCCGCTTGCTCGGACTGCCGGAGGCGGTGGCGCGGACACTCTTCACCCTCGTCAGCGTCTCCACCATCGCCCTCCTGCTCCTGTTGACGAAGGAGCGGATCATCACGTTGATCCTTTCACTCGTCCACCCGCGGCACCGGTCGACGACGCAGCGGGTCTTGAACGAGATGGGAGAACGCCTGGGTGCCTACCTCCGAGCGAAGTTGATCGTGATCACGATCGTCGGCTCGCTGGTATGGCTGACGCTCTTTTTTCTCGGCTCGTCGTACGCGGTGCTGGTCGCGATCTTCGCCGGCGCTACCGAGGCCCTGCCCCGAATCGGACCCTGGATTGGCCGGGTCGCCATCCTGCTCGCGGTGCTGCCCCTCGGGTGGACGGCGGTCGTGATCGCGATGGTAGCCCACGTGGTGATCGAGAACCTGAAAGGCCAGGTGATCTCACCGCTTGTGGAGAGCGACCAGGTTGACATCCACCCGCTGACCGCGTTCATCGCAATCATTGCGGGCAGCATCCTGCTCGGGTGGCTGGGAGCGGTAATCGCCGTTCCCCTGGCCGCCGTCATCCAGGTGCTTGTGCAGGACGTGCTCATCCCATGGCGACGCGACCGGCTTGCACCCGCCGAAGCGGCGTACGCCCTCGGGCCCTCCCTTCCCGCAGGAGAACCGGTGATGGTAGGGGAGGTGCGGGCCGGGGTGTCGGGCCGGGAACGCTAGGGGCGGACGTACCGAAGGGAGCGAACGCGGTCCGAGGGTGGTTCGCAGGACGGGGGCGGCATGCGGCGGGACGGACGTAGCCACCGGCGTCCCAGCCAGGGAGTTACGGCGCGACGGCGGCCGTCTCAACGGCGAAGCGCTTCCTGCAGGCGGCGATCACCTTCCAGGCTTCGGCGGCATCGTGCCAACCGAGGACTTCCGTCGTCTTCTGCTCTAGTAGCTTATAGGTCGCGAAGAAGGTCTCGATCTCGCGCGGCCAGTGGTGGCCCAGGTCCTCGAGCGATTCGACGTGCGCGTAACGCGGGTCGCCGACCGGCACCGCGATCACCTTGAAGTCGGATCCCTTCTCGTCGTGCATGTCGAGTCCGGCGACCGGGCGAGCCTCGATCAGGCAGCCGGGAAAGGTCGGCTCCTGGACCAGAACGAGGATGTCGAGCGGGTCCCCGTCCTCGCCGAGGGTATCGGGGACAAAGCCATAATCGGTCGGGTAATGGACGGAGGAGTAGAGCACCCGATCGAGACGGAATCGACCGGTCGCAGGGTCGTATTCGTACTTGTTGCGGCTCCCACGGGGAATCTCGATGAAAGCGACGACCGTCCCCTCCGTGTTGTCGGCCGCCTCGTTCGATTCGACCACGGGATCCTCCTGCCTCTCTCGGAGGCGACTGCCACGGCAGCGTTCCGGGGAAGGCTAATCGGACGAGGTCGGGAGAGCGGCGGCAATGACCACCGCCGTCCTCCCGACCTCGTTCACCAGATCTTCGTCTCTCCGTCGACCGCTAGGTCGTCGCCGCCTGGCGCTCGTCCGTGGTGACCGCCACACCGGCGGCCACGGCGTCGGGCTGGACCGGGGTCGGAAGGATCGGCGCCTCCGCCCCGCCGCGGCCGTCCGAGCGGGCGGCCCGCTGCGCGTCCGTCTCGTTCTCCTCGTCGAGGAGATCGACCGGGGACGCGTCTTCGCGCCGTCGCTGCGCCTCGAGCGCCGTCGCGCGCGTGGCCAGCCGCTGCTGTCGCTTCGACGGACGGGTCGCGCCCGCTGCGGTCTCCATTCGACGCATGAAGCGCTCGACCTGGCCGGCGGAGTCAACGATGCGCTGCTCGCCCGTGTAGAACGGGTGGCACTCGCCACAGAGGTCGGTTCGCAGCTGCGGCTTGGTGGAACGGGTCGTGAAGCTGTTCCCGCAGGCGCAGGTGACGGTCGCTTCGACGTAGGTGGGGTGAATGCCTGCCTTCATGGTTTCTCGGTGCTCCGTTGATTCCTGCCGAAGCCGATGATGCCCCGGCCGTTGCAAGTTATCCTGCGCAGCGTGTGTTCGATGCCGCGCCCGCTAGTCCGCCGCGATCGCCGGGACGGCGGCCGTGGGGGATTGCAGCAGCTCGCGGGCGCCGCCGACCGGGTAGACGTGGGCCGGGTAAACGCTGATCCGCCGCTTCAGCCGACTGACCGGCTCGAAGCGAACCACCCCATCGATCTTTGAATAGATCGTGTGATCTTTGCCAATCCCAACGTTGTTGCCGACCCAGAACTCGGTGCCCCGTTGACGGACCACGATCGTACCTGCGCGGACGATCTGCCCATCTGCGCGCTTCACGCCCAACCGCTTCGACTCGCTATCGCGCCCGTTGCGGGAGCTGCCGACTCCCTTTTTGTGGGCCATTGACCCGCTCCTCTCTCCGTTGGCGGAGACGCCTCAACTGCTAGCCGGCGATACCGGTGATCGTCAATCGCGTCAAGGACTGCCGGTGGCCCGTCCGCCGGCGGTACCGCTTCTTCGCCTTGTACTTAAAAACGACGATCTTTTCGCCACGGTAGTGGTCGTCCACCCGGGCCGTCACCCTGGCACCGGCGACCGTCGGCGTTCCGACGCGGGTTGCGCCATCTCCCCCAAGGAGGAGCACGCGATCGATCGTCACGTCTCCGCCAGCGTCGTGGGGAAGCTTCTCCACGGCGACGGTGTCGCCGACGCTAACGCGGTACTGCTTGCCGCCGGTCTCGATGATGGCGTACGGCGACGCCAGCGAAAGCTGCCTGGCTCGCGGCGCCCGCCGAGCGGAGACTGCCACCGGGGCAGACGGTGCCGCTGCTTCCCCGAGCACGACCGGAACGGCCTCGGCGGTCGTGGCGACGGGGGTGGGAAGCGGGGCCGGTGCGTCGCCAGCCAGCTCGTCGCCGGGGACTCGGCTCGTCGATTCGGCCTCCGGTCGGTCCTGGGGATCGGTCATCGATCGTCTCGTCTTCCAGCATCGGGTCGGACTTCCGAGCCCAATCGGCACGCAACACGAAGGCGGGTACGATTCGCACCCGCGAGTCGGAATGATAACACACCACCTACCGAATCATGGACCGACGGCCTCGGCAAGAGGGTCGTCGTCTGGCCAGCGGCCTGAGCCCGCCGGCCGGCACGCGGGGCCCGGCACCGCTCTCCTTTGCCACCATCCCTGCCGTAGCCGCCCGGAGCGGGTTCACCGTCCGAGAATACGGGCGAGGTCGGGCAGCGGTCCGGAGAGCGCGGCGACGGTGGCGAGCTCCGCGCCAGCGGTGCGGGCCGGCAGGACCACATCCCGCTCCAGGTCGGGAACCCAGGCTCGGAGGAGAACGGCCGGGGCAACGGCGCGGATGGTCGTCTCCAACGACGCTCCCGTGACCGCCGTCCAGCCGGCTCCGATCGTCACGCTCCCATCGCCTGTTGCAACGTCGACGGTCCCTTCGAGGCAGGTGATCACCTGGGGGCCGTCGACGGAAACGACCGCGACCGCGGCGCCCGCCTCCAGTCCGATCCGCTCCAAGCCGAAGACGTCGCAGGCGGCGAGCAGATCGCGACGACCGACATCGCCGCGGAGACGGATCGGGGAAATCGGCTCCGGCCGGTAGCCCGGACGGAGCACCGCCGCGCCTTGGTCGACGTGGAGTGCACGGGGCTTTCCGTCGGCGTCGACGCGCCCCCCGTCGTCGAAGCGGTAGGTGACGTCGGACGGCTGCTGGATTTCGTACACGAGGCAGCCGCCGCCGAGGGCGTGTACCGTGCCGGCGGGGATCAGGAACGTGGTGCCCGGCACCGCCGCAACCCAGCGCACCAACGTCGTCGCTGCGCCCGATCCTGAGCGGCAGCCGGCGATGAACTCCTCAACCGTCACGCCGTCGCGCAGTCCGAGGCCGATCACGGCGCCCGGCGCCGCCTCAAGGACGTGGTACGCCTCGGTCTTGCCGAGGCGATCGAGCGGTGCCGCCGCGGCGTCGTCGGGATGGACCTGGATCGAGAGGTTTTCGGCGGCGTCGATCAGTTTCGCGAGGAGCGGAAAGAGCGGTCGCCCACGGGTGGCGGCTAGGCCGCGCTTGCCGATGAGGCCGCCCGGGTCCATCCGCACCAGTTCGGCCAGGGTCGTCCCCGCGAGGGCGCCCTCCGTCGCTACGGACTCGGCCGCGGTGGCGACCGCCTCGCCGATCGGCACCCCGCCGGTTCGCGACGGGTCGAACCGCCGCAGCTTCTGTCCGCCCCACGGCTTCGGGTCGAGTCTTGGACGGAGGCGGATGGGCGTCGCGAGATCAGTGTTCACCGTCTCCTCCGGATGCGAAACCAGCCCCCTTTGAGCCGACATCCTACCCGCTCGCCGAGCTTCGCGGAGGTGGCGTCCTTCGCGTGCGTCTCCGATCCATTGCGGAGCGTGGCACGCACAATGCGCGAATCGGGGTCGACGCGAGCGGCACGCAAAGGTGGCAGACAGGATCCGATGGACGATTCGATGGTGGTACCGGACGAGGTGCGCGTTGAAGTGTTGCGCCGTCTCGCCGAGCAGGCGATGAGCGACCCGTCGTTCAGAGCGCAGGCGCGCGACGATCTGGACGCCGCGCTGGTGGCGCACGGGTACGAGCTGAACGAGCGCGAGTTGACGCTCGTCCGCCGCTTCCGCGAATCGCTCGCCGACGCCGGGGTCGACCTCGACCTCGTCGCCGAGGCACGGGCCGAGTAACGGATTCCGAGATTGCGGCGGTGTCGCACCAGGTCGCAGCCCTGTCCGTCCCCTCCGATCGCTGGCTACCGGTCTCCTCTCGGCCGTTCGCGACGGTCCGCTGCACTGAACCCTCCAACTTGCGAATGTTGGCGGGGTGGATCGGTGGCGGGGCGGTCTGCCGCGCCCTCTTGGCAGCCGGCAGGGCCTCTTTTACCATCCGGGTCTCTTCGGAGGGTTCGAACACCTGCGCCATGCAGGTGCACGACCGCTCCACCGCCGCGGAAGGAGCACGCCGTGCCGCTCTGCTTGTACCGGGCCGAAACCGGGAACGAAGCACGTCTGGGCCTTACCGTGGATGGTACAGGCGTCGTCGACGTCCCGGCGGCCGGGGGGCCGACGACGCTCGCCGCTGCGCTCGCGATGCCGCTCCCGGAGTTGCGAGCCCGCCTTGATGCGGTCCGGACCGACGCGGCGATCATCCCCCTTGCCGGGGTTCGGCTCGCGGCGCCCCTCGACCGCCAGGAGGTCTGGGCGGCCGGGGTGACGTACCGTCGCTCCCGTGACGCCCGGATGGAGGAGTCGACGCAGAAGGATGTTTACGATCGCGTCTACGACGCGTCCCGCCCTGAGATCTTCCTGAAGGCCACGCCCGACCGCGTCTCCGGGCCAGGCGTGCCGGTCGCAATCCGAGCCGACTCCACCTGGGACGTGCCGGAGCCGGAGCTTGCTCTCGTGCTCAACCGGGACGGGGAGACGGTCGGCTACACGGTCGGGAACGACGTCTCGTCGCGCTCGATCGAGGGCGAGAACCCGCTCTACCTGCCTCAGGCCAAGGTCTACACCGCGGCCGCGGCGCTCGGTCCAACGATCGCGCTGGCGTGGGAGATTGGGGACGTCGGCAACCTCGCGATCCGGCTCACCATCCGCCGCGGCGGTGTCGTCCTCTTCGAGGGGGAGACGGCGACGAGGGAGATTCACCGCCCCTTCGCCGAGCTTGTCCGTTACCTGCGGCGCCACAACTCCTTTCCCGCCGGCGTCGTCCTGATGACCGGAACCGGGATTATCCCCCCACCGGAGTTCACGCTCGAGGACGGCGACGACGTCGAAATCACGATCGACGGCGTGGGCACGCTGCGCAACCCGGTCGTGCGGCTCGCGGAGTGACGGACATCCCCATGTCCATGCGCCAAGACGGCGAGACGGCGCCAGCGAAGGCCGCGGCGATCGTGATGGACCGAGTCCGCGTCTGGACGCCCGAGGGAGTTGACATCCTGCGGGACGTTTCCTGGACCGTCGGCGCCGGTGAGCGGTGGGCCTTGCTAGGGCCGAACGGGGCCGGTAAGAGCACGCTCCTTTCTCTAGCCGGCGCCGTCCGTCATCCGAGCGACGGCGCGGTAACCGTCCTCGGGGGTCGCCTCGGTCGGGTGGACATGCCGGACCTGAGGCGCAGGATCGGCGTCGTAGATCCGAGGTTGCCTTTGCTCAACTGGTTGAGCGCGGAAGAGGTGGTGTTGACCGGCGTGACGGCGACGATCCGGCCTCTTCCCGGGCGTTACGGAGCCAACGACTTCAATCGGGCGCGCGAGATGCTGTCGCTCGTGGGCTGCGCCGGGATGTCGGCGCGGCGGATTGCGGACTGTTCCCAGGGGGAGCGGCAGCGGGTGCGTATCGCCAGGGCGCTGGTGGCGGAGCCGGACTTGCTGCTGCTCGACGAGCCGGCCACCGGGCTCGATCTGACCGCGCGGGAGGCGTTGCTCGCCGCGCTCGGCGCGCTCGACGGCGCCCGTCCCAGTCTCGCCTCTGTCCTGGTCACGCACCATCTGGAGGAGCTGCCAGCGTCGACGACGCACGCCATGCTCCTCCGGGACGGAGGGGTCGTGGCCGCCGGACCGGTGGCCGAAGCACTCTCGTCGGCCACGATTTCCGCCTGCTTTGGCTTAAAGGTGCGGGTCGAGGCCGCTGGCGGTCGGTGGTTTGCCCGGGCCGCCGCCGGTTGGTCGGCGTCCACCCCGATCTAACTGCCTTCGTCGATCTCCCTCACCGCAGCCAAGGGAACCAAGTTAGGGACGGAGAGGGCGACGAAGGGTGGGAGCCCGAGGCGCCGCCACAGTGCCGGAAGGGTCGGACCGAAGCGGGGAGCGGCAAACGCGCTGATCACCGTTCCGTGCGCGATGATGGACAGGTTCCCATGCGCGCTCCGTCCTCCGAGGTCCTGGATCAAGGCGGCGAAGCGTGACCGGACGCTGTCGAACGCCTCGTCCTCAAGCCACCCGAGCGAATCGCGCCCGTGCTCGTGGCGATCGTGGCGGAGGGAGCCCCGCTGCCGAGTCCGTCGGCGAGGACGGCGGCGGTTTCCCATGCCTTTCGCTCGGGGTTGGATACGAGGGTCGCGGGGGCGTAGTGCGCGAGCAGCTCCGCCAGTCGACGGCATCGCTCACGGCCCGTATCGCTGAGCGACCACGTGTTGGGCCCACTTGCCGGATCGATCTGTGGCAGCGAGTGCTTGACGAGCACGAGCGCCGCCATGCCGCTTCGCTTGACCGGTCTCCAGTACTATCCGAGAGTTGAGGTTAGCTTTGCGACGAGGTTAAGGGAGAACGGGGGCGACGATGGCGGATCATGAGGAGATTCCGGCGGAGGCCGCGGTGGGCCGCGAGTTGACCCACTTCGACGGGCAGGGAAACGCCCGGATGGTGGACGTCGGGGACAAGGAGGCTACTCGA
This sequence comes from uncultured Thermomicrobiales bacterium, assembly GCA_902806405.1. Lineage (GTDB taxonomy): Bacteria > Chloroflexota > Chloroflexia > Thermomicrobiales > UBA6265 > CADCWL01. The sequence continues at coordinate 74,319 of CADCWL010000011.1, read as the reverse complement.
CGGGTTGCCGTAGCGTCCGGTCGGGTGACCATGCGCCCGGAGACGGTGGCGATTATCCGCCATGGCCGGGCGGCGAAAGGGGACGTGCTGGCGGTGGCGCAGGTGGCCGCGATCATGGCGGCCAAGCGGACCCACGAGCTCATTCCGATGTGCCATCCCCTGCTGCTGACAAAGATCGAGGCGGGATTCGAGCTCGAGTCGGCCTCGATCGCGATCACGGCGCTGGTCGAGACCCGCGGTCAGACGGGCGTCGAGATGGAGGCTTTGACCGCCGTCAGCGCTGCCGCGCTGACCATCTACGACATGGTCAAAGCGGTCGACCGCGAGATGACGATTGAGGCGATCCGGCTGGAGGAGAAGGTGGGCGGGCGGTCCGGCGCGTGGCTGCGCGACCAGGCGGCACCTAAGGCCGATCTCCGATAGCGTCGTCACGACGGTTCTCGTCGATTCTCCCGCGACCGGATCACGAACCCGATCGGGTGGGCCGTGCCGCCCTGGCGACCGGGGCGCATGATCTCTCGGGCGGGAGGCACATTGCCACGCCATCCCTCGGTGATGCCCCGGCCCGTTTTTGAGAGTGCGTCGTTCCGACGAGCCGGTTCGGCAGCCGCTCACGGGCGACGTAGCCTCGGCCGTGGCCCGGCCCCGGTCGCAAGCGCTTACAATGCCGTCACGAGGTCGGCGGGCAGCGCCCGATCGAAACCGGCCCTCAGCAGTGCTCGGGGAGGGAGAACGGCAACGATGGCGGTCATCTCGCCCGGCCGAATGAGCGGCGCATCCGGGTTCACAATCCCCGGCGCGGACCGCCTGGTCTGGCTGTTCCTGCGCGTCTCCGGCGTTCTCCTGGTGGTACTCGCGGGCGTCCACCTCTTCATCACGCACTACATCAACGTGCCGACGGAGACCGTGTTCGACTTCGTCGCGAACCGCTGGGCGAACCCGCTCTGGCGCACCTTCGACTGGCTGCTGCTGATGTCGTCCCTGTGGCACGGCGTCCTCGGGCTCCGGTACTCGGTCACGGATTACCTCCGCCGTCCCGGTTGGCGCATTGTCGGGCACGCCTCGATCTGGACAATCGGTTTCGTCTTCACGGCCTTGGGGACGATCACGATCTTTACCTTCGACGAGGCGGCCGCGCGGGACAATACCGGCCCGCTCGCCGACCAGTTCTGGATCGCGACCGCGATCGGCTGGTCGCTTGTGGCGTTCGCGGTGGTGACCTACCTGGCGATCCCTGCCCTGCTCGTCTGGGTTTTGCGCAGCTACCGGGCAGGCGGTCCGCCGATCTACGCGGGCGACCCGGGCCAATACGCCTGGGTCCTGCACCGCGCGACCGGCATCGGTGTTCTCTTCTTCCTGCTCGTCCACATCATCGACATCATGCTGATCGGGTTCGGACGGGACGTCTACGACGAGTCGGTGGAGTTCTACGGCCGCTGGTACATCATCCCGATGGAAATTGCCCTCGTCGGCGCGGTGGTGTACCACACGTTGAACGGCCTCCGGATCATCCTGATCGATTTCTGGCAGGTGGGGTACCGGCGGGAACGGCAGCTGTTCTGGGCGGTCCTCGCCGGCTCCGTCCTCCTGACGCTCCCGTCGGCGGTCATCATCTTCGCCGCTGAGCTCTAGACGGAGCTCAAGCGCTGGGCTGGGTGAGGTAGGCCAGCAGGGTCCGCACCCCGACCCCGGTGGCCCCCTTCGGCCCCGCCGGACCACCCTTCGCGCTCCGAGCCGAGCCGGCGATGTCGAAATGCGCCCATGGCAAACCCTCCGAGAAGCGCTGGAGGAAGAGGGCGGCGGTGATTGCCCCGCCGCCACGTCCTCCGGTGTTCTTGATGTCGCCGACGTCTCCCTTGATCTTTTCGTTGAGCTCCTCGATCAGCGGCATACGCCAGGCGCGCTCGCCCGTCAGTGCCGCCGCTCGGAGAAGGCGGTCGGCCAACGGGTCGTCAGAGGCGAAAAGCGCGGTCGTGCCTTCGCCGAGTGCGACCACCGCCGCCCCGGTCAGCGTCGCGAGGTCGATCAGTTCCGTGGCGCCGCGCCGCGCGGCGTCAACGAGCCCGTCGGCCAGGACTAACCGCCCCTCGGCGTCGGTCGAGAGGACTTCGATTGTGACGCCGTTCATTGCGGTCAACACGTCGCCCGGGCGGAACGCCTCGCCGGAGATCATGTTCTCGGCGGCGCAGATCGTGGCATCGACGGCGACGGGGCAGCGGAGCGCTCGCAGCGCCGACATCGTACCGAGGACGGCCGCGCCGCCGGCCATGTCCCCCTTCATCTCGAGCATGCCCTCGTAGGTCTTAATCGAGTAACCACCTGTGTCGAAGGTGATGCACTTCCCGACGAGACCGACGACCCGTGCCGCCGTGCCGGCGTTGGCGACCGGCTCGGCATCTTCTGCGTTCGGGCGATACCGGAGCCGGATCAGACGCGGACCATTCGCGCTCCCGCGGCCGACGGCGGTGATGGCGCCGGCGCCGATCTCGGCGAGATCTTCGACGCCGAGGACCTCGATCTCGAGGTTGGACGCGGCGGCCACCCGGCGGGCGCGCTCTGCCATCGCCTCCGGGTTCAGCACGTTCGCAGGCTCGTTCACCAGGTCCCGAGCGAGGGCGACGCCGGCGGCGATAGCTTCGGCCAGGATCAACGCCCGGGCCGCTTCCCCGTCGGGGATCGTACCGCCAATGAAACGGCAGGATGCGACTTCCTTGGTCGGACCGTCGCCACGCCCTGCCCCCCGGTACGTATCGAAGCGGTAGAGGGCAATCCGAACGCCCTCGGCGCCGGCGGCGAGCGCCGCATCGGGGGTGAGCGCCGTGCCGGTTGGCGGCGGCGAGGAGACGATGGCGGAGGCGCCCGCGTCACGGGCGGCCACCGCCGCCGCTCCCCAGGCCCGCGTGATCGCCCGCCGATCTACGGCATCCGCGGCGCCTACCCCGGTCAGCACCAACCGCCGCGGCGCCATGTGGCCCAGAGTAGACACTGCCATCGTTGACCCGAGCGAGCCGGTGAAGCGCGCTTCCGCGACGAGGCGCGCCAGTTCTCCCGCCAATGCTCGATCCACTGCAGCAAGGTGGGCCGGATCGGCCTTGCCGTCGACCGTTCCGACCGGGACGATCGTGGCGTCCGCCGCTTCGGCGAGAGGGTCCCCGGTGGCGTAGGAAACGTTCATCTTGCTCTCCTTCGCCGCCCTTCGGCGGCTTCAATGCTCTAAAAATGCCGGGAAAATCCGCTAGGAGTCGCTACCCGACGGCGACCTCGACGACCGCAAGTGTCCTGGTCCCGGAGCCGGTGCCAGCTCGGGAACGATGAGGAGCCTCCGCTATCGGCACTCCGATGTCACGCTCTCCCGCTCGAGACCGAGACCAATTCCTGCCGTCTGCGATCTCCAATGGGCCCGGCTAGGTTGCCGAGGGCAAGAGGAGGGGAGGGGCCGGCATTAACCCCGACGGCAAGGCCGACGCGGTATCGCGGCCGTCCCGCCGGGGACGCGCAAGGGGCGAACCACCGTCCCGCGTCGGCTAGCTTCCGTTTGTCTTTGCAAGGATTAGCCCGCATCCGACGATGCCACCGATCCCGCCGACGGCTTGCACCGAATCTTCTCGCTCGAGGACTCTCGCCCCTGGCACGGATGCTTGCGTGCCTCCCCGACGGCTGTTACGATCCCGGTCTTCGAAGTGTCCGTACACCCGAAGACGGGTGCCGAACGGGGGCGAGGGGATGGGTGAGGGCGTGGCCGGCGACGCGGCGCTCCAGATGGACGCCAAGCAACTCTGGCAGACGGTGCTCGGGGAGCTCCAGGTACGCCTCTCGCGCACCCATTACGATAATTGGATGCGGCAGACGACCCTCGTCGCCTTTGATGAGGACGAGGCGGTCATCGCCGCCGCTAACACATTCAGCGCCTCGACGCTCCAATCCAAGTTCACGCCGCAGGTCGCGAAGGCGATATCCGACATCGTTGGGCGACCGATCCGGGTCCGCTTCACGGTGCTCGGTGGGGACGAGCCCGGCGCCGCTGCCGTAGGGCGCCGGGGCGGGTTCGACGCCGGGGAGACGGCGGCGCTCCTCGACGCCGGCGCCCGAACTCTCTTCGGTGGCGCCCAACCGGTTTCCGGCCGCGGCGGCGAGCGGGTGCTGGAGACAACCGCTGGTGGGCTTCATCGCGCGAACGGGGACGGGAGTCCGCACCGACGCCGCGCCGAGGCCGAGCCCCGAGGTGGGTCGAATGGCACGCCAGCGCGTCAGATCGAGCTGGCGGCAACCCCTACCCACGGCCTCAACCCTCGCTACGTGTACGACACGTACGTGGTCGGATCCGGGAACCGCTTCGCCCACGCCGCTTCGCTCTCCGTGGCCGAGCAGCCGGGGGGAACGTACAACCCTTTTTTCGTCCATGGCGGAGTAGGGTTGGGCAAGACCCACCTTCTCCACTCGGTCGGCCATCGCGCGCTGGAGCTGAATCCGGGGCTCAACGTCGTCTACGTCACGTCAGAAAAATTCACGAACGAACTCATCGATTCGATCCGACGGCAGAAAATGGAAGAGTTCCGCGCCCGCTACCGAACCATCGACATCTTGATGATCGACGATATCCAGTTCATCGCCGGCAAAGAGAGCACGCAGGAGGAGTTCTTCCACACCTTCAACTCGCTCTACCAGAGCGGCAAGCAGGTGATCATCACGAGCGACAAGCCGCCGAAGGCAATCTCCGCCCTCGAAGACCGTCTCCGCTCCCGGTTCGAGGGGGGCCTGATCACGGACGTCCAGCTGCCAGACTACGAGATGCGCACCGCGATCCTCCGGACGAAGGGGGAGGAGCTCGGCATCGCCTTTCCGGCGGAGGTCGTCGAGTACATCGCCCAGAGGGACCAGAGCAATATTCGGGAGCTGGAGGGGGCCCTCAACAAGGTCCTGTTCCGCTCCCGGATGTCCGACCAGCCGATATCCCTCGCCCTAGCGATGGAGGCATTGACCGACGCGGCGGTCGGGGCACGCCGAGCGCGGACGACGGCCGCGGGCGTGGTCGACGCGGTGGCCGGCCACTACGGGGTCTCCTTGCGGGATCTGCGCGGCCGGGCCCGGACGAAGGAGGTGGTCGTGCCGCGTCAGGTCGCGATGTACCTGATGCGGGAGGAGACCGAATCGTCGCTGGTCGCCATCGGCAAAGAGCTGGGCGGCAAGGACCACACGACGGTCATGCACGGCATCAACCAGATCAAGCAAGCCCTAACGACCGACACCGCGCTCCGATCGCAGATCATGGCGATCCGGGAGGCGCTCTTCACCGCAGCCGGGGCGTAGCTCTGGGTGGGATTGCTCTCACTTCCGGTCAGCCGCCGGCTTCGGAGGCGATGTACGCGGCGAGGTCGGCGATGGCCCCGTCGCTGAGGAGGGGGGCAGGGTACGGACCCGGTGGCACGGGGTGACCGATCCCCTCCCGGAGCAGGGGCATCAGCGTCTCCGTGTTCACCGCGGCACCGGCACTGCCCGGCGAGAGGAGGTCCGGCCCCGCCCCTCCCACGCGGTGGCACCCGGAGCACTGGGTCAGGAACTGCCGGCTGCCGCGGGTCACGTCGCCCAGGGCCACCTGTCTACCACCGCCGGACGCCACCGCGGCGGCCACCGCTGTTTCCGCCGCCATCGTGGCCCGGACTGCCGCCTCCGTGGCGCCCGCGATCTCGGCCGCGGAGGCGGTGGCGGTGGGCGTGATGCCGAGCGCCTGCTCGATCTCTGCCTGGCTCGCCCGGCCGCAGGCGGCGACCGAGATCGCCAATCCGATCATCGCCACCAGCAGGGTGCCCCGTCTGGCCATCCGGCTCCGCTCCTCGCCCTCCGCCGCCGATCGGTCGTGACGGCGCACGGCGGCGACCGGGACGACGGTCTGGTGGCCGGTCAGCAACGCCGATGACGGCGCTGATTATTCCCGCGAGATGGTCGGGACGATAGCAATCGGCGCATCGGGCGTCAAGACGGTCGCCTTTCGCTCCGCGGCGACCGGGACCCCTGACGGGGCGGGATGAACCCCGCAATCCGCGGGCGGAGCAACATCGCCGCCCCGAGACCGATCAGACCGGCGCTCACCCAGTACGCGGCCGGTAAGGGCCCGATGTAGAGACTGTCGGTGCGCAGCCGCTCGATGAGGAGCCGGGCGCAGCCGTACAGCACGAGGTAGATGGCGAGCACGTCCCCCGGCCGCAGGAAGTGGCTCCGCGGCAGTCGGAGGACGAGCCACGAGAGGAGCGCCGCGTTCGCGAGGTTGAAAAGCGACTCGTACAAGAACGCGGGGTGGTACCGGGCCGCGCCGGGGACCGTGCCGGGCCGGCCGGGGTCGATGGCAACGCCCCACGGCAAGTCGGTCGGCAAGCCGAACGCCTCCTGGTTCGCCCAGTTGCCCCAGCGACCGATCGCTTGGCCGAGGGCAACGCCGGCGACGATCAGATCGGTCCAGGCCAGGAACGGCTGCCAACTCCGGCGACAGAGCAGCCAGAGCGCGAGCGCGCCGCCAACGATTGCGCCGTGGATGGTGAGACCGCCGAGGCGGAGGTTGAGCGCCTCCCCGGGGTGCATCAGGTAGTAGTCGCCGCGGAGGAGGAGATAGTAGATCCGGGCGCCGGCGATCCCGGCGAAGACGAACCAGGGAGCAATGTCGAGAGGGAAGTCAGGATCAAGCCCCCGCCGACGGGCTAGAGCCCGGATCAGGGCGATGGCGGCCAGGATGCCGGAGAGGATGAAGAGCGCGTACCAGCGGACGCCGATGCCGAACAGGGTAAAGGCGACGGGATCGGCGGGGGAGGGCAACCGTCGATCCTTTCCCACATGCAGCCGATAGAGGACATCCGCTACCGTTATCCAAGCGGTGGTAGAAGCCTACCGGGAGGCCAGAAACCGATCCAGATCCCCACGCGTCGGCAGTCCGTCAAGCGCCCCGGGTCGGGTCGTCGCCAGCGCGCCGGCGGCGGCGGCGAAGCGGACGTCTGCCTCGTCCGGCGGCGCCCAGCTCTTGGCGAGCAGCCGCGAGATGAGGGCGGCCGTGAACGCGTCGCCCGCCCCGGTCGGCTCGACGGCATCGACGGGGAAGGCGGGCAGGTACCGAACCGGCATGCCGCTGCCGCCCGCCCCATGCCAGCAACCACGTCCACCGTCCGTCAAGACCACGATCGGAGACTCGGGACCGGAACGTAGCTGCTCGACCGCCGTCACCGGTTCCGGATCGCCGCCGAAAAGCGCCCGCGCGTCGTCGAGACTCAGCTTGATCAGGCGCGCTCGCTCGAGCAGCGGGCGGCAGGCGTCGCGAGCCGCATTGAGGTCGGGCCACAGACTTGGCCGGATGTTGACGTCGAAACAGACCGGAACCTCCGCATCGACGGCGAGGGAAGCGGCCCATGCTACGGCGGAGTTCGACGGTGTGGCCGCCAGCGCTACCGAACCGACGACGAGCCCTGCCAACCCGGGGATGCCTGCCCGATCCACGTCCTCCCGAGCGAGGAGGGCGTCCGCTCCGCGGAGCAAGCGGAAGTGGCCGTCTCCGGCCGCGTCTTTCCAGGCGAAGGCGAGCGTGGTCTCTGCCTCCGTCGTCGTGCGCATCCGAGAAACGTCGACGTCCTCCGCCGTCAGGGTCGCGCGCAGCCGCTGACCGAACGGATCGTCGCCTACGACGCCACCGAACGCCGCCGGTACGCCGAGGCGGGCCAGGGCGACGGCCACGTTCGCGGGAGCCCCGCCCGGTCGGGCGACGAACGCCGACGCCTCCTTGAGGCTCGACGAACCGTCGGTCGCGATCAGGTCGATCAGCGCTTCGCCGATCGACAGCACCGGCCCTGTCGCAGCGTGAATCCCAGCAACCGGGGGGGGTACCGTGCCGCTCACGCCGTCCGTCCGTGGGGCGGTCGCCAGCTAACCGGCGGCGGTACGGACGGGGGCATGCACTGCATCGCGGCGCACCTCGTACACGTCGCGAATCCCCTCCAGCTTCTGGAGGATGCGGCTCAGCTGACTGATACCTTCCACCTCGACCGTGATCAACAGCGTCACCGTCCGGTCGTCGTGGGTGGTGGTCAGCACGGAGACGATGTTCACCTTCTCGTCGGCGAGGAGCGTGCTCACGTCCTTGAGGAAGCCGACCCGGTCCCAGGCGTGGACCCGGATCGTGACGGGGAAGGTGTCGTGGCCTCGGTCACCCCAGGTGACGGGGACCAACCGCTCGGGGTCCGGCAGGCCACCGACATTGGGGCAGTCCTGCCGGTGGACGGTGATGCCGCGGCCGCGTGTCACGTAGCCCGTGATCGCGTCGCCGTTGACTGGCTTGCAACATGGCGCGAGGTTGGTCAGCAGGTCGCCGACGCCCATCACCTGGAGACGGGCGGGCGTCCGCGGCACGTCGATGTGCGGTGCCGCAACCAGGACGTCTTTCTCCCGCGCCCCGTCGAGCCGGGCAGAGATCACCTGGGGTGAGACGGCACCGTAGCCGACCGCGGCGAGTAGATCGTCTACCTTCGGGTATTGAGGAAAATGGGCGAGCAGTTCGTCCGGCTTCAGCTCCAGGCTCAGACGGCGCAGCTCCCGGTCGAGGATCTCCTTGCCCTGGGCGATGTTCTCGTCCCGCTCCTGGCGGCGGAACCACTGCCGAATCTTCTCCCGGGCGGAGGCGGTCGTCACGTAGCCGGCCGAGGCTTGCAGCCAGTCGCGGCTCGGCCCGACCTTCGTCTTGCTCGTCAGGATCCGGACGACCTGACCGTTCTGGAGGTCGTAGTTCAATGGGACGAGCTGGTCGTTGACCTTGGCGCCGACGCACTGATGGCCGACCTCGGTATGGATCCGGTAGGCGAAATCGACGGGTGTCGCTCTCGCCGGCAGCTCGATGATGTCGCCGGCCGGGGTGAAGACGTAGATCATCTCCTGGAAGACGTCGGACTTGAGCGATTCGACGAACTCTTCGGCGTCGGCAACCTGGTCCCGCCAGTCCATGAGCTGGCGCAACCAGGCGACCTTCGCCTCGACCCGGGCGTCGGAGCGGCCGCCCTCCTTGTAGCGCCAGTGGGCGGCGACGCCGTACTCCGCGATCCGGTGCATCTCCCGGGTCCGTATCTGGATCTCGAGGGCCCGCCCTTCGGGCCCGACGACCGCCGTGTGGAGCGATTGGTACATGCTCTCTTTGGGGGTCGCGATGTAGTCGTCGAATTCGCCCGGGAGCGGGTGCCACATTGCATGGACGACGCCGAGCGCCCCGTAGCAGTCTTTCCGGTCGTCGACCATCACCCGCAGGCCGATGACGTCGTAGATTTCGTCGAAGCTGCGCCCCTTGTGGAGCATCTTGCGGTAGATGGAGTAGATGTGCTTGCCGCGCCCGGTGATCTCGGCGGCGATGCCGGTCTCGGCCAACGCCATCCGGAGGTCGCCCATCGTCCGCTCGATGTAGCCGGCTCGGTCGCGGCCACGCCGTTCGAGCTCCCGCACGATCGCGCCGTATGCCTCCGGATTGAGGTACTTGAAGGCCAGGTCTTCCAGCTCCGACTTCAGCTGCCAGATGCCGAGTCGGTTCGCCAGCGGCGCGTAGATCTCCATCGTCTGCTGCGCGATCCGGCGCTGCTTCGGGGGAGGCAAAGCGTCGAGGGTCCGCATGTTGTGGAGGCGATCGGCCAGCTTGATGAGGACGACGCCGATGTCGTCGACCATCGCCAGGAACATCTTGCGCAGGCTCTCGGCCTGGTGCGCCTTCTCCCGGGTCGCGGGCGTCGAGCCGTCGTCGGCGGTCCAGGGGATCCGACCGAGCTTGGTAACACCGTCAACGAGCTTGACGACCCGCGGACCGAACTCCCGGTTGATTCGTTCCGGACCGACCGGCGTATCCTCCACCACGTCGTGAAGGAGACCGGCAACGATCGATTCCGCGTCGAGCTGCATCTCCGCGAGGATCGCGGCGACGGCGATCGGGTGGAGAACGTAAGGCTCTCCCGATTTCCGGCGGTCGCTTCCGTGCGCCTCGACCGCCAACGCCGCCGCCCGCTGAATCAGCTCGCAGCTGACTGCCGGAGCGTTCTCGGCAACCACCGCAAGCAGGCGCGCGATCGCCGCTTCGATGTCGGCGCCAGCGATCGGCCCCGAGGCATCCTTCGGATGCGGCGGCGGTTGACCGGCGTTCGTGGGAACGGCTGGCGCCGGTCGGGTCGTCGGCAGCGTCCGGGTTTGCATTTCGCCCTGAATTGTTGGCTGTGCAGCTGGTGGAGATTTTACAGAGTGTAGAACCGTTCCTGGGCGCCGTCAAACGGGACCGCCGCCGCCGCGCACTCCCCCCGTTTCGGCCGCCTCTAATCGCCTGCGGGGGGGCGCGGTGGAAGCCGCGCGCTCCGGACCGGCCGTTCTGCTTGGGAGCGCCGAGCGGGCGACGGCAAGGGCGGCGGTGGGGACTCGGGCGGATGATAGCATCGGCGCGGGCGATGGGACCGAGCGGAGCGGGTGCCCGGGTAACGGGCGCAAGGAAGGCGTTGGGGACATGGAAACCGGCGACATCGATCGTTTGCGGCATCCCGACGAGGCGCTCGCGATGATCCTGGCCCGCGCCCGGCCGCTTCCGATCGAGCGGATTCCCTTGGCCGAAGCGGCCTGGCAAGTACTGGCCGACGACGTCGTCGCCGAGGAGGATCACCCGCCCTTCCCGGCGGCGACGATGGACGGCTATGCGGTTGTCGCCGGGGACGGGTCGCCCTGGCGGGAGGTGATCGGCGAGCAGACGGCGGGATTCGTCCTCGACGAGGAGGTTACCGAGGGGACGGCCGTCCGCATTACCACCGGCTCGCCGGTGCCGCCGGGGGCCAACGCCGTCGTTCCGGTCGAGGAGACCGAGACGGCCGAAGACCACGTCATCGTCCATCGGCTCGATGTTCGTCCCGGCGAGAACATCCGGGGGGTTGGGGCGGACCTGCGGCGGGGAACGCGGATCCTGCCCGCGGGGTGCATTCTCGGGCCCGCGGAGCTGGGCATTATCGCGGGGCTGGGAGCGGTGCCGGTCCCCGTCCGGCGCCGACCTCGGGTCAGCGTCGTCTCGACGGGGAACGAGTTGGTCGACCCGGGGGAGCGGCCGGCGCCGGGCCAGATCCGCGACTCGAACCGCTTCAGCTTGGCGGCCGCTCTCGGCGGTGCCGGTGCCGACGTCGTCTGGACCGGTAAGGCCCCGGACGAACGGGCCGCGCTGCGCTCGCTGCTGGCCGAGCGCATCGCGGCCAGCGACGTGGTGGTGACGAGCGGCGGCGTCTCCATGGGCGAGCTCGATCTCGTCAAGGCGCTGCTCGGGGAGCTCGCCGAGGTCCATTTCCGGCGCGTCTTCATGAAGCCGGGGAAGCCGCTCAATTTCGCTACCACCGACCGGACGTTGGTCTTCGGCCTGCCAGGGAACCCGGTCTCGGCCCTCGTCTCTCTCGAGCTCTTCGTCAAGCCCGCGTTGGCGGTCCTTAGCGGCGGGGGCGCGGTGGCGCGCGCCCGCGTTCCCGTGACGCTCGCCAGGGAGACGGCCGCGTCGGACCGGATCGAGTTCCAGCGGGCGACGGTGCGGGTTACGGATGACGGACGGTTACGGGCGACCACGACCGGAAGCCAATCGTCCTCCCGTTTGGCCTCGTTCGTTGGCGCAAACGCGCTCGTGATCATCCCACCGCGTCCCCACCCGTACGCCGCTGGGGAGCTGGTTGACGCGGTCCTGCTCGGGTTGCCCCTTCCGGCTACGGGGTGAGATCGTCGTTCTGGCACGGCGCTTGCACGGCGAACGGGTAGCCGATCGCGATGTTCGGCGAATGAGCCGAAGGAGGGGAATCGTGGATAAGGGACAGGGCACCTACGGGGTCAGCGACATCGAGTACGACCTGGTCACCTCCCTGAGCAATCTGCTCGAAGGGATGGAGGCGCTCCAGAAGTATGCCCAGGACGCGGAGCAGGCCGGCGATCAAGAGACCGCGACGGCGTTCCGCACGCTGCGCGAGAACAACCGTGCCAGCGCCCAGCAGTTGCGCAGTGCGCTCGGTCGCCACATCAGCTCCGGCTCCTAGCGGGACCGCATCCACACGGAGAATCGACCGCCCTCGGCCAGTCGGCCGGGGGCGGTCCTGTATGTTCTCCGGAGCCGCACCGTGCGGAGGCAGGTCGATTTCGACTTGCTGATCGAAGGGATGGGACGGCGGTTAGGACGGAACGGGGTGGGGACGGTGAAGATCACGCTGCGGTACTTCGCGACCATTCGGGAGACGCTTGGCCGCGGCGAGGAGACACGGACGGTCGCGACGGGCACGACTGCGGCCGAGTTGTTCAATCTGCTCGCGGAGGAGACGCCCCGACTGGCACCGATGCGGCCGGCTACGATGTTCATGGTGAACCAGGAGTTTTCGCCCGCGGACCGCCCTCTGAGCGATGGGGACGAACTGGCGCTGATCCCACCGGTGAGCGGCGGCGACGGTGCTGACGGCCGGTTCCGGGTGCAGGCGGAGCCACTTGACCCTCGACCGGTCGAAGCGTCGGTCGCCGGACCCAGCGCCGGCGCCGTTGTCACGTTCACCGGCGTGGTCCGCGACAACGCCCGAGGGCAGGTCGTGACCACCCTCGACTACGAGGCGTTTGTGCCGGCCGCGGAGAAGATGCTGGCGCAGATCGGCCGAGAGATCGAGGAACGGTGGGGACTGCCGGGCGTCGCCATCGTTCACCGGACCGGGTCGCTGAGCGTCGGCGAGGCGAGCGTCATCATCGCCGTCGCCGCCCCGCATCGGGGGGAGGCGTTCGCGGCCTGCGCCTACGCCATCGAGCGGATCAAGGAGATCGTCCCAATCTGGAAAAAGGAGCACTATGCCGACGGCGCCAGCTGGATCGGGAGCGAGGCAGACTACCAGCGCGAGGTGAGGAGCCCGGCCACATCTGCAACCGAAGCAGTGTAGGGCTCGCAGAACACGTCCCCCCACCAACGGCATGAACAATCCGGCTTGCTTATGTTGATCTAGAACTGTAGAATGGCGATCTAACGGCGACGAGGTCCTCTCCGGCGGTCGTCGCGGCTCAGAAAAAGGACAGGCGATATGACCGACACGCTCGTTCGCCCTACCGCAGTCGAGGCGGTGCAACTCCCGCCTCGGTACCAACGTCCCGGGATCGCCAACGACGCGACCGCCCTCATCGGGAACACCCCGCTGGTCCGGTTGAGCCGCTTTGCGGGCGACCTTCCGGGTACGCTCGTCGGCAAGCTCGAGTCGTTCAGCCCCGGATTCTCGGTTAAGGATCGCATCGGCGTCGCGATGGTCGACGACGCGGAGCGGCGTGGCGAGATCCGACCGGGCGTCACCACCATCGTCGAACCGACGAGCGGCAATACGGGCATCGCGCTTGCCTGGGTCGCAGCCGCTCGCGGTTACCGCCTCATCCTGACGATGCCCGAGAGCATGAGCCTGGAGCGGCGGGTGCTGCTGCTCGGCTACGGCGCCGAGTTGATCCTGACCCCCGCCGCCGAAGGGATGGCCGGGGCGGTCGCCCGCGCGGAGCGCATCCTGGCGGAGACGGCCGACGCCTGGATGCCCCAGCAGTTCCGGAACCCGGCCAACCCGGAGATCCACCGCCGGACAACGGCGGTCGAGCTCTGGGAGGACACCGGTGGCGCCATCGACGTCCTAGTCGGCGGCATCGGCACGGGTGGCACGATCACCGGCGCCGGACAGGTCTTGAAGGCGTTGAAGCCCGGTCTCCAGGTGGTCGCTGTCGAGCCGGCCGAGTCACCGCTCCTGGCGGGCGGCTCCGCCGGTTCCCACAAGATCCAAGGGATCGGTGCCAACTTCGTGCCCGATGTTCTCGACCGCGACATCTACGACGAGATCATCCACGTCGACGCGCCGACCGCGATGGCGGCCCAACGGGAGCTGATGCGGAGGGAGGGCCTGTTGAAGGGCATCTCCTGCGGCGCGGCCGCCGAAGCGGGGCGGCGGATCGCCGCCCGCGAGGAGAACCGCGGCAAGCTGATCGTCGCCGTCCTGCCGGACACCGGCGAGCGTTACCTCAGCACGCCGCTCTTCGCCGACCTGCGCGAGCAGGCGGCGGCGATGACGGCGACGACGTAGCGTTCTTCACTGGCGGCGGAAACACAGGCTGAACAGAACGGCGGCCGGGCACCAGCCCGGCCGCCGTTCTGTTCCACTCGGGGCCGTCGCCGGGCGGCGCGACGTCGGCGACGGCCCCGAGGATCGATCAAGAGCAGCCGAGGCTGTTCCCGCAGTTGAGGCACTTGTAGCAGGCGCCATTACGGACCGTGATGTGGCCACAGACGTCGCAGAAGGGCGCGTCGCCCATCATCTCGGCGAGGTGAGCGTCGAGCATGTCCAGCGGGGCGGTGCCTTCTAGGAGCGCCGTGGCGCTCGGCGTCGACCCGGCCGCGGCGGTGTGGTGGGTACCGTTGCCGTTGCCGTTCGCGTGGCCGTTCCCGTTGGTCTTCCCAGGGGCACCAAGGGACGCCGTCGATGTCTGCGCCGCGACGGCGGTCGACGGGTTCGCGACCGGCGCGGCCACCGGCATCGGTGCGTCAATCGGCCCGGACTCGCCGTCCAGCGCGTTGTCGAACTCCGGCGGGACCTGGGCGAGATCGGTGCGGCCGAGGTACTCCAGGCCGAGGACCCGGAAGACGTAGTCGATGATCGAGGTCGACATTTTGATGTTGGGGTGCCCCGTGACCATCCCCTGTGGCTCGAACCGCGTGAAGGTAAAGGTGTCGACGAACTCTTCGAGCGGGACGCCGTATTGGAGTCCCTTCGAAATCGCGATCGTGAAGCAGTTGATGATCGAGCGGAAGGCGGCACCCTCCTTGTACATGTCGATGAAGATCTCGCCGAGGGTGCCGTCCTCGTACTCGCCGGTCCGCAGGAAGAGCTTGTTGCCGGCGACCCGTGCCTCCTGGGTAAAGCCGTGCCGCTTGACCGGAAGCCGGCGTCGGTTCGACGCCGCTCCGGCGGGGGCGGCCACGGCCGGGATCGCCACCGGCGGCGCCATCGGCAGCTCTAGTGGGCGCTCCGCCTCGTGGCGGCGGCGCTCCGCCTCGAAATCGGCGCGCGCTTGGGCGACGGCCGCGGCAACGGCCTCGTCGACCCGGGCCTGGACCCGATCCTCGTGCTCGATCTCCGCCTCGGTGCCCTCCTTGACCCCGACGTCGCTCTTGGTCGAGAGGGGCTGGCTCAGCTTGGAGCCGTCGCGGTAGAGCGCCATTGCCTTCAGGCCGTGCTTCCAGCTCTCCATGTAGGCGTCGGTCACGTCGTCAACCGTCGCCTCGTGCGGCATGTTGATCGTCTTCGAGATCGCGCCCGAGAGGAAGCTCTGGGCGGCGCTCATCATCTTGACGTGGCCAAGGTGGTGGATGAAACGCTCGCCCTTCTTGCCGCACCGGTTCGCGCAGTCGAAGACCGCTAGGTGTTCCGGCCGCAGGTGGGGGGCACCCTCGACCGTCATCGTGCCGCAGATGGTCTCGTTCGCCTCGTCGATCTCCCGGCGGGAGAAGCCGAGGGCCGCGAGGAGGTCGAAGCCAGGCTCACTCGCCGCCCCCAACGAGACGCCGACGCGAGCCAGCGCTTCCTCGCCCAGGGTCCAAGCGTTGAAGGCGAACGACAGCTCGAAGACGCCCGGCAGTGCGCGCTCGATCTTCGCCAGGTCGTCGTCGCTGAAGCCCTTCGCCCGGAGGCTCGCGCGATTGACGTGCGGAGCCCCGTCGAGGCGCAGGGAGCCAAGGACGTAGTCCAGAATCTCCTGCCGCTCCACGTCCCCGTAACCGAGGTTCTTCAGGGCCGGCGCGAGGCTCTGGTTCGCGATCTTGAAATAGCCGCCGCCGGCGAGCTTCTTGAACTTGACGAGGGCGAAGTCCGGCTCGACCCCCGTCGTGTCGCAGTCCATGAGCAGACCGATCGTCCCGGTCGGGGCGAGCAGCGTGGTTTGGGCGTTGCGGTAGCCGTGCCGCTCCCCCGCCGCGAGGGCCCGGTCCCACGTCTCCCGCGCCGCGGCCAGCAGGTCGGGCGGCGCGAGCGTCGCGTCGATCGCCATCGGCCGCACCGACAGCGCCTCGTACTCCCCCTCCGGCGCAGCGTAGGCGGCGCGCCGGTGATTCCGAATGACCCGGAGCATGTGGCTTTCGTTCGCAGCGTACTTGGGGAAGGGGCCGAGCTGCTCCGCCAGCTCGGCGGAGGCCGCGTAGCTCTCCCCGGTCAGGATCGCAGTGACGGCGCCGGCGTAGGCGCGGGCCTCGTCGGAGTCGTAGGGCAGGCCAAGCAACATCAGCACCGTGCCGAGGTTGGCGTAGCCCAGGCCGAGCGTCCGGTAGTCGTAGGAGAGACGGGCGATTTGCTCGCTCGGGAACTGCGCCATCAAGACGCTGATCTCGAGCACGATCGTCCAGATCCGAACGGCGTGCCGGTAGGCCTCGACGTCGAATGTGCCCGTCTCGACGTCGAGGAAGGTGAGCAGGTTCAGCGACGCCAGGTTGCAGGCCGTATCGTCGAGGAACATGTACTCGGAGCAGGGGTTTGAGGCGTTGATCCGCCCCCCTTCGGGACAGGTGTGCCATTCGTTGATCGTCGAGTCGAACTGAAGGCCCGGATCGGCGCACTGCCAGGCCGCCTCCGCGATCTTCAACCAGAGGTCGCGGGCGCGGACCGTCTTGGCGACGGCGCCGTCGGTGCGGCGCGTCAACGCCCACTCGCCGTCGGACTCGACCGCGTCGACGAAGGCGTTCGGGACCCGGACCGAGTTGTTGGAGTTCTGGCCGGAGACGGTTGCGTAGGCGTCGCCGTTGTAGTCGGCCGGGTAGCCGGCCGCGATCAGCGCCGCAACCTTCTTCTCCTCGTCCGCCTTCCAGGTGACGAAACGCTCGATATCGGGGTGGTCAAGATCGAGGCAGACCATCTTCGCGGCGCGGCGGGTCGTGCCGCCGCTCTTGATCGCGCCGGCCGCGCGGTCTCCGACCTTGAGGAAGCTCATCAGGCCGGAGGAGGTGCCGCCACCGGAGAGTGGCTCGCCCTCGCCGCGTACCCTGGAGAAGTTGGTGCCGGTGCCGGAGCCGTACTTGAAGATCCGCGCCTCGCGCACCCAGAGGTCCATCAGGCCGCCGTCGCCGACCAGGGTGTCGTCGACGCTCTGGATGAAGCAAGCGTGGACCTGGGCTCTGGTGTAGGCGTCCTCGCTCAGCTTCAGCTCGCCGTCGTCGGGGTCGACGTAGTAGTGCCCCTGGGACGGGCCGGTGATGTTGTAGGCCCAGCTGAGGCCGGTGTTGAACCACTGAGGCGAGTTTGGCGCCGCCATCTGGTGGACGAGCATGTGGC
Organism: uncultured Thermomicrobiales bacterium; assembly: GCA_902806405.1. GTDB lineage: Bacteria > Chloroflexota > Chloroflexia > Thermomicrobiales > UBA6265 > CADCWL01. Next base: position 57,001 of record CADCWL010000011.1, on the reverse strand, counting down.
AGATCTCGTCGTAGAAGGCTTGGGCGTCCTCGGCGGTGGCGAAGTAGCCGTGGCGCTCGCCCCACTCCCGCCAGCAGCCCGCGAGGCGGTGGATCACCTGCCGCGCCGAGCGCTCCGGGCCGAGGACCGCGTTGCCCGCATCATCCAGGATCGGCGCGCCGGCCGTGTCGAGCTGCGGCACGCCCGCTTTCCGGAAGTACTTGGAGACCATGATGTCGGAGGCCATCTGCGACCAAGCGGCCGGCACCTCGGCGTCCGCCATCTCGAAAACGACTGAGCCGTCGGGGTTCGTGATTCGCGACGTGCGGCGGCTCCAGGCCACCTTTGCGAAGGGGTCGTCACCCGCTTCCGTGAACCGACGCCGGATCGCGAGGCCACCATTGACGGCGCCGCCGTGCGTCCGTCGCGGCGTTTCGCCGACGCCGCCGCCCTTTCCCCCCTGCCGTTCGTCCTGCCGCCTACCTTCGCTTCGCGCCATCTCGGACATCTCGGTCTAGCTCCCCGCTCGCGACCCCCACCGGGTCTCTGATTCGGCCGCGGCGCGACCGACGCAACGTGGAAAGTTGACCCCGGTCCTGCGGACGAGCCGAGATCGGCGGAGCGACGGCGGCGGTACTGCGTCCGAGAAGCGTGGCGCCGGTTTCCGGCGAGTGCTCCTCGACGCCTCCCCTTGTTCACGTGGGACGATCCATGATCGAATGATCGGGAGGGGCGCCCCAAACGCAAGATGTAGTATACCCCAGTCGGGACTAGGCACAAGATGTGCCATCGGGTCAAGGTCGCGGCGGTCCTCCTGGACGGACACCGACCCCAACCCGTGGGGTGTACGTACACACTATGATAGGCAAGAAACGGTCTAGACGCAATGCCGCAAGCATCGCGACAGGGCGCAGGGAGGGAGCGTCGTCGAGGTGGCGAAATCTACGGGGTCGCGCGGCAATCGGGAGAGCCGGGTCGCGACCGGGAGGACGACCCGAACCGCACCGCGCGCTCGGGCACCTCCTGCCAGGTGAAGCGATCGCGAAATCGCTCTAGGAGGCGCAGGACGGGGCCGCCGAGCAGGAGGACGAGCATGGCGTTGCCGATGGCCCGGAGCAGATCGTACGGGAGCGAGGTCACGAGGTAGAAGCGGCCGTAGCGCTGCAGCGTCTCCGCGGCAGAGATCCCGGGCGACGGATAAAGACCCGCGTCGACGCTTAGACCCGGCGCCGTGAACGGCCACGACGAGAGGTTGAGGAGCGCTCCGAAGAGTAGACCCCACACCGCCCCGAACGCGGCGAGGGCCACCAAGCGGCCCCGTTGCGTGCCGTGGCTCGGTAGCCAACCCGCGCTCATCCCAACCCAGCCGGCCCCGAGCATTTGGTAGGGCAGCCACGGTCCCAGTCCGCCCGTCAGGAATGCCGAGACGAGGAGGGTGAGCGCCCCCATCGTGAAGCCGAAGCCGGCGCCGAAGGTAACGCCGACGAGCATGATCAGGAAGAAGATTGGCGATGCGCCGAGGACCGTCGGCGCCAGCCGGAGAGTGGCGTCGATGGCGACCAGGGAGGCGAGGAGAGCGACGGTCTTGGCGGTGCCGCCAGCGCCGGCGCGGCCGGCACCCGCTCCGCCAAGCTCCGCCAGAATGGCGAGGAGACAGCAACCGGTGACCGCTGCCAGCACGATCGGTGCTTCCCCGGCCCGGGCGAGCCGCTCGCCGTCCACGACCGGCGCGACCACCGGCAGGAAGAACGGGTAGAAGAACGCGGCGAGCCCGATCAGGCTGGCAGCCCCGATCACCCAGTGGCTGCCGCTCGAGCGCGGCGATCGGACGCGCCCCAAATCCTCGCTCCCACTCTTCGATACGACGAAGCCGGACTCCATTCCGTCGAGGGTGGGATGCTCTCCCGTACTATAGGGGTTCGCAGGGTTGGATTTGCCGGTGACCACGCCGCCGGCCTCGTCGCCGGCCCGGATTGCGCCGGGAGGGAGAGGAGGAGGATGGCGGAAGTTACGCTCGGGGATCTCCTCGCCTGGGAGCCCCGCCTCCGCCCCGCAAGCGGGTTCGGTCCCCCGAGCGAGAGCGGTCGCGGCGGACGGGATGCGGGACACGGCGCAAACCGGGAGTTGACCTGGGCGGTGGCCGCCCGCGCGTCGCCACCGATGCTGCCGCCGATGCGGGGCGGCGAGCTCGTCCTGCTCCCCCACCGCGTGCTGGCGGAGAGCGGCGTTGCCATCGGTCCGCTCCTGCGCGAGTTGGCCGCTCACGGCGCGGCGGGGGTCCTCCTCGAAGCGGAGGCGGTGCCGCCGGGCCTCCGCGCCATCGGCGCCCCGTTGCCGATCGTGGTGCTCCCGGTCGGTCCGGTGACGGCGGATCTGGAGAGCGACCTGAACCGGCTGCTGACGCAGCACCGCGGGGAGTTGTACCGGGCAGGGACGGAGCTAGGCCGTCTCCTCGCGGGGTTGACGAGCGTCGGTGCGGACGTCGGTCGTGTCCTCGCGGCGACGGCGGACGCGCTGGGGATCCCCGCGGAGATCGTGGATGCGAATGGCCAGCGGTTGGCGGCGGTGGGGACGGAGAGCGATGGCGGGCGTGGCCTCGCGGTAGGACCCGGGACGTCCGGCGGCGGCTTGCACCACGAGGTTCTGCTGAGCGGCGGGGGCAGGCTGCTGCTGGGACCGGTGGCTGCGGAAGCGAGGGCGCTGGCACGGCTGGCCGGCGAGCGGGCTGCCGCGGCAGCGGAGGCGGCCCTGGCGCGCGCCGTCGAGACGCGGCCCCGGGGACCCGCCCGGGCCGCGGCGTTGGCCGCTTTCCTCGCCCCGCTCGACGGCGCAGTCGTCGACCTCGGCGCTCGCGCGGTAACTCTTGGGTTGGCCAGCGACGCCTCATTCCGCGTCGCCGTCGCGTCGCCCGAGCTCGGGCCGTCGGGCCTGCAGCGGCTCCTGGCACCGTCCGGAACGGTCCACGACGCGACGGTGCTCGATGGCTGGCCGGCGGCGATCGTCGACGTGCGCGACGAGCAGGCCGCGGTCCTCGTGGACGCGTCGCCGGGTCGTCTCCTGGCGTTCGCGCGGCGGGTGGAGAAGGCGGCGAATCCGATCGCCGAACGGCCGGTTTGGATGGCGGTGTCGGCACCGGTGGTCGGACCGCGGCCTTTGCCCGTTGCCGCCCGCCAGGCCCGCTATCTCGGCGCCCTCCTCGCGACGGGGATGCTGGGGGGGCCGGTTGCCCGGTTCGACCACCTGCGCGACGTCGGCGCGTTCCGGCTGCTCTACGACTCGTGGGGCAGCTCCGATCTCGCCGCTTTCGCGGCGGATGCCCTCGGCGAGCTGCCGCAACGCGATCGCCGGGGGACGCTTCGGCAGACGCTGCTCGCGTACCTGGAGACGGGCGGATCCCACGTCGAAGCGGCCTCACGACTCCGTATCCATCGCAACACGCTCGCCTATCGGCTGCGTCAAATCTGCGCTCTCACCGGCTACGATCCCGCGGATGCGGGGACGCGGACGCTGCTCCACCTGGCGCTGCTGGCCGCCGCGTTGCCGCCGGTGCCACGTGGATGATGCGTCCGCTCCCGCCGCCGCGCCATTTCTTCCTCCCGAGCCCCAGGGCCGGGTCGCCCGACGAAGCGGAGGCCGACGTGCCGGCGGAAACGATGAGGAGGTGAAGTGAGGTGGTCTGGCCCTCTCCCTCGTTGCTCCGAATCGATCGCTCGCTGTACGGTGAGATCGTCGATCACCTGAACGAGGCCCAGCCGGCGGAGGGGGTCGGGCTCCTCGCCGGGGTGGCTAACGGTGGGGAGCGGCAGGCCACGCGCTTCTTCCGCGGGACGAATCTCGATCGATCGCCGACGCGATATACAATGGACCCTGTCGAAGTGATCTCTGCCTTTCGGGAGATGGAGGCACGCGACTGGGAGCTTGTCGCGATCGTGCATTCCCACCCGAGAACTTCCCCCACGCCATCGGTGACCGATCTTCGTGAGGCCCACTATCCCGACTCGCTGCTGCTCATCTTCGGCTTGGCCTCCTCCCCCCCGGTGGCCCGCTGCTGGTTTGCCTCACCGGCGGGGACGGGCGGGAGCATGGGAGCCGCCTCGGTGCGGGAGGTTGCGGTGATCGTGGACGACGCGCCGGTCGAACCGGCCGCAGGCTGATTTCCGGTCAGCAAACCAGAGGGAGCATCCGTCGTATGGAGCCTGGACATCGATCCGTTGCGGTACCGAGGGGCTCGCGCGGCGGCTCGCCGTCCGGCTCCATCCCCGTGGCCGATCTTGACAACGATACCCTCATCCTTCGCCTGCATTTCACCGTGAATCATCTCTCGCGGTGGTTGTCACCGATCCACGACCAGAGCCGGCTTGACCGCTCGCCCCAGCGGGAGGAGGCGTCGGTCAAGGAGCTGATGATCCGGCTCCGCGACGAGGAGCGGAAGTTTTTTCAGCGGATGCACGTGATCGCCACCAGCACCGAGCCCGACCTCGATCTGTTGCCTCCGCGCCTTGCCAGCGAGGAGGAGCTGCGTCAAGACGGCGCGGCGACCGTGATCGAGATCATGGCGGACTTTCGGCGGCTGCGGCAAAGCACCTGCTCGTTGCTCCGGAGTCTGCCCGATGCCGCTTGGCAGCGGCGGGGGATCAGCCGGCGGGAGCACGACTGGACGCTTCGCGCGCTCGGCGAGCACCTGGTGGCCCACGATCGGCTCACGCTGTCGGCGATGGACCGGGCGTTGACGCGGAGCGGCGCGCGAACGGGGATCGCGACGGTCTCCACGGGGCCGGTGGACGAGCTCCTGTCGCTCGTGCCGACCCGGACCCGATGAGCGACATCCCGAGGTCCCTGTCGTCCTCCTCGGCCGTCGAAGAGCTGGGACGGGAATTCTTCGCGGCCCTTGACGCGCGTGATCCACGCCGGCTGCGGGCCACCCTGGCGAACCACGCCACATTTCGGGCCCTGCCGCACGCGGAGGTGGTCCGGCCCGCGGACGAGATCGTTGCCTACTTCGGGACGGTTGTCTCCTCCTACCCGACCGCACGGTGGGAAGTGACCGACGTGATCGCCGATGCCGAACGAGCGGCGGTGCAGTTCACCGTCCGCGAGTACGCGGCGAATCTCGGCCGGGAGCTCATCTCGGAGCAGATCGCGATCTTCCGCTCGGCCGAGAGCAGGATCGTCAGCATCGTCGGCTATTACGACAGCACGGAGTTTCGGCGTCTGTTTTGGGAGGAAGGCGGCCCGGCGTAGCGACGCCGGGCGGCGACTTCGCTGGCCGCCTCGGGGGAAGTGCTACTTCCCCGGCCGAGGCGCCCATCCTCTCGTTCAGCGGGGCGGCCGCGATCGGCCGCTCCTGGTGCCGCCGGGGTACCGGGGGCACCGGGCCTTGTGTTGCCGGTCGGCGCAGAGAAAGGACCGCGAGGTCTTGAAGAGTACCGAAATACCCGCCGCTGCCGCGTCGGCCGCGGCGCTGACTGAACATCCCGAGTCGGGTCACGGCCACGTCCCCCGCCCCTTCCGGGAGCGCTACGCGCTAGCGCTCGCCAATCCCCGCCTCTCCCGGAACCTCACGACGTTCCAGCGGGCGTGGCGCGAGGCGCGCGCCGTGGCGGTCTCCGAGATCGAGTTCGACGACCTGCGGACCCGGTTGAAGGAGGTCAAATCCGGCGTCGTCGCCGACCTCGACGGTCACCTCCGCCGCTTCCGGACGGCGGCCGAAGCAGCGGGCGCAACCGTCCATCTCGCCCGCGACGCGGCGGAGGCAATCGCCATCGTCGGTCGCCTGGCGCGGGAGCGCGGGGTCGAGGTGGTTGCCAAATCGAAGTCGATGGTCACCGAGGAGATTGACCTCAACCACGAGTTGGCGAGCGCCGGTGTGGAGACCGTCGAGACCGACCTCGGGGAGTGGATCGTCCAACTTCGAGCCGAACGTCCGAGCCACATGGTAATGCCTGCCGTGCACCTCGCCCGGCAGGAGGTCGGGGAGGTGTTCGAGGAGGCGCTCGGCCGGCCCGTCTCGCGGGAGGACATCGGCGAGCAGGTGCGGGTCGCACGGGACGAGCTGCGCAAGGTCTTCTTCGCCGCCGGGATGGGGGTGACGGGCGCGAACGCCCTGATCGCCGAGAGCGGCACGGTGATGATGGTTACCAACGAGGGGAACGGTCGTCTCTGCTCGTCCCTGCCGCCGCTTCACGTCGTGCTGGCCGGAATCGAGAAATTGGTTCCCACCTTCGAGGACGCCGTGACCCAGCTCCGGCTCCTGGCGCGGAGTGGCACCGCCCAGCGGCTCACCTCCTACTCGACCTTCATCACGGGCCCGACGAGCGGGCACGAGATGCACATCGTCCTCGTCGATAACGGGCGGCGGGCGATGGCCGCGCGTCCGGAGTTCAGCGAGGCGCTCCACTGTATCCGGTGCGCGGCCTGCGCAAACGTCTGTCCCCCTTACCGGGAGGTGGGCGGCCACGTCTTCGGCCACGTCTACACCGGCGCGATCGGTCTCGTCGTGACCCCGTTCCACCACGGCCTGGATGCCGCCGCCGGTCCGCAAAGCCTCTGCTTGTCCTGCAACGCGTGCGAGACGGTCTGCCCGGTCGGGATCCCACTGCCGCGCCAAATTCTGGACGTCCGGAGCATGGTGGTCGAACAGAAGGGGCTGCCGGTTGCGAAGCGGATCGGCCTCGGCGCTTACGCGCGGCCCCGGACCGCCGACCTCCTGTTCCGAATCGCCCGTCAGGCGCAGATGCCGCTGACCCGCGGCGGCGCGTTCGTGCGGGCGCGCCGACTGCCGATTCTGCGCCGGCAGACGCGGTGGCGGTCCCTTCCCGCGGTGGCCCGGCGGCCCCTGCGGGATCGGGTCCGGCAGGAAGCCGGCACGGCTGCGGAACGACCGATCGTGCCGAACAAGGCGGCCGGAATGTCGGTCGCCCTCTTCCCCGGTTGCATGACGGAGCGACTTTACCCGGAGCAGGGTGAGGCAATCCGCTTCGTCCTCCGCGGGCTGGGGGTGCGGGTCGTGACGCCCCCGGCCCTGCACTGCTGCGGACTCCCCGCCGTCAATTCTGGGGACGAGCGCCACGCGCGGTGGATGGCGCGGCGGACGATAACCGCCCTGTCGCGGGCGGAGGCGGACCTTGTGGTCTCTGGCAGCGCGAGTTGCGTCGCGACGCTGACCCAGGATTACGCCCATCTCTTCCGGGACGAGCCCGCCTGGCGTTCGCGAGCGGAGACTTTGGCGGCGCGGGTTCGCGATTTCACCTCGTTTCTGACAGACGTTGCCGATCTGGAATCCGGCGTGCTGGCAGGCGAGCCCGGGGAGGCCGTGGCATACCACGATTCCTGCCAGGGGCTGAACGCCCTCGGTCTGCGGGAGGAACCACGGCGTCTCCTCCGAGACGTTCTCGGGCAAGAGGTGCGGGAACTCTCGGAGTCCTCGCTCTGCTGCGGTTTCGGCGGCTCCTTCTCCTTCGAGTATCCGGAGGTGGCGGAGCGGTTGCTGGACCGCAAGCTCGACGACGCCGAAGCGACGGGCGCTCCCGTCCTCGTGACCGACAATCAGGGGTGCATCCTCCACCTCCGCGGCGGGTGCGACGCGGCCCGTCGCCCCCTGCGGGTCCGCCACCTGGCGGAGCTGGTCGCGCAACGGATGCGGGATCGGGACGAGGCGGAGGGGAGCCCGGCGTGATGGCGAGCGGCGCGTCGTTTCCTCCGCCGTCTCGTGGATTCGACGAGACATCGACGAACGCGCCGCCGTTCGATCGTTCGCCGCTCGATCCTCCACCGACGCTCGTCCTCTTTGACCTGGACGACACGCTGTGCGACTACGCATCCGCCCGCGATGCCCGACTCCGGCAGGCGTTCGGCGGCACCGGTCGATGGGAGGAGATGGACGGTCGGCTGGACGCCATGGTGGCCGACTCCATCGCGTCCGATCCCCACGGGTCCGACCATTTCCCCGAGCTGTTCCGCCGTCACGGCATCCTCGATCCGGAGCGAGCGCAGGATGCCATGGCGTGGTACCGGCGCCACCGCTTCCACGCCTTGCGCCTGCACCCCGCCGCCCTTGAGACGTTGGCCGCGGTTCGGCACTACCGGACAACGGGAGGTGCCATGCTTCCGCGCGGCCTCGGCGTGATCACGAATGGCCCGGCCGAGATCCAGCGTGCCAAGATCGAGCTGCTCGGCCTCGACGATCTCGTCGATTTCTGCGTCGTTTCCGGCGAGGAGGGGGTATGGAAGCCCGACCCTCGCATCTTCGCCGAGGCCCTACGACGCGGGGGGACGGAGGCGGCCGACGCCGTCTTCGTCGGCGATTCCGCCGAGCACGACGTGGCTGGCGCACGGGGGGCGGGTATCCGCCCAATCTGGGTCGACACGTTGGGCAGAGGATGGCCGGGAGGTCCACCACCCGATCGCGTGGTCGCCACGATAGCCGATGTCGTACCACTCCTGGCATCGGTGAACGATCGGCCCCGGCGAGCGTTAGGGGCGGAGGAAAAGCGGAAGCGTGGGGTGGAGGCAGACGATGTCCGGAGGTGATTCGAAGCGCGATGGGGAGGGGCGATTCCGTTTCTCGCGCCGCGCGCTCATCGGTGGCGGCGTCGTCGTTCCGCTCGCGGCGGCCACCCGGTCATCTCCCCATGTCGGAGGACGGGAAGCACAGGGAACACCGCCAATCCTGTTCCGGGCGAGCCCGGAGGGCACCCCCGCAGCCAAGCCAGGCTTCCTTCTTATCCGTGACCAGCGGCCGACCGATCCCGGGCCTCCCGTCCGGGGTGGCGACCTCCGACTGCTTCGGCCGCCGGCCGTCCGCGACGATTTCAGTCCGGTGTCGCTGCGTCAGGATTACCAGATCCCTGTCAGCTACCTCGATCCCCTGCTGCGGCCCGACGAGGTGTCGATGGAGCCGCTGCCGTGGCTCGCCGAGCGATGGGCCTGGAGCGAGCGGGATCGAGTCGTGACCTACACGCTTCGGCCCGACGTACTCTTCCACGACGGTACCCCGCTCTCCGCGGCCGACGTCGTCTTCTCGTTCTTCGCGTATCGGGACGATGTCGACAGCGCGGTCCGGAATCAGTTCACGTCGATGCAGGAGGCAGAGGCGCTCGACGCCCGAACGCTCCGCGTGACGCTGGCCGATCCGGACGGCAGCTGGCTCTTCGGGGCATCCACCCAGCCGGTTTTTCAGCGCGCCCAGTACGCGGAGTACTGGGAGTCGCGACCGGTCGGTCAACGGACGCTGACGGGGTTCGACTGGGCGTCGGCATTGCCCGTCGGGACGGGACCGTGGCGCATCGCGGAGTGGGACGAGCGCCAGGTCGCCTTCGATCGGCACGACCGCTACTGGGCGGGCCCGCCCGCGTTCGAACGGTTCTTCGTCGCCTGGGAAGAGAACGCGGACGAGCGGGTCGAGGCTTGGCGGGCGGGAGAGGCGGACCTCGTCTGGCCGCTTTCGGCGGAAGACCTCCAGCGTGTCGACGACGAGCCTGCGCGCGTCTACGTTGCCGACACGGCGTCGGTCATGTTTGCCGCGTTCAACTTCGTCAATCCGGCCCGGCCCGTGCCAGGTCTGTTCGCCGACGTCAACGTCCGCCGCGCCCTCTCGTTGGCGATCGACCGCGACCGGTACGCGGACGACGTGTTCGACGGGTTCATACGCCAGCGCGCCGCCGGGACGGTGGCGCAGCCGTGGGCGAATGACCCGGAGCTGACGATCCCTCGTCAGGACCTGAAGGGGGCACGGGACCTGCTGGCTGGAGCCGGGTGGGAGGACGTCGACGGGGACGGAGTCCTCGACGACGTCCTGGGCCAACGGTTCGCGATCTCCGTCATCCTCCGCGACGACGCCCGCCCCGAGTTGGTGGACGTGCTCCGCAGCGTCCGCAGGGACCTGGCCGAGGTCGGCATCGAGCTGTCGGTGCAGTCGCTGGGACCCGAGGAGTTCGCCGACCGTTGGCTGGAGAGCCGAGACTTCGACCTGATCGCCTTCGCGTTCGACCTCTATCCCGGCTTTACCGATTTCGACCTTTATGGATCGTCGTGGGACATCCGCGCCAACCCACAGGGCTTCAACCCCGGCGGCTATGCCAACGAGACGGCCGATCGGCTGATCGACGACATACTCGTCGCTACCGACATCGAGCGCCAGCGGTCGCTCCTGAGGGACCTGCAACGGGAGACGGACGATGACCTGTTCGCGCTCTGGTTCGGTTTTCCGCGCCAACTTGTGCTCGCGGCCCCCGATCTCCGAGGCTTCCAGCCCAACAAGACGTGGCAGACGGCCGACACCCGCAAGCTCTGGCGGGTCGCGACGGAGACGCGCTAACCACCGCCCCCTTGTTCCGGCTGGCGGGCCGGTCGTCACGGCTTCAGCACGACCTTGATGCAGCCGTCCTCCTTCTCGCGGAAGGTCCGGTACATCTCGGGCGCCTTATCGAGCGGGACGGAGTGGGTGATGACGAAGGACGGATCGACTTCCGCCGCTTGAACGCGCTCCATGAGGGGGCCAATGTAGCGATGGACGTGGGTCTGGCCCATCTTGAAGGTCAACCCTTTCGCGAACGCCGCGCCGAAGGGTATCTTGTCGAGAAAGCCGCCGTAGACACCCGGAATGGAGACGACGCCACCTTTGCGGCAAGCCTGGATCGCCTCGCGCAGCGCGTAGGGACGGTCGGTGGTGAGGCGGGCGGCGTGTTTGACGCGGTCGAGCTTCGCGGTGAAGCTCGTGCCGTGCGCTTCCAGGCCGACCGCATCGACGCAGACGTCGGGGCCACGCCCGCCGGTCATCTGCTTCAGCGCCTCGACGACGTCGTCGGTCTCCTCGTAGTCGATCGTCTCGGCCTTGGCCCGATCGCGCGCCATCGCCAGCCGCTCCGGGACGCGGTCGATCGCGATCACCCGCTCCGCGCCGAGGAGATACGCGCTGACGATCGCGAAGAGGCCGACCGCGCCACACCCCCAGACCGCGACGGTGTCGCCCGGTTGGATGCCGGCGCTCTCGACCGCCATGTAGCCGGTCGGGAAGACGTCGGTGAGGAAGAGCACCTGCTCATCGGTCAGGCCGTGAGGCACTTTGGTCGGGCCCACGTCGGCGAACGGGACGCGTGCGTATTCCGCCTGCCCGCCGGCGTAGCCGCCGTAGATCTGCGAGTAGCCGAAGAGGCCCGAGCCGGAGAAGCCGTAGAGCTTCTCCGCGGCGGCCGCGTGCGGGTTCGAGTTGTCGCACAGGGACCAGAGCTGACGTTCGCAAAAGAAGCAACGCCCGCAGGCGATCGTAAAGGGGACGACGACGCGGTCGCCCACGGCGAGATTCTTCACCTCCGCGCCCGTCTCGACGATCTCTCCCATGAACTCATGGCCGAGGATGTCGCCGCCGCGCAACGCCGGGATATATCCGTCGTAGAGGTGAAGGTCCGAACCACAAATCGCCGTCGAGGTGATCTTAACGACCGCGTCGCGCGGGTTCAGGATCTGGGGGTCGGGCACCGTCTCGACCTGGACGTTGTTCGGCCCCCGCCAGCAGACCGCCTTCATCGCGCGCGCTCCGGTCGGTCGCCATCGGCCATCGCCGCCACCGCCTGGCTCGACGGAGGGTGCTCGGAGTCGGCCTGAGAGCCGACATCGACCGCCACGTTCTCGGCATTGCCGGTCGCGTAACCTGGCGGATCGCTCGCCGGAAAGGACTCCTCCGACGCCTCTTCGATGATATCGGTCGGCCCGGTCAGGTCCTCCCGTTCGGCCCGCACCTCGGCCGGCTCGGCGCTATAGACCACCTTGCCGAGTCCTCGTTGGTCTTCCGTGCCCTGATCGTCGCCCATCCGCTTGGCCCTCCTTAGTCTTCGCGCCCCGATGGCTGGCCATCGACCGTCGGCGCTTCGCCGGCTTCCATCACCGCCTTGAAGCGCCGTAGATCCTCCCGCACCTGCTGGTCCGGTTCTTCCCCGAGCAGCTTCGCGACCGCCGTGCCGACCGCACCGGCGGGTGGGTCGTAGGCGAGCGTTACCGTCACCTCGCTCCCGCGTCCCACGGGCGCCGCATCGAATCGGACCGATCCCCGATTGGGGATCTCGGCGCCGGCGATCGACCGCCACGAGATCAGCTCGTTGGTCCGGTCCTCGGCAATCTCCGCGTCCCATTCGACCTTGGTTCCGAGCGGCGCCTTGGCTACCCAATGGGATCGCCGGTCGTCGTCGAGGGTGACCGATTCGAGGTGGTCCATGATCCGCGGCAGGTTCCGTAAATCGCGCCAGTATGCGTACAGCTCTGCGATCGGCCGATTCACGGTGACCGATCGCGCGACCGCGACACCGGTGCCGGAGGCAGGCGCCGTCCCGCTTGTCCGGAGGAGCGCCCGCGCGATCAGGCCGCCGCCCGCCGCGGCCAAGCCGAGGCCGGGCAAGGAGCGCCGGGTGAGCCCAAAGAGCGTCAGGGAACCGCCTGCCAGGAAGGCGCCCCAACGCTCCGCCTGGACGAGATCGATGCCGCTCCCCGATCCGGCGGCCCGATCGTTCCTGGGTCTTGGCAGGGACATAGCCGTGGTCTCCCCGTCTCCCTCGTGGTGAAGCCGACCGCGCTCTGTGCGGTGTTGCCGGGAGGCTGTCGGGGGATCGGCACGCAAGGCGATTGCCAACGGGGCGGACCAAGGGTCACCGGATGAACCTCCGGGGCCACGCCTACTTGACGGCGCCCGCCGTCAGACCCTTGACGATGTACCGCTCGAGCAAGATGCCGACGATGGTAAGGGGAAGGATCGAGGCGGAGGCGACGGCCGCCATTGCCCACCAGCGGATGCCCTGCGAGCTGACCTGAGTGGCGACAAGGAGTGGAAGCGTGACGGCGCGCGTCGCACTCAGGACCGCCGCGAAGAAGTACTCGTTCCAGGAAAAGATGACCGACAGGATGAAGGCCGCGACCAGGCCGGGGGCAGCGATCGGGATCACGATCCGGACGAACGCACCGAACAGGGTTGCCCCGTCGACGAGGGCGGCCTGCTCGAGTTCAACGGGGATCGAGTTGAACTGATCGCGCATGATCCAGATGACGATCGGCAAGCTGACGACCGTGTAGAGGATGATCAAACCGACCTGGGTGTCGAGCAGATCGAGCCATCCGTAGAGGATCAGGATTGGCATCACGACCGCCGCGGGCGGCAGGATCAGCTGAGACAGAAACCAGAACGAGATGTCGCGGTTCCGCCAAGGCCCGAACCGGTACGGGAAACGAGCGAGGCCGTAACCGGCCATCGCGCCCAGGACGACCGCGACCGAGGCCGAGGCGATCGCAATCAAGAGGCTGTTGCGGGTGTTTCGGATCAAGGTGGCGCGTTGGTCTTCGCTCCCGAGGATCGAGTCCCAGCCGATCCGGCTCGGCGAGAAGTCAACGCCGGGGACGTAGGTCGAGCCTTGGAGGACCCCCGCCTGGTCCTTAAGCGAGGTGGTGAAGGTCCAGTAGATGGGAAAGAGACAGACGAATGCCCAGGCGAGCAGCACGGCGTAGGTGAAGGTTCTGCCCACGGCGTGGCGGAGGCGTCTCCCCAGCACCCCACTCGGCGAGTGGTCACCGACTCCTGGAAGCGACGCAGTTCCGACGGTCACCGCACGGTCCCCCCTATTCATCGCGGGCCGTACCGGACCCGATGGGAGAGCGAAGCCCCCTACATGACTTCGCGGACGCGTCGACCGACGGTCGCCAGGATGAGGGTTATCGTCGCGATGACCACCAACAGGAACACCTGGGACATCGCCGTGGCGTACCCGACATCGACGTTCTGGACGCCTCGGCGGTAGATGTAGGTGGTCAGTGTTTCGGTCGCGTTCCCCGGCCCGCCGCCGGTGACGACGAGGATGATGTCGATCAGCTTGAATTCGAAGACGGCGCGAAGAACGACCGCCGTCAGGCTGATCGGGAGCAGCAGCGGGAACGTCATGTCCCGGAACATCTGCCACCCTGTGGCGCCGTCGATCCGCGCCGCCTCCATCACCTCCGGCGGCAGCGCCTGGAGCCCGGCCAGGAGCATGACCAATAGGAACGGGATGGAGTACCAGGAGTCGATCAGGAGGAGCGACGCGACCGCTCGCGCGCCGGTTTCGAAGAACGACACGTTCTCGAAGCCAAGCCAGCGAAGAAGCTCCGGGAGTGGTCCCCGCTGGGCGTCCATCAATGACCGCCCGATCATCCAACCGGCGGCGACCGGGCTCATCATGAACGGGAGGAGGAAAACCACGCGGAAGAACTTGCGGCCGCGAATCTCTTGATTGAGGAGCAAGGCGAGACCGAGGGCGACGACGTACTGGAGCGGGATGCCGATGCCGACGAAGACGAAGTTGTTCCGGAGCGCGTTCCAGAAACGCCCATCTCCGGCGATACCCCGAAAATTGTCGAGGCCGTTGAATACCCGTCCGGCCGGATCGTTGAGTTGCCAGTCGGTGAAGCTCACGTACAGACCGAACAGCGTGGGAAAGATGACGAAGGCGAGCGTCAGGATGACCGCCGGAAGCAGGAAGAGCCGGCGTTGCCACCCCTGGTTCATTCCCGGCCGCTTGCCGGGCCGAGCCGCCGGGGCGACTATGGAACTCCCCTGCCCGAATGCGCGATCCGTCATCGACTCCGCACCGCCTTTAAAGGCCCTAGACAACATGACCGCGCTGCGACCGGGGTGCTACGCGCGCCCCGGTCGCGGCGGACGCCCATGACGGCGGGACTTATACCCCGAGCGATGCCCGGTAGAGCTCGATCTGCCGCTCCCGTCCGAGTGTGTCGGTGATCTCGTTCCACCGTAGAGCCGCGGCATCGAGCGCCTCTTGCGCCGTGACCTCGCCGCCCACGGCGCGGGTCCACTCCGCTTCGGCGGCGCCCCAGTACTGTCCGACGCCCGGGATGCGGAGGTCCACGATCCGGTTCGGGTGGTTGTAAGAGTCGCGGATCGAGGCGAGGTACTCCTCCGCTTCGGCGACCGGGAAGCCGCTGGCCTCCCACTCCGGCGCCTGGAAATGGCTCTCCCGCCAGGGGTTCATCCCCGACGGGTAGATGTTCATCCACGCCGAGACGTCACGACCGGACAGGTGGGACACGAGATCCCACGAGGCGTCGACCACACCTTCCGCCTCGGCGGCTTTCATCACGTAGAGACCCCAGCCGAGGAACGCAAGGTACGGCGCTTTGTTCGGCTGTGGCAGCGTGTCCCATTGCTTTGTCTGCGCATTGTAGACATCGGGTGAGCTCGGCAGGGTGGCGTAACCGACCTTGCCTTGGACGAGGCTGTCGGCGCTGGTGTTCACGTTCGAGCCAACGTCGGCCCACCAGTGGCACATCGTGCCCGTGCCGGCCAGGAAATTGCCGAGATTCTGCAGGAGATCGGCGTTTTGCTGGTCGGTGGGTGCGTACTCGAGCCCCGCGATCATCTCCTCGAGCGCGCGGACGAAGGCGGGAGAGTTGATCCGCGGAGTCATGTCGAGGTCGAAGAAGAAGGCCGGATCGTCCGGGTGCTTACCGTAGGCGCTTGCACGGCTGTGGAAAAAGTACTGGCTCGTGTTGTCCACGCGGAAGGAGTCGAGGATGCCGTAGACGGGCTGACCTTCGAACTGCTTGCCGGCGAAGAACTGGCTATAGGCCTGGACCTGCTGCCACGTCTGGGGAGGGCCAAACGCTCCCTGGCCGCCGGAGGCCGTCCACTCGGCCGCCAGATCAGCGTCGGCGAAGACGTCCTTGCGGTAGTTGAAGTGGTGCATGTCGCCGTCGATGGAGGCGCCGTAGAGCATGCCGTCCCAGGTCCGGGTCGGCGTTTGGAGGTAGGGGACGATGTCGTCGAAGGCGTAGCCGGGGTCGTTGCGGACCGCGTCCGGCATCGGCAGGCAATGTCCGCCGCCGAGCAGATCCCCTTCCCACCCGCCGCTCGCTTCGAGGATATCGAAGTTGACGGTGTTCGAGGCCAGCGCCTGCGACATGCGGGGGTAGCTATCCGCCTGCGTCACCTCGATCCATTCGACCGTTGCCCCGGTATGCTCTTCCCAGGCCCGGGAGAGCGGGCGGAAGACATTGACGTGGAAGTTGGCGTTGCTCAACCCCTGAAAGCGGACCGTCTGCCCTTGGAAGGCGCCTCTGGGAACCTGGGTGCGGAGGGCGATCGTCCCCGCCTCCTCGGGATCGCTGGTCGCGAGCAGACGGGCCCGGGGGTCGTCCTGCGCGAGCGCGCGCCGGTAGGCCTTGCCGGGGAGCCCGACGGCCGAGAACGCGGCGGCGCCAGCGGCCGCCTTCACGATCGAGCGTCGCGAGACGGAGCGGGAGAGCGCATGCGATCGGTTCCTGTGAACTTCTGCCATCGCCTGCAGTTCCTCCTGAAGCGTCGGGCGCCATCTCGCCGCCCCGCCATGCCTCGCCGCCCGACCAAAACGGGTTTGGTACTATCGAGGCCGATACGGAGGGTGTCAATAGGGTCCGCTGGCGGTCCCGTTCGCGAGAATCACCCGCCGCCGCACCGGTCGGCGCCGATTCGGAATGGAGGGGCATGAGTGTGGCGTCGACGGGTCGGCCCCGCTTCAGCGCGGACAGCCCAGGGACCGCGAAGTACCCGCTCGCCGCGCGTCTGAACTCTTTCCGAACCGACGGCGCCGACGTGGCGACGGCGATCCACCGCGCAGCAAGCGTGCCCGGTCTCACCGCTCTGGAGCTCAACTACCCGCAGCACGTCGAGGCCGTCGGCGAGAAGCGGTTGGTGGAAATCCTGGCTGAAGTCGACTTGCCGCTCACGGGGCTCAACCTTCGCTACGAAGGTGTCGCCTTCGCCGATGGCGCATTCACCAGTCCCCGGGCGGCGACGCGGGAGGCCGCCGTGCGTCTCGCGCTCGAAGCGGTGCAGCTTGCCGAGAGACTGAGGGCCGGCCACGTCGTTCTCTGGATGGCGACCGACGGCTTCGACTACCCCTTCCAGGTCGACTACGATCGATTGTGGGCGGCGGAAATCGACGGCTTTCGGCGGGTGGCGGCCCACAGTCCGGCCGTGCGTGTCAGCGTCGAGTACAAGCCGAACGAGCCGCGCCGCATCTCGTTGATCCGGTCGATGGGTGAGGCGTTGCTGGCGGTACGCGATGTCGACCTGCCGAACTTCGGGGTGACGCTCGATGTCTGCCACGGCCTGATGACGGGGGAGTCGCCGGCAGCGGCGGCGGCGATGGCCCTGCGCGAGGGACGGCTGTTCGGCGTCCATCTCAACGACGGCTACGGGACGGCGGACGACGGCCTAATGGTCGGAAGCGTTCACCCCTGGGAAACCCTGGACCTGCTGGCGGTGCTCACCGATGGCGGATACGGGGGCATCCTCTACTTCGACACCTTCCCGCTACGCGAAGATCCGGTGGCCGAGTGCGCTGCCAATGTCGGCACCGTGCGTCGGTTCATGAGGATTCTCGATCGGCTCGACCGAACGGGACTCGCGCGAGCGCGGTCGGCGCACGACGCTGTCGCGGTGCGCCGTATCCTGGACGCGGCGGCCTCGCCCGGAGAGGATGCCTGACCGGTGCCGTCCGTCGTCGTCGTTGGGAGCGTCCACGTCGACCTGGTCGCGAGGGCCGCACGGCTGCCGCGTCGGGGAGAGACGTTGCTTGGCACCCATTTTGCCGCCCACCCCGGCGGCAAGGGCGGGAATCAGGCGGTCCAGGCGGCGCTGTTTGGCGTCGCCTCGACGTTTATCGGTCGGGTCGGACGGGACGCGTTCGGCGAACGGCTGCGCAATGCTCTGCGGACCAAAGGCGTGGCAACGGACCATCTGTCAGAGGACCCCGAGGCACCGACGGGTTCGAGCATGGTGATCACGGGCGAGGACGGCGATTACGCATCCGTGGTCGTGCCCGGGGCTGCCGGGCGCCTCGATCGCGGGCACCTGGAAGCAGCGCGGCACGCTTTCGACGTGGCGGATGTCCTGCTCCTCCAGCTTGAGATCGATCCAGCGACCGTGGCCACCGCGATCTCGATGGGACACGCGGCGGGTGCAACCGTAATCCTGAACGCGGCCCCGGCACCCGCGGCGCCCCACCTTCTGCCGGAGGCCGTTTGGCGCGACGTCGACCTCCTTATCGTGAATCAAGGGGAGGCCGAGATGCTGAGCGGGAGGGCCGCCCGCGATGCCAACGATGTGGTCAGTGCTGGGCGACGCCTGGTGTCCGGCCTCGGCGTTCCCACCGTCGTCGTCACCCTCGGTGGGGACGGTGTTGTCCTACTTGAGGGCGGTCACGCGCACCGATATCCGGCCTGGCGCGTACCGGTGGTCGACACGATCGGGGCGGGGGATGCCTTCGCGGGCGCCGTAGCCGCCTCGTTGGCAAGCGGAGCCGACCTCGAAGAATCGGTCCTAGACGGCAACGCTGCCGGCGCCCTCGCCGTGACGAAGGCCGGAGCCTACGACGCGTTTCCTCGTCGGGAGGAGGTGCGCCGAATGATCGGGTCGAACAACCCGCAACTTGGGGTCTAGTGACGATCGATCGCCTCGGGTGATCTCGGTCGCGCCGTGGGTCTTGCGGTTGGCAATCCCTCTGGCAGCGCGGGCCGCTCGAACTGGATACGGATGGTGACGGAAATTGTCGGGGGCCACCGAGCAGCGTTCCGTTGAACGTATGGTGCCGATCGGGTCGGGCCCGGTTCCCCCCCACCCATGCGTCAATCCGTCTGGGCAGAAATCGGAAGGGAGACAATACGCGGTCGCGCACCGTCGTCCTCATTCGGGGCGGCGGAGCCGCGCTCGTCGGGAGAGGCGTAGCGGACGATGTCTGCCAGCTGACGCCGGAACCAGGCGGCCACGTCGTCCTCTTCGACGGCGCGGCGAAGTCCTTCGGCCCGGCGGCGGCGCTCGGGGAGCGGCATCGTCAGGGCCTCAAAGAGCGCGTCGGCGGTCCCCTCCACGTCCGTCGGGGCGATGATCAGCGAATGCTCGCCGAGCTGGGTGACGGCCCCCGCTCCCTCGGAGATGATCAGGACACCGTTGCGCTCGTTGAGGAGCGCCCCTTCCTTGGCGACCAGGTTCATGCCATCGATGATCGAGTTGACGAGCAGCACGTCGTACCACTTCATCGCCGCCAGGGCCCGCGCGTAGTTCTCCCCCATGATGACGTGGATCGGCTGCCAGCCGGTCTCCACGTTTGCATAGCGCGCGTTGATGCGGCCGACCGCGGCGCTGACGTCGTCGAGGTAGTCCTGGTACTCGTGGACGTCCATCCGCGAGGGGACGGTGATCGCCACGAAGTTGACCCGACCCTGGAACTCCTCGTGGGCCTCCAGAAACCTGTCGAAGGCGAGGAAGCCGCGGACGATGTTCTTGCTCGGCTCCGCCCGGTCGACGCGGAGCACGGTGAACTCGTTCCAGTGGTTCGGTAGGTACCGGTCGTGCGAGCGAGCCTCTTTGCTGTAGGCCGCGGCGCGGACCGCCTCGGTGTCGATCGAGATCGGGTAGGAGCGGACTTCAATTGTGCGGCCCCGCCAGGCGATCTCGAGGTTGACGTAGTCGATCGAGGCACCGGGAACGTAGGCCTCGCAGGTGTACATGAACGAGCGCGCGTGCTCCGGCGTCTGGAAGCCGACGACGTCGTTGCCAAGCATCCCTTCGCAGATCGCCCGTCGCATCGCCAGCGGGAGCAGGCGCCAGTAATCGGGGTCGGGCCACGGGATGTGGACGAAATGCTGAAGGATGGCGTTCGGATTGCGCTCGCGGATAAAGCCGCCGCAGAGGTAGAGCTGGTAATCCTGGAGCATGACGACCGGTTGGTCTTCGCACTGCTCGCACGCGGCCAGGATCTCGTCGGCGAAGAGCCGGTTGACCGCGACGTAGCCGTCGTGCCACGCCTCCCACGTCTCGGCGGTGATGTCGGGCGTCCGCGGCGTGTCCCAGAGGTAGTGTTGCAGGAACCAGAGGAGCGGATTGCTGATGACGTTGTAGTACTGGTGGTAGCTGGCGGCCGAGGGGACGACGAAGCGGAGCCGGAACTCCGAGTCGGCCCCAAAGCCGATCAGTGCTTCGCCGCGGCGCTCGGCAATCTCGGCACGGGCGCGGTCCCCGTCGGTCATCGCCGCGGCAATCCAGATCGGTTTCTGCTCGCGGGCAATGGCCGCCACCGCGGTGACGACGCCACCGCTCCCTTTCCGCGCGGAGAAGGTGCCGTCGTCCTCGGCGGAGAAGGTGACCGGCCCCCGGTTGGAGGCCACGATCAGTGTCCGTTCGGCCAGGAACGCGTCGATCTGCTCCTGGGTCCGCTCCGGGTGCCGAGGTCCTGAATCGGCTGCCTGCATGGCCATGACTCGTGCCTCCTTGCTGCCGGTGTGTCGAGCACCGGCCCCGTCGTTGCCGTTGGACGGCCGCCGAGATGGCACCGACATCCCCGTCGACGTCCGCATTATGCGGCCTAGCCCTACCGCGACGCGCGGCCCCGGCGGCTCGGCGACGTCACCCGTCCGTGCCGGGTACCGGGGCCGGTACGTTGACATCCTGGTACAATGCTGCGCGTGAAGCGCGGGTCCCGGGGTGGGGCGGCGGGGGCGAAGGGGAGCCGAAGGTGGGAGAGGCATCGCAAGCGTTCCAACCCGATCGGCCCTGTCCCTGGTGCGGGAGCGCCGCGACGCGGCTCGTCCAACGGGGGTACACCGGCCCGACCGACGAGGTCGACCAGTACTACACGTGCGACGGATGCGGGAAGACGACCTACGAGCTGATCGCGAAGACCGCGCGCGAGATGCGGATGGGGAGATTCCGGGCAGGCGGCGTCTATCAGGACCGCATCCACCACACCCGCTATCTTGTGAACCGGGTGCTGAAGGTTGGCTTGAACGAATATTTGGTCTATCTGAAACCGATCGTGGCGGCCGAGTTGGCGCAGGCGGAAGTGACGCGGTAAAGCGGCAGCGGGGTCGGACCGGGTCAAACGATCGTCTATTCTCGGCCGTATCGTTCCTTCAATCCTAAACAATCGCGAGTGATGCGTGCCCCAGAGCGCGCGACTCAATGAGCTTGTCTCGCGTCCCGTTACTCTCGGGGGGGGCCCGCGACGGCAATTGCCAGGCGATCCGGGTCGAGGTGGGCACGCACCGCCGCGAGCAGATCGGCGGCCGATAGGGCCGCGATGCGCTGCGGGTAGCGGTCCAGGTAGTCGAGCCCGAGATCGTAGTGCTCGATGGAGAGAAGGGTCGCCGCGACGCCGCCGTTGCTCTCCAAAGCAAGGGGCAGGACACCCGTCAGGTAGCTCTTGGCATCGGCCAGTTCCTCCGCGGACACGTGCTCGCTGCCAAGTCGACGCACCTCCGAGCCGATGCTGCTTACGGCCCGCTCGACGTTGTCGGGGTCGACTCCGGCGCGGCTCACCCAGAGGCTCCCGGACCGGTCCGCCTCCACCTGACTGAACGCGTAATAAGCAAGGCCTTGACGGTCTCGGACGGAGTCACCCAGCCTCCCCATGAGGCCGAGCCGACCGAGGATCAAATTGGCGGTATCGAAGGCATCGTAGGCCGGATCGACCCGCGAGAGGGTTGGAAAGCCGACGGCGATGTCGGCTTGGGCTTTGCCCCGGATGCTGACGTCGGCGCGCTGTCCGGCCGGCTGGGAGGGCGGCGGTGCGATAGGCACGGCCGGCGCCGGTTCGTCGAGCCAGTCCCCGAAACGGCTCGCGACGAGCTCGACCGCCGTTGGTACGTCGGGTATTCCCCCCACAACCGCTACCGTGGTCGCCGCTGCTCCGTAGCGCGACCTGTGGAACGCGACGAGGTCGTCGCGGTTGATGGCCGCGACGGTGTGGAGCTCGCCCGCGGTGCGCCGTCCGTAGGGGTGGGGCGCTGGGTAGAGGAGGCGGCGGAGCGCACGGTCGGCGGAGGAGCGAGTGTCGTTGTCGGCCTCACGGATGCCGCTCAGGAGCTCGTTCCGGACCTTCTCAATCTCCTCTTCGGGGAAGCGCGGCTGGCGCAGAACCTCCGCGGCGAGGTCGAGCAGCGTCGGCAGGTCCTCACGGAGGCACCGCACCCCGAGCTCGACGAAGTGTCGCCCGGCGTCAACGCTCAAGGAGGCGCCGAGGGCGTCCGTCGTCTCGTTCAACCTGGCAAAGGATCGACCCTCCGTCCCGCGGGGAAGCATCCGCGCCGCGAAGGCGGCCAGCCCGTCACGGCCCTCAGGGTCGTGCACCGCTCCGGCGTGGAGGCGGAACCGGACCACCACACTCGGCTCCACAGGCCGCGCCTGGCCGAGGACGACGAGGCGGTTGGGCAGCACGGCCCGCTCGAACGGCGGTCGCCCACGCGGCGGCGAAGCGGCCGACGGGCCCACGGACCAGGACCACCGGTGGAACGGGGCAAAGTTGGCCGGAGAGATCGTCGTGGTGTCCCCCACCACCTCAGACCCCCCGTCCCCTGCAACGTCCGGCAGCAGCCAGCCGACGGTTCGCACCGCTGGATCGAGGTACTTGCCCGCCACCCGCTGCACGTCCTCCGCCGTCACCCGCTCCAGTTCCTCGACGAAGGTGTCGGCGCGGCCGTGCCGGTCCACGATCTCCATCTGCCCGAGCCAGAACGCCTGGTTCGTCACCCCTTCCGCGGAGTAGACGTATTGAGCCCGGACCTGCTTAAGAGCGCGTCGCAGCTCCTCCTCCGGTACCTCCTCCTTGCGGAGCCGCGCCAACTCCTCATCGACGGTCGCCTCGATGGAGCCAGAATCGGTCCCAGGCAGGGCCGTGACGCCGATCATCAGAAGATAGGGATCGAGCGAGAGGCCGACGTCGCTGCCGGCCCCCCGGGCCAGTCCCGAGGCGACGAGCGCTCGGTAGAGACGGGACGAGCGGCCCATTGCCCCTCCCCCGCCCAGCCCGAGCGCCTTGCCGCCGGAGAGCACCGCGTCCGCGACCAGGAGGGCCGCCGTGTCGGGGTCGCGGGCGTTCGGCGTGCGATAAGCCATGCGGAGGTAGGAGGTCGGCGCCGGCCGACGCAGCGTGATCCGCCGCTCGGCGACCGGCTCAGGCTCCACCGCCCGGACGACCGGCGGTGCCACCCCGGCCGGCAATGGGGCGAATGCCCGCTCGATCCGCTCGAAAAGTTCTTCCGCGCTGAAGTCGCCGACCGCGACGACGAATGCGTTTCCCGGGTGGTAATAGCGTCGGTAGTGGTGGTAGAGATCGTCGCGGGTCATGGTTCGAAGATCGGACTCGTGACCGATGACCATGTGCCGGTAGGGGTGGGCGCGGAAGGCGGCGCCGACCACCTCCTCGTAGAGGAGGTAAGTCGGGTTGTTGCGCGCCCCTTGGCGCTCGGAAAGGATGACGGTTCGCTCAGACTCGGTCTCTTCAGGGTCGAAGAGCGAGTTGAGCATTCGGTCCGATTCGATGCCGATGGCGAGATCCAGCCGTTCGACCGGCAGGGTCTCGTAGTAAGCGGTCCAATCGTGTGAGGTGAGAGCGTTCAGGCTGCCGCCGACGCGGGAGACATCGCCGAAGATCTGCCCCTTGGCCAGGTTCGGCGTCCCTTTGAACTGCATGTGCTCGACCCAGTGCGAGGCACCGGTCAGCCCGGGCGGCTCGTCGCGGCTACCGACCCGGTACCAGGTCCAGAACGAGGCGATCGGCGCGCCGTGGTCCTCCCGCAGGAACACCCGAAGACCGTTGGTCAGCGTCCGCTCGAAGACGCGATCGTGCTCGGCCACCGAAGGTCCTTTCTCCCTGTTCGATCGCGGGGTCAGGCTATGCGGCGCGACCCGCGTCGCTCGGTCAACCGCCGTTGCAGGACGACGACGACCAGGAGAAAACCACCGCGGATCACGTTTTGCCAGTACGGGTCAAGGTTCTCGAAGCCGAGCAGGTTGATGATCAAGCCGAGGAGAAGAACGCCGACCAGGGTCGTCCAGACCGAACCGACGCCGCCGGTGAGGAGGGTGCCGCCGACTACCACGGCGGCGATCGCGGAGAGCTCCCAACCAACGGCCTCATTCGGATTGCCGGTGAAGGTCTGCGCGGCCAGGATCGCCCCCGTGAGTCCGGCCAGTCCGCCGCTGAGGGCGTAGACGGCGACGAGCGTGCGGGCGACGGGAAGACCCGCGAGCCTGGCAGCTTCCTCGTTGCCGCCGAGGGCGAGCAGGTGCCGTCCGAAGCGGGTCAAGTTCAAGAGGATGGAGCCCGCCACATAGGCGATCGCCGCGATGATGACCGCCAGGCTGACGCCACCGACGATCCGGTCGAGCTGGAGGAAATTGCTTTCGAAGTCGACCGGAGCGGCTTCGTTGCCGGCGAGAATCAGCGCCAGGCCGCGCGCCGCGAGCAGGGTGGCGAGGGTGACGATGAAGGGCTGGATGCCGAAACCGGCGACGAGACCGCCATTCACCAGTCCGACGGCGACGCCGACCAGGATCGCGCCCGTCACCCCCGGCCACAGTCCAGCTGGGCTCAACTCGGCGGCGACGACGCTTGCCAGGACGGCGACGCCCCCGACCGATAGGTCGATCCCGCCGGTAATGAGCACGAAGGTCATGCCGAGGGCGATCAGGGCGAACATCGCGTTGTAGCGGAGCGCCGAGACGAGGTTGTACGAGGAGACGAATCCGTCGTCGCCGTAGCGCGCCCAACCGAGGGCGAGAAGCGCGACGAGGGCCAGCAGGGCGCCCTGCTGCTGGAGCCTGCTCCCAACCCAATCCCACGAGCGGGCCTGGCGGTCCCCGCGGACGTCGGTCGTGGTCACCATCACCCGTCTCCCTGCCGGCGCCGTTGCGAAGGCGCGACGCTGCGGTGGACGGTGCGTGCTTCGGGGGCGCTCATGGCGTCCGCCGCCGCTGAACGAGGACGCCGACCACGATGGCGGCCGCGGTGACCACGCGGGCGACGGCGTCGCCAACCCCCTGGGTAAGCAGGGTGAACCGGATCAGCTGGATGATCAGGGCGCCGATGAGCGTCCCCACCACGGTGGCGCGACCCCCCATCAGCGAGGTGCCACCGACCGCCACGGCAGCGATGGCGTCCAGTTCCATGTTCAAGCCCACCTGATTCGCGTCGGAGGAGGAGTTGATCGCGATTACGATCAGACCGGCCAGCCCCGCCAGCAGACCGCTGATCGCGTAGACCGCTGCCGTGACGCGGCCGACCGGGACCCCGGCCAGCCGGGCCGCGGCGGCGTTGCCGCCGATCGCGAGGACGTAGCGCCCAAAGGTCGTCGAGCGCATCCCCCATGCGGCGACGCCGACGACGCAGAGCATCAGGATCGCCTGGAACGGCACCCCGAACACGCGACCAAGGCCGATGAACTGCCAGTCCGGCTCGCGGAAGCTCTGCAGGCGCCCGTCGGTGATCACCTGGGCGACGCCGCGGCCGGCGACGAACAGTACCAAGGTGGCGATGATCGGTTGCAGTCGAAAGGCGGTCACGAGCCACCCGTTGAACAGGCCGAAGAGACCGGCGATTAGGACCGGCACCGCGTAGGCGAGCGCCCCGCCGACGAACGGCAGGGTGAGGAGCGACGCGTCGCTGAGGAAGATGAGCGGGGCGATCGCGCCCGCGATCGCCATGACCGATCCGACCGAGAGGTCAATCCCGCCGGTGGCGACCACCAGCGTCATGCCAACGGCGACGATCACGATCGGCGCGACCTGGGTGAGGTTCAGCCGTAACGACTGGGTGTTGAGAAAGACGTCCCCATTGAACAGCGCATTATAGAGAATCAGCAGTGCGAGGAAAGCTCCGGCGCCGAGCGTCTGAGCGTAGCCGGCCCGCGGCCGCCACGACGTCCGGCTCGGAGCGGCCGTCCGCGCCGCCGCCGTGCTCCCAGAGTTCGCCATCCCGTCGCTCCGTCCCCCGCCGCTCCGGTCCTCGCGGCCGTCGTCCCAGGTTCTACGCGATGGCCGGATCGGTTGCCGCTTCCGGTTGGGCGGGTCCGAGCGCCATCGCCGCCATGATCGCGTCCTGGGTCGCCGCCTCCCGCGAAAGCTCCGCTACGGTGCGACCGTCACGGAGGACGACCACCCGGTCGCCGCCCTCCGTCAGCTCCTCCAGCTCGGAGGAGATCATCAAGACGCCGAGCCCTTCGCCGGCCAGTTCATCGATGAGCGACTGGATCTCCGCCTTCGCGCCGACGTCGATTCCCCGCGTCGGTTCGTCGAGGATCAGGAGCTTGGGGTTCAGGCAGAGCCAGCGAGCCAGAAGCACCTTTTGCTGGTTGCCCCCCGAAAGCTCCCGGATCGGCTGCTCCGGCCCGGCGGCCCGGATGCCGAGCCGTCGCATGAACCGGTCGACAATCTCCCGCTGCCGTCCCCGGTCGACGACGCCGGCGCGCGCGAGGACGGGCAGCGCGGCGAGCGTCAGGTTCTCGCGCACCGAGAGATGGGGAATGATCCCCTCCGCCTTGCGATCCTCCGTGCAGAAACCGATGCCGGCCCGGATCGCGTCCCCCGGACCGTCGAAGCGCGCGGACTCGCCGCGGAAGCGGATCTCTCCGGCGTCAACGGGGTCCGCGCCAAAGACGGCGCGGGCCACCTCCGTGCGACCGGAACCGAGCAAGCCGGCCAGGCCGACGATCTCGCCCGCGTCGACCCGGACGCTGGCATCCCGCAGCGCCCGACCGCGGCTGAGGGCGCTCGCCTCGAGGAGTACACCACGACCGTGCCTCTGGCTCTCCCCAAAGCCGGTCTGGCCCGTCCGCCGCACCTCCCCCAGTTCCTTGCCGAGCATCGTAGCGACGAGCTCCAGTTTGGAGATCTCGCCCATCGGGCGCTCCTCGACGGTGCGCCCGTCGCGCATGATCGTCACCCGGTCGCACACCTCGTACAGCTCGTCCAGCCGGTGCGTGATGAAGATGACCGAAACGCCGTCCGCCTTCAGCCCGCGAATCACCGCGAACAGGGTCGCCACCTCGCGCTCGTCGAGCGACGACGTCGGCTCGTCCATGACGACCAGCTTGCTCTGGAAGGAGACGGCGCGGGCGATGGCGACCATCTGCTGCACGGCAACGTTCAGGCGGAGGAGCGGTTGGGTGACGTCGACGCCGACGTTGAGCCGGGAAAGGATCTCCCGTGCCGACCGGTTCATCCGCGGCCAGTCGATCATTCCAAAGCGCCGGGGCTCCCGCCCCATGAAGACGTTCTCCGCGACCGAGCGGTACGGCACCAGGTTGATCTCCTGGTGGATGGTGCTGATGCCGCCGGCCTGCGCCTGCTTCGGGGATCGGAAGTCGATCGGTGAGCCGTCGAGGACGACCGTGCCGCCGTCGCGGCGGTACGCGCCATTCAAGATCTTCATCAGCGTCGACTTGCCGGCGCCGTTCTGGCCGACCAGGGCATGGACCTCGCCGCGGCCGACCCGAAGGCTGGCGTCGGCCAGGGCGACCACGCCGGGGAAGGCTTTGGTGACGCCTTCCATGCGAAGCAGGAGATCGTGGTTCGCGGTCTCGATCACGACGACTCCGAGCGGCGGTGTGGGGAACGACCCGGCAGAAGAGTGACAAGGGGCGACGCGGGTGGCATGACAATTCCGCTGGCCGAGGCGCGACCGCTGCAAGGAGGGCGGCGGGGCCGGCAACGGCCGGCTTCCACCACCCTCCTTGGGTCGAGTCCGCGGTGTGCGACCCGTTAGTAGGCTTCGTCCAAGAATTCGGTCGCGTTGGTCGCGTCGAAGAAGCGATCTTGGTTGATGATTTGGGGTTCGATCGTCTCCCCGGCGGCGTAGCGCTGGAGCGTCTCAAAGGCGATCGGACCGAAGCGCGGGTTGCATTCGACCGTCGCCCCAAGCTTCCCGTCGACGATGTTCTGGAGCGCCTCGCGGGAACCGTCGACGGAGACGATGGTGACGTCACGGCCGGGAACCCGGCCCTGGGCCTCAAGCGCCTGGATGGCACCGATCGCCATCTCGTCGTTGTGCGCGTAGACGGCGGTGGCCGTCGGGTTCGCCTGGTAGAGCGTTTCGAAGACTTGCCGGCCCTCGTCCCGGGCGAAGTCGCCGTCCTGGGAGGCGACGACCCGCATCCCGGGGAAGCCGCCAGACGGCGGGGCGGCAGGCGTTGCGGCGCCGCCAGCGGCGCTGGGGGTATAGGTGCCGGCCAGGAAGTCGGCGAAGCCACGGCCGCGGTCGATCGCCGGCGAAGAGCCGGTGGTCCCTTGCAGCTCGATGATCTCCCCTTCGCCGTTCAACGTCCGGGCAAGCCACTCCGCGGCACGGGCGCCTTCCTGCACAAAGTCGGAGCCGATGAAGCAGATGTAGTCCTCGCCGACCTTTGCGACGTTGTTGTCGACGTCCCGGTCGAGGCAGACGACGGGGATATTCGCTCGGCGCGCGTTCAGCACGGCCCGCGCGAGCGGGGTCTCGGAGCGGGGGGCGAGGAAGATCATGTCGACGCCCTGCGCGATCGCCTGATCGACGTTCGCGATCTGGCGAGCCTCAGAGCCTTCGGCGTTGCTGTAGAGCAGCTCGTAACCCAGGCGCTCCGCCTCCGAGCGCATGCTCTCGGTCTGAGCGATCCGCCAGGGGTTGTTTTCCTCGACCTGGGCGAAGGCGACCCGGTAGGTCTCCTTCTGTTCAAGCGGCGGCGGGGCGGCGCCTACCCGCCGCAGCCGGAATCCACCGAAGGCGACCGCGCCGGCGCCCGCCGCCCCGACCCGGAGCACCCCGCGCCGGGAAAAATGTCGGTCCATCGTCCTGGTCTCCTCTCACCGCGTTCCGCCGCGTCCCCGTCGACGCGGCATCGTTCACCGGCCCAGTGCCGGACCCCCGGCGGGCCGCTCGAGCAACGGCCGGGGCGCGCATTGCCTCCGTGTCCCACGCCGTCCCCGAACCGTCGTCCGCTGCGGCGCGATTCTACATCCCCGCCGCGCCAGACGCCGGTGCCGCACGGGAGGTCCCCCTCTTGACCCTCGGCAGCCCCCCGATAAAATCATTCCCACCGTGGAGGGAGAAGGGGTGTGCCCTTCCTCAGCCGCCGCGAGACGGGGAGAGACGGGTGCTGATCACGGACGTGACGACCATCAAGCTCCGGTACGAGATGCCGGTGCCGATGGCGGACGCGATCCATTACATGCCGGAGCGACCGACGCTCCTGGTCCAGGTCCACACGGACGAGGGGATTGTGGGGCTGGGCGAAGCAGCGGCCTACGGAGGCTTCCTGGAGAGCACCGAGGCGCTGATCCTGGGAGAACTACGGCGGACGATCCTGGGGCAGGACCCGTTCCGGGTGGAGCGGCTCTGGAGCATGATGGCCACCCGAGCGCACCAGCGCGGGCGGCGGGGCATGCTGATGATGGCCATCAGCGGGATCGACATCGCGCTCTGGGACATCATCGGGCAGGCGACCAGAACGCCGCTCTACCGGCTGCTGGGAGGATACCGCGAGACGCTCGACGTCTACGCGTCCGCCGGCTTCTACGCCGGCGGCAAGGACGCCGCGGCCCTCGCCGAGGAGGTCGGCGGGTACGCAGCGCGTGGCTTTCGAACGGTCAAGATCAAGGTTGGTCGTAATCCGGACGTGATGCTCAACCCGCTCCACGACATGCCGGCCAACGACTACGCCCTCGCCACCCTCGAGCAGGACGTCGAGCGGGTGCGCGCAGCGCGGGCGGCGGTCGGTCCCGGGGTGCGGCTCGCGATCGACGCAAACAATGCGTGGACGCCGCCGGTCGCGCTCCGCTTCATGCGCCGGGTGGATGACCAGGACATCGCCTGGCTGGAGGAGCCGGTGGCGACGGAGGACGTGGAGGGGAGTGCGGAGGTCGCTCACCGGCTCGATACGCCGGTGGCCGGTTACGAGACAGAGACAGGGTTGGGCGGTTTCCGAGACCTCATCTCGCGGCGGGCGGTCGACATCGTCCAGCCCGATGTGATCTGGACCGGCGGGATCACGGAGACGCGGAAGGTGGCAGCGCTTGCCCAGGCGCATGGACTGCCGGTCATTCCGCACGTCTTCTCATCGGCCGTGGCCTCGATCGCAAATATGCACCTGATCGCGTCGCTGCCCAACGCCGGCTTGCTGGAGTTCGACCAGAACCCGAACCCGCTCCGCTCGGAGCTGTTCGACGAGCCGCTCACGGTCGGCGCGGACGGAAAGATCGCGCTGCCGGAGGGACCGGGTCTTGGCGTCCGGCTCAACACCGCAACGCTCGATCGCTACCGGATCGAGCAACATATCCCGTAAGATCGGGGAGGAGAGGGAGATGAAGCTGGCAGGGAAGGTGGCGATCGTCACCGGGGGCGCGCAGGGGATGGGCCGGGCGATCTCGCTCCGCTACGCGGAGGAAGGGGCCAAGGTCGTTGTCGCCGATCTGAACCGGGAAGGGGCTGACGGCGTCGCCCAGGAGATCACGGCGCAGGGGGGAGAGGCGGTCGGCACGGGCGTTGACGTGCGCAATGCGGCGCAGGCCGACGCGATGGTGGCGACCGCGGTCGAGCGCTTCGGAAGCGTCGACATCCTCGTCAACAATGCCGGGGTGATCAAAATTATCCCATTCCTCGAGACGACCGAGGCAGACTGGGATTTCATGTTCGGCGTCAACTGCAAAGGCGTGCTTTTTTGCAGCCAGGCCGCGGCGCGGCGGATGATCGAGCAGGGGAGGGGCGGCAAGATCGTGAACCTCGCTTCCCAGGCGGGTCGGAGGGGCGAAGCGCTGGTCCTGGCCTACTGCGCGAGCAAGGCGTGCGTGATCAGCATGACCCAGTCCATGGCGCTCGCGCTGGCCGACCACAGGATCAACGTCAACGGCATCGCGCCCGGGATCGTGGACACGCCCCTCTGGGTCGATGTTGACAAGCAGTTCGCGAAGCTGCTGAACATGGAGGTCGGCGAGCCGAAGGCCACGTTCATCAAGTCGATCCCTCTCGGCCGCATCGAGCAGCCGGAAGACGTCACCGGGGCGGCCGTCTTCCTGGCGTCCGCCGACTCCGACTACATTACCCAGCAGACGCTCAACGTCGATGGCGGGAGTTGGCCGAGCTAGGCCGGCATCCTTCGCGACCGGATCGATCGCTGCGTAGAAGCGCGGGTACGGCATGAAGCGTCGGACGGCGACCGCCCAAGCGCCGACCGTCGGCGGGGCGTTGCGGTGAGGACCGGACTGCCCGTCCGGATGGAGATGGAGAAGGAGACTCGCGGGTGGCCCAGATCGATCCGGAGCCGAACTACGACCACCGTTTGGCCGAGCGGGTCGTGGTCTACCTGCAGACGAAGGACGACCGGCTCTTTCCGTTCAGCAGACGCTTCGATGCCGACCGTCGGCGGGCGTTTGTCCGCGACCTCAGGGAGGGGCTGGCCGAAATCACCGACAGCGGCAGCGCCCGGAAAACGTCCGCGACGGGCTTTTTAATGAGCGACGCACGCCTGCACGACATCGTCGAAGAGTGGGAGGTGGCCAACGGCGACTGGCCGAGAGGGTCGGACCCGCGCAACCCCGACACTTCGCTCGGCTCGGTGAGCGCGGAGGACGGACTGCCGGACGTCGACGGCGGGAAGATCCCCTCCTAGCGAAGGGCGCGGAGACCCGATCCGCGTGCGATCGGGACTCCAGTGTCGGTCACCTGAGGCGACGAGAGGGCCGCAAGACGGGCGAGCGCGAGTCGCGGCACGGGCTCGACGGACGCGTCCAGCGCAAGGTCGGCCAGCATCTCACCGATTGCGGTCGCGAACTTGAAGCCGTGACCGGAGAAGCCGGCCCCGATGGTCACGTTCGGCCGAGTGGGATGGCGGTCGACCACGAAGTCGGCGTCGGGCGTCATCGTGTAGTGGCAGACGAGGCTTTCCAGGACGCGATCCGTCACACCACGGAACAACTGTTGAGCACCCGCCACGACGCCCCTTTCCTCGTCGTCCCGGACGGTTCGGTCGATCGTCTCGACCGTGGTCGGTGAGCCGCCGCGGTGGTCCGCGATCTTGAGCCCGGGATGGTCATGGATCGGGAAGCCGTAGATCTCGCCGGCGGCCGAGTCGGCGATGAAGACGGGGAAGCGGCCGACCGAGAACGGCGCTGGGTCGTCGACCCTTAACCACCAGAGGACCTTCCGCAGCAGCGTCAACGGCAGACCGAGCTCGCCGAGGAGACCGCCCGTCCAGGCCCCGGCTGTCACGATCAGGCTATCGGCGCGGTAGGTGGCGGCGTTGGTCGCCACGGTGACGCCGGAGCTATCTGCCTGCCACCCCCGAACCGGTTCTCCCTCGTGAATGGTTGCGCCACGACGGCGAGCGACGGTCGCGAGGGCGCGCAGCGACGCCTCGGTCTCCAGGAAGCCGACCTGAGGGCTGTAGAGGGCATCCCAATCCTCAGGCACCGACATCGCCGGCCAGCGGCGGTTGACCTCCGCCGGCGAGATCCACTCGTGGGGGAGTCCGTGGAGCTCCGCACTCCGCCGGGCCGCGCGAGCGTGCCCGTAGCCGGGGGCCGACAGCTCCACGCCGCCGGTCCGGTGGAGGACGCGGTTGCCCGCCTCACGCTCTAGTTCGAGCCACAGATCATCCGCGCGTTGAACGATCGGCACGTACTCGGGCGACTCGGCGTAGGCATGGCGGATCACCCGGGTCCGCCCGCCGTGGGCCCCGAGCCGGTGGACGTGGGCGAACTGCTCCAAAACCAGGGTCGTCGCGCCGCGCTTCGCGAGTGCCCACGCCGCGGCGGTGCCCATCGTGCCGCCGCCGAGCACGATCGCGTCGAAAGTCGCCACCGGCTCCGTTCCCCCTCCCGCGGAGTTTGCCGCTTAGACCGTCTCGAGCGGCGGGACATTGCCGAACGTGCGCCGTGGCAGATCCTCGGCGGCGGCCCACCGCACGGCGTTGGCGACGACCCGGCGGACATCGGGTTGGAAGTAGGTCGGGTGGCTTTCGTGGCCGGGTCTGAAGTAGAAGATCTTGCCGGCTCCCCGCGTGTAGCAGCAGCCCGAGCGGAAGACTTCGCCGCCGGAGAACCAACTGACGAAGACGAGGGCTTCCGGCGGCGGAATGTCGAAGTGCTCGCCGTACATCTCCTCCTGGTCGAGCTGAATGTATTCGCCGAGGCCCGCGGCGATCGGGTGGCCGGGGTCCACCACCCAGAGCCGCTCGCGGTCGCCTGCCTCCCGCCACTTAAGGTCGCAGGAGGTGCCCATCAGCCGCTTAAAGATCTTGGAGAAGTGGCCGGAGTGGAGGACGATAAGGCCCATCCCGGCGAGGACCCGTGCCTGCACGCGGGCGACCGTTTCGTCGTCGACGGCGTCGTGCGCCTTGTGTCCCCACCAGAGCAGGACGTCGGTCGTGTCCAGGGCCGCCGGTGACAACCCGTGCTCCGCCTCGTCGAGGGTGGCGGTGCGGACGACCAGGTCGGAGTGTTCCCTCAATCCGGCCGCGATCGCGCCGTGGATGCCTTCCGGGTAGATCTTCGCGAACCGCTCCTCTTCCCGCTCATGGCGGTACTCGTTCCAGACGGTGACCTGCAGTGATCGGTCCATTGTTCCCCCGTCGGTTGAGTCAGATCGCTTGAGAATTGGGCGGTGTACGGGCTTCCGCCCGCCGTCGATCGGGGTCTACCTGAAGGCGATCTCTCGGCCTTCCTCCGCGGAACGGTAGATCGCCTCGATCAGCCGTACCCGCTCGAGACCCTCGACGCCGCTCGGACTGACCGGGACGCCGTCGAGAACGGCGTCGACGAAGCCGTGGATGATGTCGGCGTGACCGGTGCGGGGGACGAGGCGCGGCTCGGTCACCGTCGGCGTGCCGTCAATCTCGCCAAAGAGTCGGAGCGTCCCGGTCTGGGCGTAGTCCTTGACGTCGATAGCGGCGCCGCCCTTCGAACCGAGCAGAGAGACGCCGAACTCGTCGGTGTGCCCGGTGTAGGCCGCCCAGGAGGCATCGAGCTGGAGGGTTGCTCCGTCCTCGAAACGGAGCAGGGCGGTCGCAAAATCCTCCACCTCATACGCGACACCGGGGGCGATCGTGAACCGGCTGCCCTGCCACTGGCCGGTGCCGCGGGGACCGAGTTCGGCGTACGTGGCGGCGCTGACGGACTGCACCTTTGGATTGCCCATCATCCAGAGCGCCATGTCGAGGACATGGACTCCGAGGTCGATCAGGGGTCCGCCGCCGGCCTGCTCCTTGTTGGTGAACCAGCTGCCGAGACCGGGAATCCCTGAGCGCCGCATCCAGTACGCCTTGGCATGGTAGATCCGCCCGAGGGCCCCGCGCTCCACCTCCCCCTTCACGATCCGGACATCGTGCCGGCCGCGCCGCTGGAAGGCGATCGCGAGCACCTTGCCGGCCGCCTCCGCAGCGGCAACCATCTGCTCTCCCTCGGCCGCGTTACGCGCCAGCGGCTTTTCCACCAGGACGTGCTTGCCCGCCGCCACGGCGGCGACCGCTACCGGGAGGTGGAGGTGGTTTGGCACGGCGATGCTGACGGCAGCGATCGCGGGGTTGGCGAGCAACTCGGTGTAGTCGCGGTAGACGTTGGGAATCCCGAACCGCTCCGCAAGCTCCCGGCAGCGATCCGTCTCCAGGCCCGCCAGGGCGACGATCTCGGCCCGCGGTTCCTCCGCGTACCCTTCCAGGTGAAAGAGCCCGGCGCCGCAGCCGATGACGCCAACCCGTACCCGTTGCCCAGACTCCACGAACCCTCCTCCATCCCATCTCGCCTCCGTGTCCCCGGCAGCATGGCACCCGCCCCAGAGGAGCGCAACGTGGCCCCCGAGCCGAAGTCGAGATGCGGACGCGGGGCGACCAGAGCAGCCGACCGGGTCAGCGGCAACGCCGCTCCTCAACCCAGGCGGCCAAATCCCGAAAGGCCGCCAGGCGTTGGGAGGCTCGGCCGTTGCAAAGCCCGCTCGTCGAGGGAACGACGAAGAGGGCGGCGGTGCCGATCGGTTCCGGTTGGAGGCCGAGCCCGGCCGGTGGTCCACCGACGAGGTGGCGGTAAACGCCGATCCCGTTGCAGCACACCGAACGGGGAGCGAAATTCCGCAGCTTCTCGCGCAGGAGCGGGGCCGCCTCCTTGAAGCGGGCAGCGGGGATCATATCGGCCCGCGCCGACGGCAGTGGGAGGAGATCGGTGGCGCCGATCCCGAAGTCGGGGAGCAGGTGGTCGTCGCTCGGGACCAGGAGCCGGGGCGTGAGACCGCTCTCGTACAACAGCCGGTAGAAGCGGTTCCCGGGATTGGCGTAGTAGTGACCGGTTCGCCAGGCAGGGAGGGATGGGTTGTAACCGACGAATACAACGTCGAGACCGGGGCGCAGGATGTCCTCCCACGGCCCGGTCTCGTCTGACTCCCCAAGTGGCCCAGCCACGGTCGGCGCTGGACTACGGGGCCGTGAAGATCTCGACCTGGGTGGCGCTACCCGGCAAGGTCTGCACCTGCGCCATGATCAACACGGGGTCGCCAACGCGCTCGACCAATTCCATCGTGTAGATCCCGGGGAGCACCCAGATGTAGTTCCCCTGCTCGAAGGGCGCCTGCCAAAGGGTCAGCCCCGCGATGTCCCGCACGACGTAGATCTCGCCGGCGCCCTGCGGGAATTTGAGAAGCGAGCCGCGCACCCAGGTGGTGCGGCCGGCCTCGATGTTGACCCGAATTTGGCTCTCCTGGCCGCTCTGGTTCGCCCACGTCACGTCGTAGAGTCCGACCGCCAGCTCGACCCGATTGTTGTCGGTGAGCGTCACCGGCGCGCGTGGGCTCTGGTCGCCGCTAACGACGAAGGTGATGGTGGCGCGGGGGAAGAGCCCGCCGATCTCCTCGATCTCGAGGAACCCGTTGTTGACGACAACTTGGAGCTCTTGGAGGATCGTAAAGAGGGCGGTACTGAGCTCGTTTGCGTTCGCGGCGCCGAGGTTGAGTCCGCCGCCCTCCTCGGCGATGCAGCTCACCTGCTGCCGCTGGACCTCGGTCAGCGCGAAGCCCACGACGTGCGTCGTCACGGCCGCGTCACCTTGGCTGAGGGAGGCGGCAGTCGCGCACGGGTCACCCCCGCACGTCTCCTCGCCGTCCGTCACCAGGACGATGTTGTTCGAGAGACCCTCCCCGGCCTGGAAATCCCCTCCCGCCCGCCGGAGGGAAAGGTCGATCGGGGTCCACCCGATTGGCTGCGCGAGATCGACCTGCTCGCGCAGCGCCTCCTTGTCGACGCCCTCGATGGGCACGACAAGCTCGGACGATTGGCAGCTGACCTCGCGCTGGGCCTCGGTGTTGTTGCCTTCGTGGCCATAGATCCGGAACCCGACGTTAATTCCCTCCCGCTCCGGAAGGGCGTCGACCACGTCGTTCATGACCCGCTTGGCAGCTTCCATCCGGGTCTCGCCGCCGCCGATGTCGGCTGCCATCGAGCCGGAGAGGTCAAGGATCAGCTCGACGTTGACTTCCCGTGCCGCGGCCTGGTCCCCGTCCTGGGCTGCGGCCTCCGTTGCCCGTGACAGGCCCAGCCCGCCGAAGACGCCGACGATCAGCGCTAGGAACGCCAGTGCGCCGATCGCGCGTCGCGCCCACCCCAAAGCCCGCGCCGATGAACGCATCGACTCGCCCCTTCCTCGCTCATCACCACCCGTGTCGCCGGGTACGCCCGGCAATCAAGTGGACGCCGCGCCCCCCGACTGGAGGGGGAATCGTGCCGGTCTGGCAACGGCCTCGGAGTGCCGCCGTTGACGCATGCTAGCATACAGTCGTTAGCACAACGCCCGACGCGGTTCGTCCGCGTGGGGGGAGGGGATGTCACCGCCCGTAGGTTGACGCCTCCGCGTACGGCGAGACGGGCGTTCGGACGAGGGAGAAGACGAGCCGATGGCAATGCGCATCCGAACGCTCCACGTCGTCGCGATCTTGGGGCTGGTCGCCGCGCTGCTTCTCCCGCTGGCTACGGGCGAGGGCACCATTGGTGCCCAGAACGACGAGACGCCCACCGCCACCCGCCAACGGGACCGCCCCCAGGATCCGGGCCGAAATCGGAACGAGCAGGCGGCCCAAGGGCAGGCGCAGGGGCAGGGAGAGACGCCAGCGGACGAGGCGGTGACGCCCGCCCGCCCGCAGCGTTTCCCCGCCGCGATCCAGATCAACGGCGAAGACTTCGTCTTCGACCGCGTTGACCCCGAAGCACCGACAGACCTGATTGAGCTGGGACAGCAGGGCGACTTGACCCTCTTCGCCGAGAGCGCGGCGCCGCCGTTCGACCGCGTCTACGTCTCCGCCCAGACCCGACCCCAGCCCCTCGGGCGCTACGTGCCCGAGGGGAGCCAAGCCGCCGAGGAAGCGGCGTCCGACGTCGGAGGCGTTGCCCAGACCGATACTCCCTCGGCAGGGCTACCGGCCACCGATCCGACCGGGGGGACGCCGACGGATGCGGCGCTGACCCCAGACGCCGCTCCGTCCGTCGTCGACGCGGCGGCGACCGCGCCCGTCGACGTCGGGGCGACGCGGGAGCCGGCGGCGACGGAGGACGCGGGAATCGAGCCCGAGGGGACGGTGACCCCCGCCGCCGGGGCCGGCGATTTCCCGCTCGAGGTGGCGCTCGATGACGCCCGATTCTCTCTCGACCGCCCTGTTCCGGTCGACACGGAGGCGCTGACGGAGATCGGGACCGACCGTGGGCTCGCTCTGTTGGCGACGGAAGGAGCCGGACCGTTCGATCGCGTCTACGGGGCGGAGGCCGGCGGGGACGGACAAGCGGGCCGCTACCTGGCGCAGTTGCCTC
Organism: uncultured Thermomicrobiales bacterium; assembly: GCA_902806405.1. GTDB lineage: Bacteria > Chloroflexota > Chloroflexia > Thermomicrobiales > UBA6265 > CADCWL01. The sequence goes on along the minus strand of CADCWL010000011.1, from coordinate 19,435 downwards.
TTGATGAGTCGGGGACGCCGTCGGCCGAGGCGTCCTGTCTCGCCGAGTCCGGGAACTTCGCGCCGTTGGTTCTGGGTGAGGTGGAGTACGCGTACGCCGGCCTGGAGCTGGACCTTTCAACCGCAGAGTTGGAGACGGTAACCCAAACCGGCGACGGCCAGCCGATCTACGCCGAAGCCGGGGCGCAGCCGTTCCCCGAGCTCTTTTTTGGAGACGACGGCGCGCTGAATCGGTTCGTGCTGCTCGACGAGGATGGGGTGCCGACGAACCTCGGGCAGACGATCGCCTTTGGCGGGCAGACCTTCGCGTTCGAGGGAAATGTCACCGACGATGTCGACGCGACTACCCTTGATCGCCTGGGCTGCGTCGGTCCGTTCCCCGCCCGTGCGGAGGAGGGCGTTGCGGCTGGCAGCCTGGAGCGACTCTACGTCATCTTGAACGACCAGCCGCAGCGGGTTCTCGCGTTCGCGGCGACCACGCCGACGGCCGATGGCGACGGCACCCCGGTCGGGGGAGCGGCGATGACCGAAGAGCCGCAAGCCGCTACCACCGAGACGGCCGTCCCGACCGAAACACCGTTACCGCCGACCGCGACGACTGCTCCGACAGGTACGCCTGTTCCGCCGACCGAGACGGTCGCTCCGACGGAGACCCCGCCACCGCCGACCGAGACGCCCGAGCCGACCGAGACGCCGATTCCGACGCCGGAGGCCACGGAGACGCCGCTTCCGACGCTAGAGCCGACCGCGGCGGCAACCCCAACCGAGACCGCCGTCCCGGCGACGGAGACGCCCGCGCCGACCGATGTGCCGACCGAGACACCACCACCGACCGAGACGGCGGTCCCGGCCACCGAGACCGTTGCCGCCACGGAGACGCCGCTCTCCCCGACCGAGACGGCCGAGGCCACGCCCGAGACGGCCGGCGCCGACGCGGAGACCGAGACGCCCGCGACGGAGGCGGCGCCGGCGACGACGGAGACGCAAACGACGGAGGCGACCACAGAGACGGAGGCGCAGACGCCGGAGGCGACCACGGAGACGGAGACGCCAACGGAGGTGGCCGCTGAGGCCTCGCCGGCGGCCGAGCTGGAACCGACCCCGCCTACCGACGCGCCCGTCTCGCCGACGCCGTTGCCGACGGTCGAGCCACCCGCGGAGCCGGTCTCGTCGATCCCGGTCGACGCGGCGCCGCCGGTGCCGGCCGACTTCCCGCGCGAGATCGAGGTCCAGGGCATCCGATACTTCTTTGATCTGGAGGTCGACCTCGATCCGCAGTCGCTGATCCAGGTCGATACGCTCCAGACGACCGGCGCATCGTTCGGCATCTTCGCGTCGCAGGACCCGCAGGCCTCCGGCGGGCGGCGCGGGTTCATCGCTCAGACGCTGCGAGGCCCGTTCGTCCAGATCTACGCCGTGGCCGCGGCAAGGGTGGTGGCCCGCTATGTACCAGAGGCGCCGATCACTCCCGCCGGTACCATCGACCTCGGCCAGCCGTGCTCGTCCGAGGCAGGGGGGCAGTCCTTCGCCTATACCTTTGAGGGGCAGGAGTTCCAGTACGCCTACGCCAGCACCGAGGTCAACGTCTCCATCGAGACGCTCCGGACGACTACCACGGCGATCCTTGGTCAGGTCCCGACACTGGACGGCGGCGGCGAGCTCTTCGTCCGTGGCGGCGCCGTCGGCTTCGCCGAGGTCTTCCTCTCCGACGGAGGGGAGCTCCAACGCTTCACGGCGCTGAACGCTGCGGGCTTCCCGTCCACCCTGAACAACCTCGTCTTTGCCGAGTCGCGCTTCGAGTTCCGTGCGGAGGTTAGCGTCAGCGTGAGTCAGGCCGGGCTGCAGCGAGTTGGCTGCGCGGGCGCATTCCCGATCTTTGCGCCGGCGCCGCAAGCCGCCGCACAGGCCCCGCTCGCCACCTGCTACACGGTGATCGACAATCGTGTCTACGAGTTCAACTCGACGACGATCGTGGAGGCGCCGGTCAGCGTCAACTCCTTTACCGTCGTCAACAACGTCACCAACGTGAACAACGTGACCGTAAACGTGGTGCCGCCGCCGGCCGGGGTGGTCCAGATCACCCTCCAGGCGCCGCGGGCACAGCCCCTGCCGACGCCGCTCCCGAACGTTCGCGTCCAGCCCTTGCCGGGGCAGACCGGGCAGACTCCCGTACCGACCGCGGCGACAGGCGTCGTGGCCCAGGTGCCGGTGCTGCCGCGGCAATGTCAGGGTGACCCCGGGCAGATCGGCGACAACGGGGTGCCGGAGCGGCTCCCCGCCAGAATCCAGCTTTCCGGTATCGCGTACAGCTTCGTCGGGGCAGAGGACGCCGGTGGGGACGTCCGATTGACGCGGATCGGCTGCGTCGGGCCGTTCGAGGCGGACCAAGCCGAGGGGATCGACGTCCGCCAGGTCATCTTCCTGCGGGACGGACGAGCGGCGGACACCCTTTACCGCTTCGAGGCCTCGTCGTCGTTCGAGGTCACCTTCACCGTAACCGGTGACCCGCAGGTCGTCGTCACCGGCGACGAGACGTACGTCCGTCAGGCCACTTGGCAGCGATCCGTCTACAGCAGCGTGACGAACATCCTCTACGCCGAGGACCCGGAGTCGCTCGACCCCGATCGTCTCTACGGCGTGAAGGTCGACGGCGACGTCATCGCCGAGTACGTGCCGGAAGGCGGTGACGTGGTCGCGGCGTCCGAGGAGTTGCAACAAACCGCCGAGACCGAGGGCGTCAACCCGGACCTCGTCCTTGGCGGCGGGCGCCGTTACCTACTGGTCAACCTGTGGCGGCCGATTGGGACGACGACGAACGGGTGGGTCACCCTCTACTCGTTCGTCGGCGAGGGCGTCGCCGACGACCTCTTGGCGACGGACCCCCGCTCGCTCGATCTCTTCATCTACCGGCGCTCGGGCAGTTAGGCCGGCCCGGAGCGAACAAAAACGGGAGAGGGCCGGCGGGACGCTCGTGTCCCGCCGGCCCTCTCCCGTCCCCCGGAATCGTCACATCGCGGGCCACACCGACATGGACCTACACAACCGGTCCCAGGTCCGGTATGGGTTCCTGGAGCCGCACGGGCGGAACGATGCTGCTGTCGGATCGCCTCAAGCCACTCCCGGATTCCACCTCGCCGACGATATATCGAGGAACAAGGGAGCGACGCCGCCCTACTGGCCAAGTGGGTCGAGCCGCGCGTGCGTGGAAGGGACGCCGGCTGAACTTCGCGGTACGGTGTCGAGTTAGGCTCCCCTACCGGGGACGCCGAAACCAACACCCTGGGACCATCTTAGCCGGCGACTTTCCAGGGGATCACCAGCCGCTCCAGCACGCCGATTGCCGCGTTCAACAGCCAGCCCATGAGGCCAGTCACCAGGAGGCCGACGAACATCTTGTTGATCGCGAGGATGCTGTAGCTCTGATAGATGAACCGTCCGATTCCCTGATCGGCGTCGATGAACTCGGTGCCGACGATCACCACGAGGGCAAACCCTAAGCCGAGTCGCAGGCCGGTGAAAATCGAGGGGAGGGCGCCGGGAAGGGCGACGGAGAGAAAAAGGTCGAGCGGGCCGGCCCCGAAGTTCCGGGCCACATCCCGGTAGGACCGGTCGATAGCCAGGACACCGGCCATCGTGTTCAGCAGCACCAGGAAAAAGATAGAGAGGCCGACCACGACGTACTTTGACGTCTCGCCGGTTCCAAAGACGATCAGGACGAGCGGCGCGATCGCGATCTTCGGGATCGCGTAGATCACCGTCGCGATCGGCATCAGGAAGGCGCGGACCGGCCAGAAGAGCCCCATCGCCAGCCCGAACATGATCGCCGGCACGGCACCGAGGACGAAACCGACCAGGATTCGACCGAGGCTGACGCGGACGTCGGTCAGAAGGCTTCCATCCCGAAGCAGCTCCACGGTTGTCCCCCAGAGCGTCGATGGAGGGGGCCACAGGCGGCGATCGATCGTGCCTGAACGGGACAACGCCTCCCATGAGGCGATGAGCAGCAGCGGGGCCGCGATCGTCAGGACGATTTCCACCAGCCGCCGGGAAGCGGGCGTCACGCCCGAACCTGCCGGATATCGGCCCGCGACGCGAGGACTTCCTCCCGCAGCATGCCCCAGATCTGAGCGAAGAGCGGGGCGAACGCAGCATCGGAGCGGACGTCGGTGAGAGCGCGCGGCCGCGAGAAGGGCACCGGTAGGACCGCCTTGACCGTCCCCGGCTGGGCACCCATCACCACGATTCGGTCGGCGAGGACCATCGCCTCGTCAATGGAGTGGGTGACGAAGAGGACGGTCGTGCCGGTGTTCTCCCAAATGCGAAGCAGTTCTTCCTGGAGAAGGAGCCGGGTCTGCTCGTCAAGCGCGCCGAACGGCTCGTCCATGAGCAGGAGGTCGGGATCGACGGCAAGGGCCCGAGCGATGGCGACCCGCTGCCGCATCCCTTCCGAGAGCTGGTGGGGGTAGGATCGGGCGAAGCGGGCCAGGCCGACGGTGGCAAGGAGGGCGTCGGCGCGCCGTTCGCGCTCGCGCCGGGGGACGCCGCGGAGTTTCAGGCCGTAGCCGACGTTTTGCCGGACCGTCAGCCACGGGAAGACCGATCGGCCCTGGAACACCATCGCGTTCCGCGGTCGACCGGCGTCGCCAGAGACATCGACCCTGCCCGACGTGGCCGCCTCCAGGCCGGCGACGATGCGAAGGAGGGTTGTCTTGCCGCAGCCCGAGGGTCCGACGATCACGCAGAACTCACCCGGGGCGACGGAGAGGTGAACGTGCGCGATGGCGTCGACCGGCCCCGTGGCTCCTTCGAAGCGGCGTCCCACGTCGACGACGTTCACGCTCGCGCCCGGCGCTCGCCGACGGACCGGCGAGAGCGGTCGCGCCGGAGCGAGTGACAGGCCCTGGACGGGACCGAGCGAACCGGCGATCGGTCGGCCCAACTCCCTACACTCCGGCGGCGGGCGACGCCGCCGGACCCAGTTCGCCGAGCGCGGCTTCGGCGAATCGCGGCTCGATGAAGGAGCGTGGATCGATGTCCTCGTCGTACTCGAGTTGACCGCGTTCTCGGAAGAAGGTTTGGAGGGGGGCCAGGGCAACGGGATCAATCTTGCCGTCGAGGGAGTAGATCGGTGGTACGGCGGCGGCGATCAACTCCGGGGGCACCGGCGCATAGCGCCCGATGATCTCCAGGTTCACCGGATCGGCAAACCCTTCGCCGGCGAGATCGCGGCATGCACGGAGGTACGCGGTAACGAAGCCCTGGACCGCGTCCGGGTTCTCCCCGATAAAATCGGTGTTTGCCACGATCGCCGTTGGCTGCACCGCTTGCACCGGGAAATCGGTCGCGAGGCGGACGGCGAAACCGTCCTGCTCGGCCTTAGTCGCCAACGGTTCGGCGACCATCGCTGCCGCGAGGGCGCCGCTCTCGAGGGCAAGGACCGCGTCGGGGAAGGCGAGGGTCCGGAGATCGACATCGTCGAGGGTGAGGCCACCGGTCCCGAGCGCCTGGGCTAACCAGTACTCCGTGGCACCGGGCGCGTTGACCGCCACCCGCTTCCCCAGGAGGTCGGCGACGCTCTTGATCGCCCCGGACTCGCACGAGTCGCGGGAGATCATCAGCGGCGTGGCGACCGGGTTCCCTTCGCGGTGCCCGGCGGCCACGAGCGCGAGCGGGAGGCCGAGGGCGACCGCGTTCCAGAGAGCCGGGCCGGCCCCGGTGGCAGCGGCCTCCAATTGGCCGCTCGCCGTCAGGGTGGCGAGGTCGCTGCCGCCGGCAAAAGGCTCCAGTTCGACGTCAAGCCCCTCTTCGGCGTAGTAGCCCTTGTCGGCCGCGACGAAGACGGGGGCATAGATCGAGATCGGGATGTAGCCGACGGTCATCTCCACAGCGTCGGCCGGCGGCTCCGGTGCTGCCGGTACGTTGGGCGCCCCCCCCGTCGGCCGCGCGGGAGAGGGCGCAGACGCGACGGTGCAGGAGAGCGAGGTCCCAGCCGTCGACTGCGCCCGGACCCCAGCAGGACCGGCGGCGAGCCCGGCGACCGAGGAGCAGATCAGCAACAAGGCGAGGAACCATGAACGGGCGGCGACGGTGCTCACGGATGCCCCTTGGTCGAAGCGGCGATGGGGGTGACCGAACGAAGCGGGCTCGAAACACGCTCGTGAGTATACGTGGCTCCGATGCTATCTGTGATTCTTTTCACAAACCCCGGCTACGGGACGAACGGACGGGAGCCTCGGCATCGCGGAGCCATGTGCCCTCGACGAACCACGGGTCCTCGCGCCTTTGTAGCTGCCAAGGCGCGTACCGCCATTAGACGGTGACGAGCTGGATCGTCGGGTGCTTGGGCTGGTAGCGCTCGGCCGCCGTCTCGTCGACGACGCCGTTCCGGCGCTCCTCCAGCACCTGGTTAATTTCGGCCTTGAGGGCGTCGAGCATGTCTGCTTCGGCGACGGTGCGGACGATCTTGCCCTTCCGGAAGATGACGCCCTTGCTGTTGCCGGCAGCGAGGCCGACGTCGGCGTCGCGCGACTCACCGGGACCGTTCACGACGCAGCCCATGACCGCCACGCGAATCGGCTCCTTGACCTGGGCCAAGAACTCGTCGACCTGGTTGGCAAGGCTGAAGAGGTCGACCTCGACCCGCCCACAGGTGGGGCAGGCGATCATCGTCGCGCCCTTCTGCCGAAGGTCGAGCGTCTTGAGGATCTCGTAGGCGACGAAGACCTCCTCGACCGGATCGGTGGTCAGGGAAACGCGGATCGTGTCGCCGATCCCGAGCGCGAGCAACGTTCCAATGCCGACGGCGGAGCGGACGCTGCCGGCCCGGGGCGTGCCCGCTTCGGTGACGCCGAGATGGAGCGGGTAGTCGTTCGGCAGCGCCGCGAAGCGGCGGTACGCCTCGAGCAGGACCGGAACCTCGAACGCCTTCAGGCTGACCTTGGTCAGGCCAAAGTCGAGGTCCTCCAGGATCTTAATGTGGCCGAGCGCGGACCGGACGAGCCATTCGGCCCGGAGTTGATCCTGTGTCGCACTCTGCGCCGCCATCTCGTCGACGAACGCGGGCGGCATCGGCGCGACCGAACCGTAGTTGACCCCAATCCGGATCGGCGTCTGCCGCTCCTTCGCCTTCCGCACGACCTCGCGCACGTCCTCGTGCTTGCGAATGTTGCCCGGGTTGAGGCGGAGGCCGTGGATGCCGGCGTCAAGCGCCTTCAGGGCGAGGGTGTGCTCGAAATGGATGTCGGCGATAAGCGGCACCGGTGAGTGGGGCACGATCTCCGGAAGCGCGGCGGCGGCGCGGCGGTCCGGCACGGCGACGCGGACCACCTCGCATCCGGCCTCCGCCAGTTCCCCGATCTGGCGGAGGGTGGCGACGGGATCTCGGGTGTCAGAGGTCGTCATCGACTGAACGACGACCGGGTTGTCACCGCCGATCTTGACGTCCCCGACCTGAAGGACGCGGGTGGAACGGCGGGGGGCGACGAGGCTCATGGACGGGATACTCCTCCGGGGCGGGACATGGTGCGTCGCGGGCGGGATGGGACGGAAGGGACGGGTCTGCTCGCTCCGGTCCAGTTTACCCCCGCAAGCACCGCGGATCGTCAACGATTGCTACGGCAAGAACGACCGCCCATCAAGGAGCCGACCGACGTCCAAGAAGGCGACGACGAACATAAAGCCGAGCAGGATGACGAGCCCGGCGAAATGGACCACCCCTTCCCGCTCAGGGGCGATACGGCGCCCGCCGCGCAGGATCTCGATCACCACGAACAGCAGCCGACCGCCGTCAAGCGCCGGGAGGGGCAAGAGGTTGAGCACGGCAAGGTTCAGCGAGAGAAGGATGCTGATCTGGGCGAGCGTGACCCAGAGCGGAAGGACGCTCTCGCCGATGACCTCGCTCGTGATTTGCCCCATCCCGATCGGCCCGGCGACGCCACTCAACGGTTGCTGGCCGGTGACGAGGTCGCGCAGTCCGGCGAGCATGGCGCTCATCTGCTGCCACGCCTCGCTGAACCCGCGCGGAATCACCTGGGCCGCCGGCACCTGCTCGAAGATCGGATCGATGCGGGCGTCGAGGCCGGCCACGGCGAGCGCAGAAGGTGCGAAGAGCCGGGCGGGAACGGCAAGCGTGAGCTCGCGCGTCTCGCCCCCGCGCTGGACGCGAACCGGCACGGCGGCACTGGCGTATCCCCGGAAAAACCCGCCGGCGGTTTCCAACCCGTGAGTGACCACGTACTGATCCGTCACGTCGCGACCGGCGACCGACACGAGGCGATCCCCAGGGGCAAGGCCGGCCGCTTTCGCGCTGCCGGTGACGGTGTCGACCGACAGGTCCGCGCGGCTGACGGGTTGGGTGCCGACGCCGGTCGGACCCTGGTTTGCCGGCGGGTTCTCCCTGGGTACGACGGAGGTCTCGAGCAGCGCGCCGTCCCGCTCGACGACCACGCTCATAGGACGCCCGGCGAAATCTCTGGCGATGCGGCTGACCTCGTCGCGGTCTTCGATCGAAGCCCCGCCCATCTCCACGATCCGGTCGCCTTGACGCCAGCCGGCCTCAGCCGCCGGCGACGCCGGCACGATCTCGTCGATGTAGACGTGGTCGAATGGAAGGCCCTGCACCCCGACCACCAGCATCATCAGGACAAGGGCCAGGAGCAGGTTCATCGCGCTGCCGGCGACGAGGAAGAAGGCGCGCTGGAGCGGCCGCTTCGTGTTCATCGACCCGGGATCCATGCTCTTCCCGTCCTCCCCGAGGACGCGGACAAAGCCGCCGAAGGGGATGGCGTTGAGGGACCAGATGACGCCGTTGCGGGTCCAGCCCTTGATCCGGGGCGGAATGCCGATCCCAAACTCTTCGACGGTGACGCCGACGGCGCGCGCGGAGGCGAAGTGGCCGATCTCGTGGATCACGATCAAGACGGCAAGGATCGGGATGATGTATAGGCCGTTAAGCAGACCTTCGGACACGGTGGGCGGCTCCAGACGCGCCGGCACGGCCCGTTGCCCCGCCTTCGGGGCGGCCCATTGCCGCGGCAATGGTACTACGCTGTCCTCGTGACGCCGCGACCGGGACCACGTTAGCTCTTCCATGGGCGGAAGGAGGGTTGTCGAGACGGTCCGACGCCCGCCACGACCGCGGGCGATGGCACCTTCAGGCGGCTGCGCCGCCCGCTCGGCCGTCTTGGGAGGGGAGGGTCTTCTTCTGATCCCGCTTATTATGTATGTTAGAATCGCGGCCCGCGGGATTGAGAAGGCCATCGCCCCCGAGGTTCCCGCCCTTGGCGAGGAGGCGTGGGCCCTTGTCCCTCCGCAAGCGCCGTCGCCGCCGCGGCTCCCAGTTAGGCGTTGGGCGGTTGACCCGGCAGGGGAAGGAAGCGCCCGAAGCGCTTCCCTTTGGGTGCGAGCGATGCGTCAGGGCCGCGGCCGCTCCGGAAGCGCCTGACAGGCGATCGGAAGCAGGGTACCGAAGCGTGGCGTCACCAGGGGGACGGGATGCAGGACGACGTCGAGCGGTTTCTCCGGGCCTTGGAGAGGGAGCGCGGGTTCTCGCTGAACACGGTCTTTGCCTACAGGAACGACCTGAACCAGTTCGCCGCCTATCTCAAGCGAGGCGACGGAGCGACGTCGGTGGAAGTCACCGAGGGTCGCAGTGAGCCGAGCCGGGCGATGCCGTTCTCGGCTCCCGTCCTCCGGTGGGAAGAGCTGAGTGACGGTCATCTGACCCTCTACCTGCTCCATCTGCGGGGCCGCGAGTACGCCTCGTCCACGGTGGCACGCAAGACGGCGGCGATCAAATCGTTCTGCCAGTTTCTGCTGGCGGAAGGGCGCATGCGGGCCGATCCGGCGGCGAACATGGCCTCCCCGAAGGTCGACAAGTACGTGCCTCGATCAATCAGCTTAGGTGAGGTGGAGCGGCTGCTGGCCCAGCCGGATGCCGGAGCGGAGGGACGCCCGTCCCGCCCGGAGGCGATCCGCGACCGGGCGATGCTGGAGACGCTCTACTCCACCGGGATGCGGGTGAGCGAGCTGGTGGCACTCGATTGCGCCGACGTTGACCTCGACGCTGCGCACGTTCGCTGCGCGGGGCGGACCGGACGCTCGCGCTCGGTCCCGCTGACGGACGGGGCGACTCGCGCCGTGGGGCACTACCTTCGCTCGGCGCGACCGCCGCTGACGCTGGACGGTGACGGGGCCCTGTTCCTGAACCACCGCGGCAGCCGCCTCACGCGGCAAGGATTCTGGCTCATCCTCAAGTCGTACGCGCTGCGGGCGGACATCGCCGACATCACCCCCCACACCCTCCGGCACACGTTCGCTACCCATGCACTTCGGCGCGGCGCCGACCTCCGGGAGGTCCAGCAGATGCTCGGGCACGTCAGCATCTCCACCACCCAGGTCTACCGGCGTCTCGCCATCCCGGCCGACGGTACCGCCGACAACGAGGCCGGTATCCCGGTTGTGCCCGCTGAAGCGATGCTCGGAGCCGACGGGGTCGGGACGTCGACGGATGGCGACGAACGTCGGGTCTAATCTGGTCGATCCACCTGCGGAAGTCGGGGACGAGACCGCGCGGCACTCGATGCCCAACCGGCCGACGACCGCGGGAAGCGGACCTGCCGGCCGACGCGGCAGCCCACGCACGAGGCGCGCACGAGGAGCGAGACCGTCCGATGATTGCGAAGCAGCGAGCCGGCACGATGGACAAGATCGTCGCCCTCTCCAAGCGGCGGGGTTTCGTCTATCCCGGCTCCGAGATCTACGGCGGCCTTGCCAACACCTGGGACTACGGTCCGCTCGGCGCGGAGCTGAAGCGCAACGTCAAGAACCTGTGGTGGCGGACGTTCGTCCAGAAGCGGCGGGACGTTGTCGGTCTCGACGCGAGCATCCTCATGCACCCCAGGGTGTGGGAGGCCTCCGGCCACGTCGTCAACTTCAACGACCCCCTCGTCGACTGTCGGACTTGCAAGAGTCGGTTCCGGGCGGACCACCTGATCGAGGAGCGACTGCACCGGCAGGCGGAGGGAGCGTCACCCGACGAGCTCTCCGCCATCCTCCGCGAGGCGAATCTGCCGTGCCCCAACTGCGGCAACCGGACCCTTACCGACGCCCGCCAGTTCAACATGATGTTCGCGACGACGATCGGGCCGATCTCGGAGACCGGGACACGGGTCTACCTCCGCCCGGAGACGGCGCAGGCGATGTTCGTCCAGTACAAGAACGTGGTAGCGACCTCCCGCGTCAAGCTTCCGTTCGGGATCGGGCAAATCGGTAAGGCGTTTCGCAACGAGATCACCCCGGGCAACTTCATTTTCCGTCAGCTCGAATTCGAGCAGATGGAGATTGAGTACTTCGTCAAGCCGGAGGACGGCGCCACCGCGTTCGACGACTGGTTGAGCGCAATGCGGGGGTGGCTGCGGCTGATCGGCGTCCGCGAGGATCACATCCGCGTCCGGGAGCACGCCGGCGAGGAGTTGTCCCATTACTCCAGCCGGACGGTCGACTTCGAGTACGAGTTCCCGGAACCGATGGGGTGGAAGGAGCTGTACGGCCTGGCGAACCGGACCGACTTCGATCTGCGGCAGCACCAAGAGGTCAGCGGCGAAGACCTGACCTACTTCGACCAGGCCGAGAACCGTCGGTACCTACCCCACGTCGTCGAGCCGACGTTCGGCGTCGATCGCACCTGCCTGGTGCTCCTGCTCGACGCCTACGACGAGGAGGAGACGCTCGACGTCAACGGCAAGCCGGACACGCGCGTCGTGCTGCGCCTCCATCCGCGGGTGGCGCCCTACAAGGCGGCGGTCCTGCCCTTGATGAAGAAGCCGGAGCTCGCGGAAACGGCCCGACGCCTCTTCTCCCGACTGGACGAGGAGCTCGGTGCGCTTGTCGACTACGACGAGACGGGCAACATCGGGAAACGCTACCGTCGTCAGGACGAGATCGGCACCCCCTTCTGTTTCACCGTCGACTTCGACTCGCTCCAGGATCATGCCGTCACCGTTCGGGATCGGGACGACATGAGCCAACAGCGGCTCGCGCTGGCCGACGTCCCGGACTGGCTGCGGGAGCGGATCGGTTAGCGGCGATGCACCCGACAGCCGGTCGTTTCGCCGGCGACGACGTGCGAACGGGGATGGATGTCTACACCGGGGAGGGAGCCTATCTCGGCTCCGTACGGCGCGTGACGCTTGCGCCCTCGCGGTCGTCAGAGGACGTAAGACCGGCGATCGTCGCGATTGAGGTCAGCATCGCGCGTCGCCCGTGGCGCCGGGTCTCGGTTCCAGTAGAGCGGGTGCAGACGGTGACGATGGAGCGCGTAGTGCTCGACCCGGAACGGCGGGTTCGCAAATAGGACCGACCCGAACCTCGTCAGTGCGTCGAGAGGCGCTCCGGTGCGCCGTCGGCTGCGGTCATCCCTAAAGTCGCCCGCGGGTCGTCGGCCGAAGTGTTACCCGCGACGACGACCACGTAGCGGAGAGCCAGCCCTCCGGCCAGCACCGAAACCGACGAGACAACCGAGAGGATGCGGGCGAAGCCACCGGTCGTGACGCTGGCGACGGCCTGGAGCACCAACGGCAGGGCGATTCCGCCGCCCACCACGCCAAGTCGGACGACCCGGCCGGTGGCCCCCTCGCCGAGAGGTCGCCCGGTCGGCCCGAGACCGTTGCGCCAGGCGATGAAGATCGCAGCCTCGGCGAACAGCGTCGATACACCGAGCCGCGTCAGCCGATGGCGGGTCGCGGCGGGCGTGGACGGCATCAGGGCGACGATCAGCTCAATCGCGGAGACCGCGCTCGAGAAAGCGGAGGCGAGGAACAGCGGGCCGAGCAGGAGCGCGCGCTTGGTCCAAAGAGGAACCGCGGTGGCGGCCAGCAGCACGCCCGTGTAGCCCGCGACGAAAAGGGCGAGGGGTGTCCCGGCAACGCCAAGCGCCTGGATGGGAAGTTGTTGCGCGCGACGCCCGACAAAGCCGTCGCCGAGCCGGCCGTCGACTGCCGCCTGGGCTGCCACGGAGAGGGCCGAGAACCCGCCAAAGGCGGTCAGGCCCCAGGTTCCCAGCGACATCGGGGAGCGAAGCTTCAGCACCCGGAACATCAGAAAGAAGCGCTCCGGCCGCCCCAGGTCCAGGACGAGCAGGATCGGGCTGGGCAGCAGCGCCGCGAACGATAGGTAACGGCCAATGCGGCCGATCCGTCGATCTTCGCTGGCACCGACGGCGTCGGCGATCGTAGCGACGGCGTAAGCCGCCCCGGCGATGCCGCCGAAGTAGAAGTAGAAGATGATCAACCACTTCCAGTGCGGCTTGTGGATCGCCGGGATTCCGTAATAGCCCGGGCCGATCACCGCATCGTCAGACGCGGCGCCACCTGACCCGCCCCGGCCCCGCCGGTCACGCCCCTCGCCCCAATCGCCTCCTGTCGTTCCTGACTCCGGGCCGCTCATCGGCGTCCCCGCAGCGCCGCGCCGGATCCTAGGATGAACGCGACCGCGGCGATCGCGGTCGAGACCAGGGCGGGGAGCACCTTTCGCTGCGGCAGCTCGGGCGCGGCGGGGAGGTTGAACACCTCCGGCGGTGCGGTGAGGACGAAAAGGGCGTTGAGACCTTCCATGCCTCCCGTGCCGCCGATTGCGCGGTCGCCGTACAGGTGAGCGCCGGCGACTCCCCGCTCCTGGAGCTGCTCGACGCGGTCCAGGGCGCGGGGCAGGAGCTCGGCGATCGGGCCGAAGCGGATGGATTCAGTGGGGCACGCCTTGGCGCAGGCCGGCTCGAGGCCGTCGACAAGGCGGTCGTAGCAGAGGGTGCACTTGTGGGCCTTGCGGTCGGTATCTCCTAGTTGAGGCACGCCGAAAGGGCAGGCGGGCACGCAGTAGCCGCAACCGTTGCAGACGTCCTGCTGAATGACGACGGTGTCGAACTCGGTGCGGACGATGGCCCCGGTCGGGCAAGCTTCGAGGCAACCGGCGTGGACGCAGTGCTTGCAGACATCGCTCAGCATCAGCCAGGCGGTAGGAGAACCCGGCGCCCCCGGGGCTTCCCAGGTTCTGTCCACCGTCGTCGCGGCCTGCTCGACGAAGGCGACGTGGCGCCAGGTCGTGGCGCCGAGATCGACGGTATTGTCGTAGCTGAAGCCGGTGAGCCCGGTGATTCCCGTCCCGGAATCGGCCGGGAGCTGGTTCCATTGCTTGCAGGCCACCTCGCACGCCTTGCAGCCGATGCAGAGGCTGACATCGGTCAGGAAGCCGAGCGCGCCGGCCCGAGCGCCGGTGGTCCCGGTCAGCGGCGAGCGGTCCGAGGTGGACAGCGTCACGGCGATCCTTCCCCCTCCTGCGTGGCGTCCCCCCTACCGTCGAGCCGACCGGCGCGCACGGCGCAGGTGAACGACTTTCCCTCGTGGATGAACGAGTTTGGGTCCTCGATGAGCGCGGCCAGGTCGTTCGCGATCGCGCCGGTCGCGATCCCCCCGAACCCGTAGTGCCAGGGGAGGCCGACCTGGTGGAGCGGTCGCCCGTCGACCTGGAGCGGTTGGAGACGGGAGGTGACCAGCGCGTTCGTCTCGATCTCGCCCCGCAACGTCGAGATCACGATCGGGTCGCGGCTCGAGACCTGCAGCCGTGCGGCCAGAACCGGGTCGATCTCGGCGAATCCTTCCGGCTGCAGCTCCGCCAACCAGGGGACGAAGCGGGACATCGCACCGGCCGTGTGGTGCTCGGTCAGTCGGTACGTAGTGAGGACGTGGGGGAAGCGCGGGTCCCGCGGCCGGTGGTACGGGTTGTCCGGACGCTCCAGGAGCTTTGCCGTCGGACTTCGCTCCTGGTCCGGGTAGAGTCGATTCGCGACCGGCGTCTCCCACGGCTCGTAGTGGGTCGGCAGCGGCCCGTCCCGGAGGCCGACCGCGGCGTAGAGCTGGCCCTTGCCGTCCGCGAGCATCACGAACGGGGCGTCCCCCGAGTGGGCGTCCATCCCTTCCGCGCCGTCGCGCGGCCGATAGTCCGGCGGCTTGGTCACGGGAAAGTCTGGCACGTCGTGGCCCGTCCACCGCCCCTCGCCGGCGTCCCACCAGACCCAGCGTTTGCGCTCCGACCAGGGCGTGCCATCGGGTCGGGCGGACGCCCGGTTGTAGAGGACGCGCCGGTTGGCGGGCCAGGCGAAGCCCCAGTCGAGCGCGGCCCGCGCATCGCCGGCACGCTGCCGCGCCAGGTTCCGGCCCGGCTCCGGCATGATGCCGGAGTAGATCCAGCAGCCGCAGGCCGTGCTGCCGTCGGCGCGGAGAGCGTCGTACCCGGGGACCAGGGTGCCGTCGGCGACGGCGTAGCCGTTGATCTCCGCGACCACGGCGTCCAGATCCGGCTCACCCCGCGCGTCGGTTGGGTAGTACCAGGAGAGCGCGGCCAGCTGGCGCGCGGCGGGGGTCGTCTCCTCGCCGTACAGATCCTTGAGACGGCGCGCCAGGTCGACGACGAACCAGGCCTCCGAGCGCGCGTCCCCCGGTGGCTCGACCGCTTTATCGTGCCACTGCACCAGCCGCTGCGTGTTGGTGTAGGAGCCGTCCTTCTCGGGCGTCAGGGCGGCGGGCAGGACGAAGATCTCCGTGCCGATCTCCTCCGGCCGAACCGAGCCGTCGCGGACCTCGGGCGAATCGCGCCAGAACGTCGCCGACTCCGTCTCGACGATGTCGCGGACGACGAGCCAATCGAGCTTGGCGAGGGCCTCCCGGGCAAGGCGCGCATTCTGCCCGCCGACGGCCGGATTCTGGCCCATGCAGAAGAGGCCCGTCAGGGCACGGTCTTTCATCATCAGAAGCATCGGCTGGAAGGAGTAGTCGCCCCCGATCTTGGGCAGCAGATCGTAGGCGAAATCGTTCGCCTCCTGGGCCGACTCGCCGTAATAGGCCTTGAGGAGGCTGACCGCGTACTTCGGCGCGTTGTGCCACCAGCCGGTCGGGGCGCGGACGGCGTCGAGATAGCTGGCCAAAGTTGCGTGCCGCTCCGCGGTGCTCGGCATCGGCAGGTAGCCAGGCAGGAGGTTGTAGAGGGTCGGGATGTCGGTGCTGCCCTGGATCGTGGCATGGCCGCGGAGGGCCATGATGCCGCCGCCCGGTCGCCCGATGTTGCCGAGCAAGAGCTGCAGGATGGCGCAACAGGAAATCATCTGGGTGCCGGTCGTGTGCTGGGTCCAGGCGACGGCGTAGGCGAAGCTCGTCGTCCGGTCCGCTCCCGAGTTCTTGGTGATCGCCTCCGCGACGCTCAAGAAGAGGGCGGTGGGGACGCCGCAAAGCCGTTCCACCATCTCCGGCGTATAGCGGGCGAAGTGGCGTTTGACGACCTGAAAGACGCAGCGTGGATCTTCCAGCGATGGGTCGGTCCGCAAGGGGTGATCGGTCCGGCCGACGCGCTGGTTGTAGGCTTGGGCGTCCTGGTTCGGGTCATCGGAGAGAGCCGGGGAGGATTCCTGGCCGGCGAAACGCCAGGAGTGGGGATCGTAGCGTCGCTCATCCGGGTTGTAGCCGGAGAAGAGGCCGGCGAGGTCTTCGGTGTCACGGAACTCGCCGCCGACGATGACGGGGGCGTTCGTGTAGCGCTTCACGTACTCTTCGAAATAGAGCCGGTTCTGCAAGACGTAGTTGATCAGAGCGCCCAGGAAGACCATGTCGGAGCCGGCGCGAAGCGGCACGTGAACGTCGGAGAGGGCCGAGGTACGGGTGAACCTCGGGTCGACGTGGATCACCGTCGCCCCCCGTTCCCGCGCCTGAACCACGAACCGGAACCCAACCGGATGGTTCTCGGCCATGTTCGCGCCCATGATCACGACACAATCGCTGTTGGCAAGGTCCTGGAGGGGGGTGGTCGCACCCCCGCGGCCCAGCCGGGCGCCCAGACCGGGCACCGTCGAGGAGTGTCATATCCGGGCCTGGTTTTCGACGGCGACGATGCCGAGCCCGGCCGTGAAGAGCTTTTTGATCAGGTAGTTCTCTTCATTATCGAGGGTGGCCCCGCCCAGATGGCCGATCGCCAGCGTCCGGTTGACGAGGTTGCCATCCCCGTCCCGCTCCTCGTAGGAGTCGTCCCGCGTCTGCTTGACGAGGCGGGCGATGCGATCCATCGCCCATTCGAGCGTCCGTTCCTCCCAGGTCGTGCCATGGGGCGGACGGTACTTGACGGTGGTCAGGCGGGCTGGATTGCTGACAAGACCGGAGGTGGCGGCGCCTTTTGGACAGAGGGTGCCGGCGTTGATCGGGGACGCGGGATTCCCTTCGATGTTGACGATCCGCCCGTTCTTGGTGTGGACGAGCTGGGAGCACCCAACCGCGCAGTAGGGGCAGACGGTGACGGTAACGTCGGCGTCGCGGACGCGGGCGTGAGCGGCGCGCGTCGATCGGCTGACCGGATTTGGGACCCGGCCGACGTGCTCCCCGATGCCCCGTCCGATCCGTCGAAGCACTCCCGCCATGTCGCCCCGTCCATTGATGCACGAGGGCCGTTTCGCCCCGTCGACCCGGACCCGCCGACGGCGGTCTTCGACAACGCCGATGGTATGATCCCATGTCGACGGACGATGCGGCCACGGTCAAGCAGGGCGGTGGGAGCCCCGCAAGGACACGGGGGCGGCACCGGGTAAAGGACCGAAGACCTGTATGGCGACGCAAGGGAAAGACGGGCGCGGCGGAAAGACCGGGGGTCCGATGGCATCCGCGAGGCCGAGTGGCGCCCCCGCAAAGCCGACCATCGTGCGCGGGGCCAGCGCCGGTACAAACCGATCGCCCGGGACTGCCACCGCCGAGCAAGGGCCAACCCGGCGCGCGGAGCGGCGCCCGGAGATGGTCCGGCAGCAGCGGGAAGAGCGGCGCAAGGCGTTCGAGCGGCAGCAGCGGCAGTGGCTTATCACCCGGATCGCGTTCGGCATCCTGGGTCTACTCGTGGTCGCCGGGGTCGCTTACGGCCTCTTCCGCTGGAACGAGGATCAACAGAACAACGTCCGGCCGGAGGGCGTCCGCGACTTTGCCTACGCCGGCAGCGACCATACCGCCTCCCTCGCCGAGACCGTGGCGTACGAAGAGTCTCCGCCGGTTGGTGGCCGACACGCCGCCGCACCGTACTGGCAAAACTGCGGCTACTACGACGCGCCCATCCAGAACGAGAGCGCCGTCCACTCGCTGGAGCATGGCGCGGTCTGGCTCACCTACCGCCCGGACCTGCCTCAGGACCAGATCGACGTCTTGCGGGAGAAGGCCGAGCAGACGTACGTTCTCGTGAGCCCCTACGGCGACCAGGAAGCGCCGGTTGTCGCGTCCTCGTGGAACCACCAGCTCGAGCTGGATGGCAGCGACGACGAGCGACTCGACCAGTTCATCCGGACATTCCGGCAGGGGCCGGACACGCCCGAGCCCGGCGCCGCCTGCCAGAATGGCGTCGGAACCCCGGTCTAGGTGTCGAGCGTCCTCCGGACCCTGCCCCCTGCGGGAGTGGCGACGGTTGACGAGCCGTCCAACCTCTCGGCGTGGCGCTCACTTCTCGCAGGTGCTCTACTCGGTCTTGCCGTCGTGGCGGGCGTGCTGGTGGGAAGATCGGGCGACTCGACGCCGGAGGAGGGGTCGGCGGAAGCCGGTTTTGCCCGCGACATGTCGGCCCACCACGAACAGGCGGTCACGATGGCCCTCGTCGCCCTGGAGCGAACCGCCGATCCGGCGATCGCCGGTCTGGCGAAGGACATCATGCTGACCCAGCAGAACCAGATCGGGCAGATGTTCGGATGGCTCGACGTCTGGGGATTGCCGCTGACCGGCTCCGCTCGCCAGATGGCATGGATGGGGCACAGCCGGAACGGGCGGATGCCTGGGATGGCGTCGCCCGAGGAGCTCGCCAAGTTGACGCGCCTCTCGGGCCCGGACCTGGATCGTGAGTTTCTCCGACTCATGATCCGGCATCACGAGGGCGGGGTTCCGATGGCCGAAGCGATCCTCCAGCGATCGGACAGCAGCATGGTGAGGGAACTGGCCGGCGCGATCGTCGCCTCCCAGCAGGCCGAGGTGGCGGCGATGCAGCAGATGTTCGCTGCCAAGACGACGGCCGCGGCTCCGTTGCCCTAATGGCCGGGGCGGCGCACTATTACGGCAGCTTGACCCGAACCTCGAACTCATCGCCCTCCGGTTGACCCCCTGCGCGGTAGACGGGCCGCTCCTCGGCCACGGCAAGTCCGTCCTTGCGGAGGCTGTCAACCACGCCGATCAACCACGGCAGATCTTCTTCGCTGAAGCCCGGACGGAGCTGTGAACCGAGCTCGGTCAGGGCGATGCCGCCCTGCTCCGCCTCGGCCGGATGCTCCCGCAAACGGGCCAGAACGCGTCCCCGGAGGTACCGGTTCGATTCCTCGTATCGGGAGGGAGGCACGTTGCCGGTTCGCATGGGCTGCTCGGCCGGTTTGGTCTCGATCTCCGGGT
>CADCWL010000010.1 GCA_902806405.1 uncultured Thermomicrobiales bacterium | reverse complement strand
GACGCCCTGCCCCTGGTGAGGCGGTGAGCTTCTCGAATTGCGGCCACCTGCAAGGCCGATAAATTCGGTCCATGCACAAGAATCTCGGAAGGGGCATCGGCATGGAAGGGCAAGGCAGGGCGACACGCGCGGCGGGGTGGGGCTTTTTCGGCGGAGCCGCGGCCTTGATCACCGGCAGCACGCCCATCGGCGTGGCGATTGTGGCGGCAGTGGGCGCGGGGCTCGCGCTCGCGGCTTGGGGTCGCGACAAGGATCGAGGCACCGGACGTCCGTCCGCCGGCTAAGGCGACCGAGGGCACGGAACGGAGAGGGGCGGCCGACTCGGTGGAGCGGGCGCTCGCCGGCGCCGTCTAGGCAGGTGGTTGTCGCCGGGAATTTCAGAGGGCCGAGGCGTTCTGCCCCGGCCCTCACTATTTGGCTCTATCACCAAGATTTTGGCGGAGTCGACGATAGGGATCGAGCCCGCAACCTGGTGTGTACAAATCCGAGGAGGGGGCGGACGTGGCAGTACGTTGCGGCACAATATCCCGACTCGGAGCCAAATCCAAGGCGGTCCGAGTGCCGCAGAGTGCCGCCGTTTCCGCCTCGTTGGCTACACGGGTAGCCACACTCCGAGTGGCCCATCACGGCCCTTGCAAGGCTACCTTAGGACGAGCCGGATTCGTCGGGCTCGCTCGAAAAGTCGGGGGTGATTGTCGGATGTTCGCTATGGATGCGTGCCCATTCCGCTTGCCACTCGACGCTTTGCGGTATCAGTCGGTGGGCTTTGATAGTGATGACCAGCGTGGCCCGAATACCGCAGGTCAGGACGTCGAGGGCGAGGTCGCGGTGATCGTTCGCACTGATGTAGCGATTGTCCTCTCCGCTCGTCAGTTGGTGGAGTAGATGCCCCGACGGATGGGCGCCCTTGTGCATCGCCTTCCGCACGTCGTCAGTTCCCTCGGCTATCTAGAGCTCGGAGGGGAAGGACTTCTTGAAGTGCCTATTTGGCTCGCTGACCGCCTTCTCCACCTTTCGCTCGTGGAGTCCCTGCTGCCCCGTCACCGCCCGGGCCGGCTGCCGAAACCATCCGCGGGCCGCATCAGGTTGGAAACCGAACTAGGCGGCGTGAAGCCAGCTTTCCGCCGGGTGCCGGGTTGGGCCGAAGCTGCCGCTGTAGTGGCCAAAGAGGGCCGCGTCGAGTGCCAGCTTGGAGGTACCGCCGGCCATCCCCATGTGCATCGGACGAAGCGTGAAGGTGATGCGGCCATCCTCGTCTTTCGGTTCGCCCGGAAACACGTTGTTTCCGAGGAGGGCCCGCCGATGCAGCATCGGGAGGCGCCGCCACCGCTCGACCAACTCCTGGTGCTGCTCCGCGGCACGCCACATCGTCCCGAGTTCGTGCGACGGGTCGCTTCGGTAGCGCTCGACGACTTCCTCCGAACCGTTCAAGGGTGGGGTTCAAAGGCCGTCATCGCCTGGGGCCTCCATCGAGCTACCGTGCGTTCCGCTCCGTGGCGCTCCGACTCCCGAGAATGAGGCAACCGTGCACTGGACGCGCACCCCGCAGAGCCGGAGAGTAAGGCCCACCGATGGGCCACCGTAAGACACTGTTCGCCGAGATGGCGCCCCAAGCCGAACGGCGGCCCGATGGGCAGAGTTACGCCGTGAGATGAACCGAACGGGACGGAGAAGAACGTCCGGAGCGGACGCCCCGGCGGCTTCGGCCGGCAGACGGAGGGATGATCGATGCGCGTCCTGGTGACCGGCTCGTCTGGCTGGCTCGGTCGGACGCTGGTGCCCAGGCTGCGCGCCGAGGGGCACGAGGTCGTCGGCCTCGACCCCGTGCCGGCGCCGACGACCGCCGTCGTCGGCTCGGTCGCCGACCGCGGCGTCGTCCGAACCGCCATCCGCGACCACGGCATCGAGGCCGTCATCCACGCCGGAGCGCTCCACAAGCCCCACGTGGCTCGCCGCTCGCGCGCCGACTTCCTCGCCGTCAACGTGGCGGGGACGCTCAACCTGCTGGAGGAGGCGGTCGCCCACGGGGTCGACCGGTTCGTCTTCACCTCCACCACCTCGCTGATGATCTCCAACGCGATCCGCGCCGGACGGGCCGGCGGCGCCGCGGGCGCCGTCTGGATCACGGAGGAGATGGCGCCCCTGCTGCCGCGCAACGTCTACGGCGTGACCAAGCTCGCCGCCGAGCACCTCTGCCGCCTCGTCCACGAGGAGCACCGACTGCCCGTCGTCGTCCTCCGCACCTCGCGGTTCTTCCCCGAGGAGGACGACATGGCGCACGAGATCGGGCTGTCGGGGGAGAACACCAAGACCAACGAGCTGCTCTTCCGCCGGCTGACGGTCGAGGACGCCGCCGAGGCGCACGTCGTCGCACTGGAGCAGGCGCCGGCCCTCGGCTTCGACACCTTCATCGTCTCGGCGCCGACGCCGTTCCGCCGGGAGGACACCGAATCACTCATCGAGCGGGCGCCGGCGGTTGTGGCGCGGTACTTCCCCGACTACCCGGCCATCTACGCCCGCCGCGGCTGGTCGATGTTCGACTCGATCGACCGCGTCTACGACCCGAGCAAGGCGGACCGGGTGCTCGGCTTCACCTGCCGCACCGGCTTCCGGGAGCGGCTGGCCGAGCTGGCGGCGGAAAGTGACGGGCGGGGGCACGCCCCACCCCGCGTCGTGGCCAACCCAGCGGGGCGTCCATACAACGGGGAATGAACTGGCTGTCCCCTAATTCCCGATTGCAAGAGGGACGATCCGCGATCGCCTCGACCGCAATGTCGCGGCCAATCTCGACGGCCGCCCGCGTGAGCGGCTGCCCCGCGCGTCGTATCCGACCATGTCCGGCGGTCCCGACTCGGGCGTTGGAGCTGGCGTCGCTTTGTCGTCCTCGGCCTCGTCATCGTCCCGACCGGGGTACGGCGTGACGACGAGCATGCCGACCGGCCCGTCTGGTCGCGGGAAGGGCCGGAGTCGGTCACGGGGAGGACGATGTCGTCCGCCGCCGCGTCGTCGTCGGCAGACCTCGCGGCTTCCCAGGCGAGGCGGTCGGCCTCTGGCCACTCATGGCCGCCGACGCCGACGGCCGATCGGAGACCGGCAACCCGTCCGACAACCCGGCCGACGCCCCGGGGATCATCCACTGCGGGAACCTCGACGACCCGACGCCGCCGGCCGGTGCGTCGTCGAGCCGCTGGAAGCGCACGTGCGCCCTAACCCCTCCGACAACAGCGCAACAGCGCAACACCGTGGCGGTCGACGGACGCGATGAGTACCCCTGTAAGAGGCGCACTGCTTGGCGACGCCCCCGACCCGCGGATCGTCTTGGGTTGCTCAGCGGGGCATGTGGGGCCTCTGAGCTACCACCCGACGGTGTTCCGCCACGAGGTCCGCCAATCGATAGAGCCCGACGGTCCGTCCGCCCAATCGGAGTCGTCGTCTTCTTCGTCGTCCGGGTACCAGTGCCCGTCGGCGCCTTGGGCGTACCGCGTCCGGCCGTTCTGGCCGAACTCCACGTAGCCCGATCCCTCGTCCCGCGTGCCGAACCACGCGGCCAGGGCGACGGCGAGCACGAGTCCGTCGTCGGCGCCGTACCCGCCACTCCGGCCGCTGGCGGCCCCTCCCCGTCCGAGCCCGCCGTCTGCCCAGGGTGCGGGGCGGCGGCAGCCGCCGAACTCCTCGCCGGCGCTTTCGACTCGGCCGCGGTCTTGGCCGCCGGCGTGCCGTTCGTGCCGCTCCGCCCGATCGTCGACCGCGGTACGCTTCCTGCGGCGCTGGTAAAATGGAGGACTCCTGGGCGCCGCCCCCGCCTTCCCTGCCCCCGCAGCGCGCCAAGCGCTCGTCGGTCCCCGACCGCCCCCGCTCCGCCCGTCGGTGGGGGCTGGTGCTTCTTGCCGTGCTCTGCATCGCGGCCGCGTCGGCGCTCGGGCGGCCGGCACCGGCCGCGAACGGGTCCGGCCCGGTCTACGTCGTCCCGATCACGGGCGCAATCGACCTCGGCTTGGCGCCGTACCTGGACCGGGTGCTCGACCAGGCCGCGGCGGACGATGCGGCGGCGGTGCTGCTGGAGATCGACACACCCGGTGGCCGGCTCGATGCCGTCCTCCGCATGCGCGACGCCCTGCTCGACAGCGAGGTGCCGACGATCGCCTTCGTCGACCGCACCGCCTTCTCCGCCGGAGCCCTGATCGCCATCGCCGCCGAGCGGATCTATTTGACCCCCGCCGCCGTCATCGGCGCCGCGACCCCGGTCGAGGGCGGGACCGGCGAGACGGCCAGCGCGAAGGTCGTCTCGGCGGTGCGCAAGACCTTCAAAACGACCGCCGAGGCGCGGGGGCGCGACCCCCGCGTGGCCGAGGCGATGGTCGATCCGGATGTGGCGATCGACGGGCTCGTCGCGCGGGGGGAACTGCTCACGTTGACCACGAGCGAGGCGTTGGCGTGGGGCTACGCCGAGGGGGAGGTCGCCGACCGGGCGGCGCTCCTCGGCGCGACCGGGCTCACCGACCGGGAGGTCGTCGAAACGTCCCCCGGACCGGCGGAACGGGTCGTCCGGTTCATTACCGACCCCGTCGTCGCCTCGCTGCTGCTCGCCATCGCGCTGCTCCTGATCATCGGCGACTTCTTCGTCGAGGGCTTCGGCGTCGCGGGCGCGGTGGGGCTCGGGCTCCTCGCCGCGTTCTTCTGGGGCCATGTCTTGGCCGGGCTGGCGGGGTGGGAGGACGTCGCCCTCGTCGTGCTCGGGCTCGCGCTGATCGGGGTCGAGCTCTTCGTCGTGCCGGGGTTTGGCGTGCCCGGCGTCCTGGGGCTCGCCGCGCTTCTCGGTGGGCTGTTCTTGGCGATGCTCGGGCGGGAGGTTCCGACGCCGGCGGGGATCGAGCGCGCCGGCTTCAGCGTCGCGGCGGCGTTCGTCGCCGTCGTGGTCGGCCTGGTCGCGGTGCTGTCCTTCCTGCCCCGTAGCGGCCGCCTGGGCGCGCTCGTCCTGCGCGAGCAACTGGCCAGCACCGACGGAACGGCGGTCGCAGCGTCCGGGTCCACGCCGCGTGGCTGGCTGCGGTGGTTCGGCGGGGGGGAGTCGTTGAGCCGTCCCGCCGAGCGCCGGGACGCAACCGCATCCGCCCGGATCGCGGCCGTTGAACGGTCCCTCACTGGCTCGACCGGGGTCGCCGTGTCCGACCTGCGACCCGGCGGCGTCGCCGAGATCGGGGGCGTCCGGGTCGACGTCGTGACGGCCGGCGGCTACGTCGCGGCCGGCGAACCGATCGAGGTCGTCCGCGACGAGCGGTACCGGCGGGTCGTCCGCCGGGTCGACCGGTAGACCCACCCGTCGCGCCCGTGCCCCGGGCGCGCTTCGGAGCAGAGGAGATCGCATGGACGCCGGGATCGTCACCCTCGCTATCGTCGCCGCGGTCCTCTTCGTCGCGCTCCTGCTCTTCTTCTACTTCGTGCCCGTCGGGCTCTGGATCACGGCCATCTTCTCCGGCGTGCGGGTCAGCCTCGGGACGCTGATCGGCATGCGGCTGCGCAAGGTGAACCCCGCCGACATCGTGCGGCCGTACATCAGCGCCAGCAAGGCGGGGATGCCCCTCGACGTCGGCCAGATGGAGGCCCACCACCTGGCGGGGGGCAACGTCGGGCGCGTCGTCCAGGCGCTGATCTCGGCCGACCGCGCCAACATCCCGCTCCCCTGGCAGCGCGCCACCGCGATCGACCTCGCCGGACGGGACGTGCTGGAGGCGGTCCAGGTCAGCGTCAACCCGAAGGTGATCCAGACGCCGCGGGTCGCCGCGGTCGCCAAAGACGGGATCCAGGTCGTCGCCGTCGCCCGGGTGACCGTCCGCGCCAACATCGAACGGTTGGTGGGCGGCGCCGGCGAGGAGACGATCATCGCCCGCGTCGGCGAGGGAACGGTCTCGGCGGTCGGCTCGGCGATGTCCCACAAGCAGGTCCTGGAGAACCCCGATCAGATCTCGCGCTACGTGCTGGAGCGGGGGCTCGACGCCGGCACCGCATACGAGATCCTCTCGATCGACATCGCCGACGTCGACGTCGGGCGCAACATCGGGGCCGAGCTGCAGACCGACCAGGCCGAGGCGGACAAGCGGATCGCCCAGGCGAAGGCGGAGGAGCGGCGCGCCATGGCCGTTGCCCAGGAGCAGGAGATGCGGGCGCGGGTCGTCGAGGCCGAAGCGCAGGTGCCGCTCGCCCTCGCCGACGCCTTCCGCAGCGGCCGGCTCGGCGTCATGGACCACTACCGGATGGAGAACCTCCAGGCCGACACCACGATGCGCTCGTCGCTGGCTCGGAACGAAGGCTAGGCGGTCGGCGCGCCAGACGGGGGTGACGAGCGATGATCGGACGCGCGCTGGACGCCATGCGGCGACGGGTCGGCGAGCCGGCCGACCGGCCGCCCCGACCGAACGAGCTGCGCCGGGACGTGGCCAGGGCGGAGCGGCTGCGACAGGAAGCCCGCCGGGTGGAAGCCGCCACGGATCAACCGCGGCGCCCGCCCGAGGGGGGAAGAGAGCAGCGGGCGGCGGGGGACGCCGCCCGCGCCGGCCACCCGGACGACCAACCGCGCCCGCTCACGGCGTTAGCGTCGCGGTCCGGCTTGCGGCGGGCGTGGCTGGCGAAGGAGATTCTCGGCCCACCGCGAGCGCTCGGCGGCCCCTACTGGGGAGGACCCGAGGCGTAGGAAAGTCTCGTCGCAGCGGCACTGGACGGCAGGACTTCGCGTTCGCCGAGCGGGTTATCGACGAACTCACGTCCGAGCAGACGGCTCGAACGATTGCACGTCCGTGAGCCGTTGGCTCCTGGACACAGCGGGCTTGGCCCCGTCAAACCCCGAGCCCGGTGGCCCCAAGCGGCTCGTACCGTTCGCGGCGGTTCTGCTCAGCCAGCGACGTGACGGTCCGCGCGGCGGACGGCCGTCACCGCCACCAGCGCGCCGATCAGGAGCACCGGCACCACGCCGATTCCCCAGCGCATGCCGATCGTGTCCGAGATCGCCCCGACGGCGAGCGGCGCCACCAGCACCGCCGCCGCGCCCGCGCTCGCGATGCGGGCAGTGGCCAGGTCCGGCGTATCGGCGGCGAGCCCGGTCGCCAGGCCGATGGTGAGCGGGTAGAAGTTGGCGATGCCGACCCCGGCGACGAACAGCCCCGCGAGGGAACCGACGGGCGACGGCGCCAACCAGAAGAGCGGGAAGCCCGCGAGCGCCACCGCGATCGCCGCGAGGAGGAGATCGGGGACGCCCCGCTGGCGCGCCAAGCGTGCGCCGGCGAAGCGGCCGAGCACCATGGCCGCGAAGAAGACGCCCATGGCCGTGGCCGCCGTCGCCTCCCGCAGGCCGACCACGGTCGCGAGGAAGTCGGCGCCCCAGTAGGCCACGCACCACTCCGCGCCGGAGGCCAGGAACATCACCCCGCACACGAGCCAGAAGGGGCGCGGCAGACGATCGGTCGACCGATCCCGGATCAGCGTCGGAGGAACGGGCGAGGGGATCGCGGCGGCCCGGAACGCGACCCGGAGCAGGAGCAGCGCGGGCAGGCCGAGCAGGAGCGCGGCCTGCCACGGGAGCCCGGCGCCGGCCAGCCCGCCGACGGCGAGCGGGGCGACGATCGCGGCCAAACTGGCGGCGACGTTCGACTCGGCGATGGCGACCGCGCGGGCGGAGCGGTGGAGGTCGGAGAGGGCGGCCTGGTCCGCGGTGAGGGCCACGGTCCCGAACGACCCGGCCGCGAGCGCCCCGACAACGGTGACCACCGCCGAGGGTCCGAGCGCGACGAGCGAGAGCCCGACCGCCATCCCGCCCAGCCCGCCCCAGAGCGACGCGGAACGGCCGAAGCGCCGGGCGATCCGATCTCCGACCGCGCCGGCCACGATCGCGCCGCCCGCGAAGGCCGAGAAGTGCAGGCTGGCCATCGTGTACGAGAGGTGGAGCCTGTCCCGGACGAACGGCATTGCCGGACCGAGGCCGGTCTGGAGATAGGCGAAGAGCGCGACCGCGGCGTAGAGGGCCCAGGTGGCGCGATCGCGCGCAAAGCGGCCGGTCACGGATGCAGGGGCCGGGGGTGCATCCCGTGGTCCGGATGTCCGGATGCCTTGCCAAGATGACCGGCGGTTGTCCGCGCGGTGGATCGACGCCGGGAGGGGACGCACACGACGCCCGAGGAGAAGCTGGCCGAGCTGCGGATGACGCCGGCGGAGGCGACGATGGGCTGGCCGGCGTCGGCGGTGGGCAAGGCAGTCAACCCTTTGCTCTGCCTCTCCGTTCCGACGCCGCCTCCGGTCGACGTCAAGTCGTGGGAGGCCCGGGTCGGGGAGACCGACTCCGTTAAGGTAGGGTATCAGGCGGCGCGCCCGCGCCGCGATGCCCGAGACGCTGCGCGAAGCCGGCGACTAGCTGCGAAAGGCGATGGAGTCGGTCCGGGCGGGGGAGATGCGGCCCGACCGCGCCGACGGCCTCGCCAACCTTGCCCGTTCCTACGTCCTGCCGCACGAGGCCGGCGCCGCCGAGAGCCGACTGGCCCGCATCGAGGACGCCATCGCCGAGGAGTTGGTCGGATGAACGCCGGGCAGGAAAAGCGGTTAGAGCGGATCGAGCCTCTGGTCGCCGCGCCGAGCGCTCCCCCGCGCGACGACTTCCGCATCGTCAGCGTCGTCGACTGACCGCTCGCCGCTCAGGTCGCCTACGAACGCGGCGACGAGGCGACCCGCGACCGGCTGCTCCTGGTCAACGACGGCATCCCGATCCCGGACCGGACGCCGCGCCGCCTGCGGGGGCGAACGTCCGGCCAAGGGTCGTCGAATTGATCGTCTGCGCCGGGTTCCTCGAGGCCGAGGACACCGAGACCGACGACGACGGCGACTTCAGGACCGTTCGCGATGTCGGCGCGATGGCAACGCCGGCGGAGCCCCCGCCGCCGGCCGAACCCGGGCCGGCCCGAGTCGCCTTGTGTTCGATACGAGGGTCGGGCTGATCCCCGGGCGGCCCCAACCGCCGACGCCCTCGTCGGATTCCTAGGGCGTATTTGGCGCGAGCGGACGGCGCATCGTCTAGCGCTGTCCGTAAGGCGCTGAGCGGGCACGAGACCGACGACACGGTGGGCAACCACTTCATCTTTGGCGGGACCGGAATCCGGACCGCACCGCGACCGGACAGGTTGGTCCGCAGGATCGTTGGCACGCAGCATCGGGGTCGAGACGACGGCGACGATGAGGGCGCCCCATCCCCAACGCCGGCGCCGGGAGCGTAGGACGCCGTCGGCCCGCCGGCTTGCCGACGGCAGCCTCACCGGTCGAACTCCCGTAAGGCGGGATTGGCGAGCATCGAGACGGCCACGGCGAAGAAGGCAACCTCCATCCCGAGCAAGAGGGGACGAGGTCCGACCGCCTCGGTCAGCGCGCCGGCGAGCAGGACGCCGACTGGGGCGGCGAACATAACCGCCGCCATGAAGGCGCCGAGGACGCGGCCCCGGAGCGCCACCGGGGTGCGCTCCTGCAAGATGGTCCCCGCGAGCGGGTTGAGAGCGCCGACCGCGGCGCCGTCGACCACCAGGGCGACGACCCCAAGCGGAAGCGGAGGCCCGGCGCCCAGCACCGAGAACGGGGCGCCGGCAAGGAGCACGGTTCCGATCAGGGTCGGTCGACGCGGCAGTCTGGGACCGATCGCCCCGAAGGCGATCGACCCGACGAGCGAGCCGGCGCCGAAGCCGGCGATCCTCAGGCCGAGATCGCGGGCGCTCCCGAAGGTGGTCCGGGCGTAGACCGGGAGGAGGACGCCGAAGAGCGGGGCAACCAGGAAGTTGATGGCGGCCCCTGTCACGGCCATCGACCGGACGAGCCGATCGTCCCGGAGGAAGCGCAGTCCGACACGGACCTCGTCAAGGTAGGAGGGGCGGTCGGAACCACGGTCGTCGGCCCCCCGTTGGGAGCGGGGACGAAGGAGCCGACGAGGACGGCCGACACGACGCAGGAGGCCGCGTCGAGCCAGAGGACGTTGCTCGGCCCGAATGCGACGATCAGGAGCCCCGCCAGGGGCGGGCCGAGCAGGCTGGCCCGCCCCCGGACCGTCTAGGACGCGGCGTTCGCGCGCTCCAGCGGCACGGCGGCGGCGGCGGCCAGGTCCGGGAGCAGGCCGCCGCGGGCGGTTCCCTCGGGGGCGTCGAGGAGGGCGCCGAGAAAGGTCAGCGCCACGAGGTGCCAAAAGGCCAAGCCGGCGGTGTGGGCGAGGAGCGGGATCGCGGCGACGCTCAGGCCGCTGGCCAGATCGGCGGCGACGCTCGTCCGCTTGAAGCCGAGGCGGTCGACCAGGGCACCGCCGAAGAAGGCGGCGAGGACGGTCGGGACGAGACCGGCGAAGGCGACGAGGCCGGTCCGGGCGGCGCTGCCGGTCGTCTCCAGGACGAACCAGGGGATCGCGAGACCGGTCAGGCTGTTGCCGACGAGCGAGACCGCGTCGGCTCCCAGCAGGGCGACGCGCGGCAGGCGACCGGTTCCGGCGGGGAGCGTCGCGGTGGCGTCCATGCGCCGAGGCTATCACGCCGCCGCGGCATCCTCTCCAGGGCCGGATTCGGCGACACGACCCGCGTCGGCCGGAGAGGTGCGGATGAGTTCGGCCGAATGGTTCCGGTGGGCGGCTGCGTTCCTCCTCGGCGCCCGCTCGACCGTCGCGATCGAGTTCGGGCGGGGGCAGTTTGAGCGGCGGCAGCGCCAGAGTGACCCACGCGACGACTTCCAGCGGGAAACGCCGATTGGGTTGCAAGGCGCTATCCACGGCTACGTCGATGCGATGACTTTCCCTGTTGCGGCGGCACGCCAGAAGGCGGTCGGGCAACCGGTCACGGCGCTCCGAGGGTTCGAGAACTGGTCGGCAACCGCCCGCACGGATGGTGCCCGTGTCACGTTGCTTCCGTCCCGTCTCGACAACCCCGAGCTTAGGCAGACAGCGCAACGCTTCGGCAGGTCGCCGGCACCGGTTGCAGCATCGGCAGGCGCATCCGCAGATGCGGCGCATGCGGCTCGAATCAAGGTTCAGGCCGCTGAGAAGGATGCAGTTGACCACAGAGGCGAGCTACTGCGGAAGTTATAGGGCGCTGGCGGCGCGGCCACCGATCCCGCCGCGGGGCGGTGGGCGCCTCCGTTTGCCGCAGGGCCGGCCGGGTTTAGGTCGGAGAACCCGCGCCGGCTGCATGACTGTTTCTCCGCGAGTGGTGATTAGGTGGAGTGAGGAGCAGCGGCCGGCCAGGTTTGCCCCCAGGGCTCGGAGGTCCGTCAGGGCCGGGGACCGATGTGGGGACGGGGCGCAGCGAGGAGGGCAACGCCGATGGGCGAAGGGTTCGTTTCCCGGGGGTGCCGTGGCCGACGCCGGCAGGAGGCGGACGAGGTCGCACGGCAGGTGGGGCGGCACCTCGGACCGCCGCTCTCGGGACCGCCGGAGCGGGTCCTCCGGGGTCGGATCGCCGGCCCGGCCGGCTTGACCTAGGGGCGGCCCGCCAGTACGCTCCGCCCATGGCCAACACGAGGTCCGCCGCCGCATTCGCGTTGCCAGTGCCTGCCGTCGGTGCCTTCCTGGGCCGCCCGGTCGAGCAGGCCGGGCCGACGCCGTGCCGGCTGCCGGACGCGCCCTCGTGATCGCCGCCCTCCTCGCGCTCGCCGCGGCCGCGGCCTACGGGGCGAGCGACTTCGTCGCCGGTGTCGCCGCCAAGCGACTGGCCGCCGTCCTCCACGCGCTCTGGAGCCAGGCGGTCGACGCGGTCCTCGTCGGCGCTCCGGCCGTCGCCTCCCGGCAGGGTCCGCACGCTGCCGGGAGGCGACGACCGGGGCGCCGCGGCGGCGGCGTCGGCGCGGCCGGCATGATCCTCTCCTACCGCGCCATGGCCCTCGGCCCGACCTCGGTCGCGGTGCCCCTCGCCGCCAGCGGCGCCGCCGTACCGGTCGTGGCCGGGTTCGCCGGCGGCGATCCGCCCGGCCCGGTCGCGTTGCTCGGCCTGACGGCGGTGATCCTCGGCCTGGTGCTGGCGCTGGTGGGCACCCTCCTCGTCGCCGCGGGGAGCTAGCGCGGTGGGAGCGGCGTGACGGCCGCGGGGCGGGAGCGGGGGTGGGGCACGCGCCCAGCGTACGACGCCGTCGTCGTCGGGGCGGGGCCGAACGGGCTGGCGGCGGCGGTCACGCTGGCGCGGGCGGGGCGCTCGGTGCTGGTGCTGGAGGCCAACGCGACGGTCGGCGGCGCCGCGCGCTCGCTGCCGCTGACCGCGCCGGGCTTTGTGCACGACGTCGGCTCGGCCGTCTACCCGCTCGGCGCCGCCTCGCCCGTCTTCGCCCGGCTGCCGCTGGCCGACCACGGGCTCGCCTGGGTCCACCCGCCGATCCCGATGGCGCACCCCCTGGACGACGGGACCGCGGTCGCGCTGGAGCGCTCGGTTGCCGTCACGGCGGCCGGGCTTGGGCGCGACGCCACGGCCTACCGCCGGTTGCTGGGGCCGTTGGTGGGCGACTGGCCGCTGCTAGCGCCGGCGGTGCTCGGGCCGCCCCGGCCACGCTCTGCCCGGCACCCGGTCGCGCTGGCGCGCCTCGGCCTGGCCGCGCTGCCGCCGGTGCGCCTCCT